>JBIKPY010000026.1:0-32118 GCA_044357185.1 Polaromonas sp.
GCCAGTGCCGGCAGCGCAGCGGCAAAGGTGGCGGCGGCCAGGGCAGCGGCTGTGAATTGACGTCTTTTCATGGGGTCTCCTGTTTATTAAATTGAAATCAAACGCAAAGTCTTACAAACCTTGGCAGAGGGCAAGTGTAAAAGAATGGAGTTCAGGGGACTCAGGCGACGTGAAGCTCATGAAACCCGCTATCCTTGCTCATCGCATTTGCTCAGACACGGACCCCCTTCATGCCCCTGCCCCAAGAACCCACCCGCCCGCTGACCAACGCCAAGAGCGCACAAGCCGACAAGGAGTTGCTTTTTAAAGCCGTGCTGTGCGTGCTGATCGGCCTGGGGGTGCTGCTCTCGCCCTACTTCATTCAATCCCCGGGTATGCAAGGCATCGTGGCCAACGCTTCTCTGGTGGGTTGGTTTGCCCTGGTGCTGGGCATCGGCTTTGGCGTGGCTTATGGCCGGCGTGTGATGCGCCCGCGGCACTGAAGGTTTATGTCCGCGGCTTGAAGCCATCGCGGGTGCTCAGTCCTCGTTGCCGCGTCGGTCCACCTTGGCCGGCCGAGGCACTTTCTTGAGCTTGACCAGGCGTTTGAGCTCGATCTCGTCTTTTTTGACCTGCCGCTCGGCATCGAGCTTTTGCCCAGCGGCCAGCCACAGCGCGAACTCTTGCGGCGTCTCCAGCGTGATGCGCCCCAGCGTGGACTGGCGAAATTCGTAGATCACGATCTCAGCAGCCTTTTGCAAATTGATGCGGCCTTTGCTCAAGACCGCGCCGCGCTTGCGACCGATCTCTTCGAGCAACTGCTCATCGGTGGTGCCGGCAGGCAGCTCGACCTTGTAGCGCGCTTTGAGCAGATCAGGGTAGTTCGGAATCAGGTAGTCCAGCAGCTCCAGCGCCACTTCTTCTTCGTTGAAGGCATTGCGACCAATGGCGCCGCTGGCGGCCAGGTTGTAGCCGCTCTTGGCCACGATAATGCGTGGCCACAGCATGCCGGGCGTGTCGAAGAGGTAAAAGCCGTCGGCCAACACGATGCGCTGCTCGATTTTGGTGACACCCGCCTCGTCACCGGTTTTGGTGGCGCGCTTGCCGGTGAGCGTGTTGATCAACGTGGACTTGCCAACGTTGGGAATGCCGCAAATCAGCACGCGCATGGGCTTGACCATGCTGCCGCGCGTGGGCGCCAGCAGATGACAGGCCTCGATCAAAGCCTTGGCCGGTGTGCTCATGCTGGCGTCCAGCCCGATGGCCCGCGTGCCCGGCTGGCTGTTGTAGTGCTCCAGCCAGAGCGGCGTGCGCGTCGGATCGGCCAGGTCTTGTTTGTTGAGCACCTTGAGCGCCGGCTTGCCGCCCGTGAGTTCAGCCAGCATCGGGTTGGCGCTGGAGCCCGGCAGGCGGGCATCCAGCAACTCGATCACGACATCAATTTCCTTGATCCGCTCGCTGATGGCTTTTTTGGTCAAGTGCATGTGACCGGGAAACCATTGAATTGCCATCTCTGCGTGTTCTTTCTTTAATACACGGATTGTGAACGGTTTTTTTTGCAGACGCGTCCGGCGCGTACAGCGGGAAATCTAGGCCGCGGCCATGCGCAGACGCCGCGCGGCGTCTTCAGCGCGCGCGTCGTCAATCTCCCGCAGCACGGCCTGCATATCCACGTCAGCATGGGCGCGTTCGTAGTGGCCGGTCAGCGGCGTCTCGTTGCTCAAAAGGCCGCTTTGGTACAGGCTCCACATCTCCGGGCCGTACTGGGTGGTCAGCAGCTCGGGGACAAACTGACCAAAAAAGTCGCGCAAGTTGGCCACGTCGCGCATCAGCATGCGCTGCGCGTGGTTGTTGCCGGCCGCGTCCACCGCCTGCGGCAGGTCGATGATGACGGGGCCGTCGCTGCCCTCTTCCCCCTCGGCGCCCGGCGTGTGCGCCAGCAGGATGTTGAACTCTGACAGGTCGCCTTGCACCACACCCGCGCACAGCATGCGCACAACCTCGCCGATCAAGGTGGCATGGTGTGCCAGCGCCTGCGCCGGCGTGAAAGCCACATCGTTCAGGCGCGGAGCAGCGTCGCCATGGGCATCGGTCACCAGCTCCATCAATAGCACGCCATCGTGAAAGTTATAAGGCTGCGGCACGCGCACACCGGCTGCGGCCAAGCGGTACAGCGCATCGACCTCAGCGCTTTGCCATGCGGCCTCTTGCGCCTGCCGGCCAAACTTGCTGCCCTTGGCCATGGCACGCGCCTGGCGCGAGTTCTTGACCTTGCGGTTTTCGGTGTAGTCCACCGCCTGCCGGAAGCTGCGGTTGGTGGCTTCCTTGTAGATCTTGGCGCAGCGCGTCTCGTCGCCGCAGCGCACCACGTAGACCATGGCTTCCTTGCCGCTCATGAGCTGGCGGACCACGGTGTCAATCAGGCCCTCTTCAACAAGGGATTGCAGTCTGGGGGGAGCTTTCACAGGCGACGCCGGCTAGCGCCCCACCACCGACCAGCCCGCATGCTGGTCGGCTTTGTTGTTTTCGTACTCCCAGGCGGTGCCGCAGCGGTCGCATTTGTAGGGGGTGATGGCGACCAGACCGTGACTGCGTTTGGCGTGGTGCGGAGCGCCCTGCACCAGTTCCGGGTGGCCGGGGGCGCGACGCCAGTTGCGCTGGATGCCGGCGCAGGCTTCGCACAGCAGCATTTTTTCAATTCCTGCTGGCGATTCGGATCAAGCGTTGCGGCGGGCGCGTCAGGCGGGGTGTTGCTGGAAGTCATGGACCCGATTGTGCGCTTTGCCCGCCGGCCGGCGCGCCCAGATCCCGTAAGCGCAGGTGTAAGGCATCGCCCAGGTCCACTGGCTGCTGCTGCCGGGCCGTCATGTAGTGGATGCTGAACACGTCAAGATAAGCCTCCAGCGTTTGCGCCGCCAGCGGCTCGTCGGCCAGCGCCAGGCACAGCGAAGCCACCTCGGAGGTGCAAAAGTGGTCATCGCGTTTGGAGCGGCGCAGGAGGTAGCGCGAGATCTGCTCGGACGCCAGACTGAGCACGGGCAAGTGGTCCAGATATGGGCTTTTGCGAAACATCTTGCGCGCCTCGGGCCAGGTGGCGTCTAGCAGCACAAAAAGCGGACGTTTAAAGCGCTGGCCAAGCGCAGCGGACTCTGGCTGCAACTGCGTCACCACCCGTCGGGCGTCAACAAACTCGCCCGGAAACACCAGGTAAGGCTGCCATTGCGGGTCGGCCAGCAAGGCCAGCAGCGCCGGGTCGACCTCGGTGCGGGCCCAGCCAAAAGCCCAGGTGTCGGGCACCACATCGGCAATCAACCAGCCGGTGTTGCTGGGTTTGAGCGGCTCGATGTCACACATGATCAGGCACACACCGGCGCGCGTGCTGATGGCCGGGCGCAAGTCACACAGGCAGTGGCTGGGGATCAGCCGGCAACCGGGGCAATGCGCCAGACGCGAGCCGCCACGCGCCAAAAAAGGCTTGACGCTGCGTGCCAGCCGGGCGGTGCGCAATCGGGAAACAGCATGAGGCATACAAGGGCAGGTTTGACTCAAAGTGGCGCAAAGACGGTCATCGTTGCCCGCCGGCCCAGCCATAACGGAGTCAGCGTGAACAGCGCAGACTTAAGCCAGGGCAGGTACAGGGCGACCCAGCCGGTCAGAAGACAGGTACTGCTGGCGGTAAATCTCAAAGGGCATGGTGTCGGCCGCTTCGATCTTTTTCTGCTCAAACAAGGACTGCCGGCTCATCGACTCAAAGCGACTTTGCTGCTCGGCTGTCCAGGGCATTTGCAAATAAAACGCTTGCGTGCTCAAAGACTGTGCACGCAAAAACTGAACAAAAGAATTGTCAAAACCCTGCATGCTGCTGAGCACGCGCGCAGAGGGCAGCGTGTCGGGCGCATGCAGCGCAGCGTCTGCGGCACTCAGGGCGCGGCTGTAACGGTCACTGGCGTGCGCCGCGTCCAGGCAGGCGGCCAGAGGCCTGCAGGCATCCATCAGTTCCTCGGCCCAATCTGTCAGGCTGATATCCCGACCGTCACGCTCGAGCATCAAACCCGGCTCGCGCCCGCGCGCAGCCGCGCGGTGCTGGTTGCGCGCCAGCTCGGCGATCTCGGCGGGTGAGTCTGGCGGACTTTCGGTTTGCAGGCAGTGCAGCAAGAACACATCCAAGAAATCCATGGTCTCGGCCTTGATGCCGGCCGGCACAAAGGGGTCCAGGTCCATCAATCGCACTTCGATGTACTCGACACCGCGCTCGCGCAGCGCATGCAGAGGGCGCTCGCCCGGAAAAATCACGCGCTTGGGGCGAATGGTGCCGTAGAACTCGTTTTCAATTTGCAGCAGCGTGTCGCCCAGTTGGTTGTAGTCGCCGCCCGGGTTGCGGATGCCAACCGCTTCATACGCCGGGTAGGGCCGAGTGAGCGCATCAGCGAGCGAGGCGGCGTAGCCTTCGAGGCTGTTGTAGCTGACGGCCAGCGAGGCTTGCGCGTCACTTTGGTAGCCCAGGCGGCCCATGCGCAGCGAGGTGCCGTGCGGCATGTACATGGTGCTGCCGGCGAGCTTTTGCAGTTCATGCTGACGCCCGGCCACAAAGCTCGAACACACGGCTGGCGAGGCACCAAACAGGTACAGCAGCAAAAAAGCGTGACGCCTGAAGTTGCGTATCAAACCGAAATACGATTGGCTGCTGACGCCCGGCAGCGACCAGTTGTAATGAATCCCCGAGATAGTTTGCATGCGCCGTCCATAACGGTGGCTCAGGCCCATGCGGTAGACGCTTTTAGCGCGGCCCACATTGGACGCGCCGAAACGGGCAATGGGAATGGTCTCGTCAGTTGGCAAGCCGCAAGGCATGCTGGAGACCCACAGCATCTCGTCGCCGGCCTGCTGCATCACGCGGTAGGTGTACTGGTGCAGCTCCGTGAGCTCGGCCAGCGTGGTGGTGGCGTCTAAGTGGGCTCCGGTGACCAGTTCGACCTGGGACTCGCTGAAGTCGGTGGTGATGTGCGGGTGCGTGAGGGCCGAGCCCAGCGCCGCCGGGTGCGGTGTCAGGGCCAGACTGCCGCCGGCTTGGGCGCGCAGGCTTTCTTTTTCGATACCCCGACGCATACCCAGCAGCCGGGCGGGTGTCAGGTCAGCCAAAAGACTGCCTGAAAGCGGGCCGGCCGGTGCCTGCAACTTGGTCATAAGGTCTCGATTCTTCAGAATTCTCAATTTTTTAAGAAAGCGAACCGTAGCACATGACGGCATTTTTCGCTGAGCAGCCACCGGCATGAACACCAGGCACAAAGGCCTTGGAGGCCGGCAGATCAGGCCAGTACACGCAGCAACCAGTCTTCGATGTCCTGGATTTCTTCCTGACAAAGCGAGTGCTCCATGGGGTACTCGTGCCATTGAACTGCGTAGCCCAGCGACTGAAGATGGTCACGCGAGGCGGTGGCGCGCGGCAGCAGCACCACCGGGTCGCGGGTACCGTGGGCCATGAAAATCGGCACATCCTGGTTGGCAGAGCTGCGCTCGACGGCGGTTTTATCGGCCAGCGGCAAATAGCCCGACATGCACAGCAAGCCGGCCAGCCGGTCGCAATGGCGCAAGCCGGTCATCAGCGTCATGGCGCAGCCTTGCGAAAAGCCGGCCAGCACGATGCGATGGGACGCTATGCCGCGCGACTTTTCGCGCTCGATCAAGGCGTCAATGGCCAATTGCGAATGGCGCAGACCAGCTTCGTCCTGGCGCTGCGTGAGGTCAGTACCCAGAATGTCGTACCAGGCGGGCATCTGATAGCCGCCATTGATGGTCACCGGCATCTCAGGCGCGTTCGGAAAAATAAAACGCACCGGACCCACGCTGGACAGATCGAGCTGCTCGGCAACGGGGAGGAAATCGCGGCCATCAGCACCCAGGCCGTGCAGTATCAACACTGTGGCAACCGGGTTTTCGCCGGTTTGGGCTTCTAGAACTTGAAGAGACATGAGCGAGCTCGCCGGATGGACGCCAGTTGAAATAAAAAATAAGCCAGCAACACCGCGCCGGCCATGGCATTTTACCGGGGGTGCGCTTGGGGCGGTGAAAGCGACCGCCTCGCAATACTCCGTCGGGAGAGCTAGCAAGATGCGGCGGTCAAGGTGTCAAATTGCGCCTGCGTGTTGACTGCACTGGCCGGAGCAGTTTGCCGGGCCAGCCAGGCGTCAATCTGCGCCGGGTCGTTGACAGTCTTGAGCTGCTGATAGGCCGTCTCAGCCTGCGGGTAACGCCGGCGCAAAAAATTAAGCCACTGCTTCAGGCGCCCGGCTTGTGCGCGTGCGTCCAAGCGCGTGCAGACCAGGTGCCAGAAGTCAGCGATATGCGGCAGCAACGCCTGCCAGGCCAAGACGGTGTGTGGCGCTGCGTCTGGGCCATGCTGAATAGCCCAAGCCAGTCCGGGGTCAGCGACTGCGCCACGGCCGATCATCAGCATGTCGCAGCCGCTGACCTCGCGGCAACGTGCGGCATCGGCCAGTGTCCATATCTCCCCATTGGCCACCACCGGCAGGGCTACCGATTGGCGAATATCGGCAATGCGCTCCCAGTAAGCGGGCGGCCGGTAACCATCAGCTTTGGTGCGGGCATGCACCACCAGCTCGCTGGCGCCGGCCTCGTCAATGGCGCGGGCACAGTCTTCGGCCAGCGCATCGTCATGAAAGCCCAGCCGCATCTTGGCCGACACAGGCACCGCCGCCGGCACAGCGCGGCGCACCGCGGCCACAATGCGGCCCACAGCTTGCGGATCTTGCAATAAAGCGGCACCGCCGCCGTGGCGGTTGACGATATTTGCCGGACAGCCGAAGTTCAGGTCAATGCCGGCTGAACCCATGGCTGCCAGCCGGGCGGCGTTGTCAGCCATGCAAGCGGCGTCCGAACCCAGCAGTTGCGCACGCACCGGCACACCGGCCGGCGTGCGGCTGCCGTTGAGCAACTCCGGCACCACGCGGATAAAGACACGTTCGGGCAGCAGCTGGTCGGTGATGCGGATGAACTCAGAGACGCAGCGGTCAATGCCGCCGACACGCGTCAGGATGTCGCGCAGCACAAAGTCGAGCAGCCCTTCCATGGGCGCGAGTAAAACGACAGGAGTCGTCTTGGGGCTGATCATGTGCGCGGGGCCGGCGATGGCGCTGCGCATGGCCAGCCCCGGCACATGCTCAAGCCAGCGCGCGTTTAAGGCGGATTTCTTCGAGCCGCGCGGTGCCCACGGGCACGGTTTTGAGCGAGGTCATCTCACGCTTGAAACCGGCATGCTCAAAAAAGCGCATGGCGCGCTCGTTGCGCACCGGCACCCAGGCGCTGACATTGGTGCAACCCTCTTCCTTGAGGCCGTCATGGGCCGCGTCCCACAGCGCCACACCGGCGCCCTGCCCCCAATCGGCCGGCAAGACATACAAAGACCAGATCTCGCCCATGGTCGAGGGCGTGCCCTTGTCGCGCGAGCGGTCAAAGCCGACAAAGCCAACGATCTCGTCGTCTTTGCAAACCACTTGCACTTGCGGCTCGCTGTACTCGATGGCTTCGCGCCACAGGGCCTGGCGTTTTTCGACAGAGGGCTCAGCAAGCTGCTCGTCAGGCAACAGCCCCTGGTAGGCAGCCTGGGCAGAGGCCACGTGAATTTGAGCGATGGTTTTGGCATCGCGAACGGTAGCGGGTCTAACTTGGTAACTGGACATGGAAAAGTTGGTTTGAAACGTGTGACCTGCGCAGATCAGGTTTTTTGAAAAAAGAAACGGAATTGTCGCCGCAATTGTGCAGGCCAGACAAGGGCCTGCAACAAAGTTCCGGCACAGGTTAAATTGGAGCTTGTCATGAGCCACCCATCCCTTCCCTGTCACAGCTTCAAGGTCCGTATCCAAACCCAGAGCGGTGAGTTTGCAGCGCCAGAGGACCAGACCGTTTTGCAGTCGGCACTGGACAGCGGGTATTCGCTAGCGAGTTCCTGTCGCAACGGTGTGTGCCGCACTTGCCTGTGCCGCTTGCACAGCGGCCGCATCAGCTACCGCATGGACTGGCCCGGTCTGAGCGCTGAAGAAAAAGCCGAAGGCTTGTTTTTGCCCTGCGTGGCCTACCCTGCATCGGACCTGTTGATGCAAGTCGCTGAGCCCGGCGATTGAGGGGCAACTGAGAGCAGACTGAACTAAGAATCAACTGCAATCGATAATGTACGTGTGATTCATTTCCTGCGTCGATTTTCAAATTCAGTGCTGCTCGCCGGTCTGCTGAGCACCCTGACCAGCCCCGGCGTCTTGGCGGCAGCTGTGTTTGAAGACAGCATCGCTCAACGCACCATCGCCTGCACCGCCTGCCACGGCCCCGAGGGCCGTGCTGCACCCGACGGCTACTACCCGCGCCTGGCCGGCAAGCCCGCCGCCTACCTTTACCAGCAGCTGCTCAATTTCCGTGAAGGGCGTCGCCACTACGGGCTGATGACGCAAATGGTGGCGCCGCTGAGCGACGCCTACCTGATGGAGATCGCCCAGTACTTTGCCAATCAGCAAGTGCCCTACCCGGCCGCGCAGCCGCACAAAGCACCGGCAAGCCTGCTGGCCAGGGGCCGGGAACTGGTGCTGCATGGCGACGCTGCGCGCCAGGTGCCGGCTTGCGTGCAATGCCACGGTGAGCGCATAACGGGTGTCTTGCCACAAGTTCCCGGTCTCTTGGGACTGCCGCTGGACTATCTCAATGCGCAACTGGGGGCCTGGAAAACGGGTAAACGCCGTGCACACGCACCCGACTGCATGGCGCAGGTGGTCCAGCGCCTGAGTCTGGACGACATCAACGCGGCGTCAAACTGGCTGGCGGCTCAAGCGGTGCCGGCGCAAAGTCAACCTGCACCAGCGCATGCCGCAGCTGCGGCCGCAGCGAAAGCTGGCGTGCCGGTGCCGGCCTGCGGCAGTGTGGCTTTGCCCACCGCCACGGCGGCGCCCGCCGGTGCCGCCGGCAGAGCGGCCAAATGACGCAAATGACGCGCGCAAGGCTCTGGCGCCGGTTCAGCTGGGCGGCCTCGGCGGCGCTGCTGCTGACCGGTTTGCTGTGGCTACTGAACACCCGCGATGAAACCGCACCAGCCGGCCCGCCCGGCCCGGACAAGAGCGCGGCTCTGCTGGCACGCGGCGAATACATCAGCCGTGCCGGCAACTGCATGAGCTGCCACACTGTGCCCGGCGGTGTGCCATATGCCGGCGGGCGCGGTATCGACACACCTTTCGGTACGGTGTTCTCCAGCAACCTCACGCCCGACCGCGACACAGGCCTGGGGAACTGGAGCCCAAATGACTTCTGGCGTGCCCTGCACAACGGCCGCTCCAAAGATGGCCACCTGCTTTACCCTGCCTTTCCATACACCAGCTACACGCAAGTCAGCCGCGCCGACAGCGACGCCCTGCACGCTTATTTGCAAAGCCTGCCGGCAGTGGCCGCCAGACCACCGGCACACACCTTGCGCTGGCCCTTTAATACCCAAGCGGCGCTGTCTGTCTGGCGGGCGCTTTATTTCAGCCCTGGCAGCTTTGTTCCTGAGCCCGTTCAAAGCGCTGATTGGAACCGTGGTGCCTACCTCGTGCGCGGCCTGGGCCACTGTTCGGCCTGCCATTCAGCGCGCGACGCGCTGGGCGGCAGCAGCCCGCTGGACCTGGCCGGCGGCCTGATACCGATGCAAAACTGGTATGCCCCCTCACTGAGTGCCAAAAATGAGGCCGGACTGGCCGATTGGCCGGTGGACGAGGTGGTGACGCTCTTGCAAACCGGTGTCGCACCGCGTGCCTCCGTTCTCGGCCCCATGGCCGAGGTGGTGTTGCACAGCACCCAGTACATGAGCCCGGCAGACTTGCGAGCGATGGCGGTTTATTTAAAGGGCCTGCCGCACAGCGACAACCTGGCGCCCGATTTGCCCAGCGCCGCGCGGGGCCCACGGGCCACTGCCCTGGCCACCTCAAGCAGTGCCAGGGCCGGCGCGCAGCTGTATGAAAACCACTGCGCTCAATGCCACGGCGAGAAGGGCCAGGGCGTGGCAGGTGCGTACCCCGCCTTGGCCGGCAACCGCGCACTGAGCATGCCGGCTACCACCAACCTGGTGCAAATTGTTTTGTACGGCGGCTATGCGCCGGCCACGGCCGGCAACCCCAGGCCCTATGGCATGCCGCCATTTATGCTGGTGCTCAGCGACAGCGAAATCGCCAACTTGCTGACCTACCTGCGCAGCGCTTGGGGTCACCAGGCCGGAGAGGTTTCTGCGCTGGACGTCAACCGCGCGCGCAGCGGACCCCAGCGCTAAAAGTCCGCCGGTTTCAAAGCCGGTCCCGCCGGGCCAGCTCCGGAAAGTAACGCAGCCAGGCCGCAGCAATCAGCAGCGTTCCCACGCCGCCCAGCACCACAGAGCCTACCGGCCCCATCACAGCAGCCGTGGCACCCGACTCAAACTCGCCCAGCTGATTGGAAGCACCGATGAAGACAGAGTTAACGGAACTGACTCGGCCTCGCATTTCGTTGGGCGTTTCCATTTGCACCAGGGTCTGGCGCACCACCACGCTGACCATGTCAGCAGCGCCGGACAGTGCCAGTACAAGGAGTGACAAAGTAAAACTGGTGGACAGGCCAAAGACCACCATGCACAGGCCGTAGACTGCCACCGCCCCCAACATGCGATGGCCCACGCGTCGCTGCAGAGGCCAACGCGTGAGCAGTGCCGACATGAGGACCGCACCAACTGCAGGCGCGGCGCGCAACAGGCCCAGGCCCCAGGGGCCGACCATCAGAATGTCTTTGGCAAACAGGGGCAGCAAGGCCGTGGCACCGCCCAACAAGACCGCGAACAAATCCAGTGACACCGCGCCCAACAAGGCCTTGCGCTGCCAGACAAACACCAAGCCTGCCAGCAAGCTGCGCATGGTCACCGGCTCATCCGGCGGGGGCAGGTGCACATAGCGCACGCGTGACATCAAAACACATCCAATAAAGAACAAGCCCGCGCTGCTCGCATACACCGCTGTGGCACCGGCCACAAAAATCAAGCCCCCCAAAGCCGGCCCGCCAATCACGGCAGTCTGCATGCCGCCGGCGCTAAAAGCCATGGCACGCGAGAGCAAGTCCGGCGGCACGAGTTGCGGCATCAAGGCCTGCTGTGCCGGCATTTGAAAGGCCCGCGCCGCACCCAAGGCCACGGACAAGCCCAGTAGCAATTCACGCGAGGCCCAGGGATCGCCGGCGAACAGTCCTTCGGTGGCGGCCATCAAGACCAAGGCCACCAGGCCCTGAACCAACAGACAAACCCACACAATGCGCGCGCGGTGCAGCCGGTCAGCCACATGACCGGCCACCAGCGTCAGCAGCAAGGCCGGCAAAAACTGAAACAAGCCGACCAGACCCAAGTCCCAGGCACTGCCGGTCAGCTCGTACATTTGCCAGCCCACGGCGACCATCAACATCTGCTGGCCACTGATGCTGGCCAGCCGCGAATACCAAAGGCGCATGAAGGCCGTCTGGCGGGTCAAGTCAGAAAAGTTGTGCAAAGCCATGGCGCAGCAGCTTAACAGTGCCGTCTGCAGGCTAAGGCTCAAGCATCTGCAACGATAATGGGACGCACGGGCAGCAGGCCCGCATCCAACCCACAGGAGCACACCATGGCAAAAGGTCAACAATCCCAGAAGATGGTCAAGAAGCCCAAAAAAGACACATCGCCACCTAAAACTGTTTCTCCGGACGCTGTGCGTCCCACCATCGTCACCGTGGTGCCGGTGCGCGGCAAGCTGAAAAACAAATAAAGGCCGTGAAGCCCGCGCCACAAGACGGCACGCCAGCCCCGGATGCCGGCATCACAAGGCCGATGGCGCAACGCGGCAACCCCTTGCACGGGATCACGCTAGAGGCCATCGTCACCGCGCTGGCAGCCCATTACGGCTGGGAAGAACTGGGCCAACGCATCCAGATACGCTGCTTTGTGCTGGACCCCAGCGTGGCATCGAGCCTGAAGTTTTTGCGTAAGACCCCTTGGGCACGCGAAAAGGTTGAAAGCCTTTACCTTTATATGCTGCGTGAACAAAAGCGTGCCGCCCACTCTGCCCAGCCCTGATTTGCCTTTGAAGTTTCACTTCAGGGACGCTTGCCTGCTGGTGCTCGACAAACCCGCTGGCCTGCTGTCCGTGCCCGGTCGGGGAGCCGACAAACAAGACTGCCTGAGCGCACGCGTGCAAGCGCACTGCCCGGACGCACTGGTGGTGCATCGACTCGACATGGCGACATCCGGACTGCTGCTGATGGCCAGAGGGCTGAGCGCGCAGCAGCAATTGAGCCTGGCGTTTGCCGGGCGGCGTGTTCACAAACACTACACCGCCGTAGTTCAGGGGCTGATGGCCGAGCCGGCTTGCACACGGGATGCCGCGGACGCACAGTCGGGCTGGGGCTTGATCGACCTGCCGATTGCTGCCGACTGGCCGCGCCGGCCGCTGCGCATCATTGACCAAGCCTTGGGCAAACCCAGCCAGACGCGCTGGCGCATTGAAAGCCGTGACAGCGTTGCCGGCACAACCCGACTGCTGCTCGAACCCCTGACAGGCCGAACCCACCAGCTGCGCGTGCATTTGCAAGCGATCGGTCACCCCATCGTGGGCGATGCGCTTTACGGCCTTGACGAGCAGCCAGCGCAGCACGGGCGAATGCTGTTGCACGCCAGCGCGCTGAGCTTTGCACACCCTGTGACTGGCGAGTCGCTGCACTTCACAAGCACCGCCACTTTTTGATTGGAGAAACAATGAAACCCCAGCATCTCACCATTTTGACCGGCGCTTCACGGGGCATGGGCCTGGCCATGGCTGAGCAGTTGTTAGCGCCAGGCCACACGCTCTTGTGCATTTCTCGGCAAGCCAACACGAAGCTCGCAGAACGCGCGCCAGCCCAGGGCGCGCAGCTGATGCAATGGACTGAAGACCTGGCGCAAGCCAACACAGTGAGTCAGCGCCTGCTGGCCTGGTTGCAGAGCCAGCCAGGCGACGGGTTTGCAAGCGCCACCCTGATCAACAACGCCGGCGTGATTCCGCCGATTGCGCCGCTCAGCCTGAGCGATCCGGCTGACCTGGCGCATGCGCTGCGCGTGGGGCTGGAGGCGCCCATGTTGCTGAGCGCGGCATTTTTGCGGGCGACCGACAGCTGGCAGGCCACACGCAAGATCCTCAACATTTCATCGGGTCTGGGCCGCCGGGCCATGGCTTCGCAATCGGCTTACTGCGCGGCCAAAGCCGGCATGGACCATTTCACGCGCTGCCTGGCGCTGGACGAGGCGCTCAAACCCCGGGGAGCCAAAGTCTGCTCGCTGGCCCCAGGCGTGATCGACACCGACATGCAAGTTCAATTGCGCAGCACAGACGATGCACTGTTTCCGGACCGCCAAGGTTTTGCCGGCCTGCATCTGGGTGGGCAACTGACTTCGCCGGACGAGGCGGCCAGGCGGGTGCTGGCGTATTTGGCGCGGGCTGACTTTGGACAGAACCCGGTGGCGGATGTGCGGGAGTAGCGGACGCCGTGAAGCGAAACACAGGGATGGATCCCCTGACAAGAGCCGCCTTCAGGGCTCGATCTTCACGCCCTTCCAGAAGGCCACGCGGTCTTTGATGTTCTCGGCTTCGGGCTTCGGGTCGGCATAGTACCAAGCTGCGTCAGTGTTCATTTCACCATTGACCAGCAGCGAGTAATAGCTCGCCTGCCCCTTCCACGCGCACATGGTGTGGTGGTTGCTGAAGGTGACATGGTCGCGGTTGAGCGCGCTGATGGGGAAATAGTGATTGCCTTCGAGCACAACAATGTCCTCGCTTTCTGCAATCACGGTGTTTTGCCAGATGGCTTTCATGGGAATTCCTGGGAAGTTTGCCAAAGATTTAAACGCAGCCTTGCGGATGGGTCGGGTCTATCCACAGCACGGTCTGCGGTTTTTCGGCGGGTTCGATGAGCTGACCGGCACCGATAACGCGCACGCCATCGTGCCTCCACAAGGGCTCGTGCGAATGAGCCTTGCGATGCTTGTGGCGGTGATCGTGATCGTGGGAATGACCGGCGTCGCTCATAGCAGCCCTATTTACTTGTAACGCTCGCGCGCCAGCGCCGCGCCCTGGGCCAGCGCCTGAAGTTTTTTCAGGGCGACTTCGCGGCTCATGGGGGCCAGGCCGCAGTTGGTGCAAGGTAGCAGCCGGTTTTTGGGCACGTATTGCAAGGCCCGGCCGATGGTGTCGGCAATTTGCTCCGGGGTTTCAATTTCTTCGCTGGCAACGTCGATAACACCGACCATCACGTCTTTGCCTTCGAGCAAGGCCATCAGGTGTGGCGGCACATGCGAGTGATAGCACTCCAGGCTGACCTGCTGGATGCTGCTCTTGGCCAGGGCCGGAAAGATAGCTTCGTACTGACGCCACTCCTGGCCCAGCGTCACTTTCCAGTCGTCGTTGGCCTTGATGCCGTAGCCATAGCAGATGTGAACGGCGGTAGTGCAGGTCAGGCCCTTGGCCGCGATCTCCAATGCGGCCACACCCCAGTCGGCCGCCTCCTTCATGTAAACGTTGAAGGCCGGCTCGTCAAACTGGATGATGTCCACGCCGTCGGCTTGCAGCGCCAGCGCCTCCTGGTTGAGCAGCTCGGCAAAAGCCATGGCCATTTTGACTTTGTCGCCGTAAAAACGATCTGCCACGGTGTCCACGATGGTCATGGGGCCGGGCAAGGTGAACTTGATTTTTTTACCGGTGTGCGCGCGCAGTAATCGGGCCTCGGTCGCATGCACACGGCCTTTGAGGCGCAGTGTCGATACGACCTGCGGCACCATGGCGTCATAGCGGTTGTCGCGAATGCCCATCTTTACCTTGTGATCAAAGTCGATGCCTTCGACCTGCTCCAGAAAACCGTGCACAAAGTGCTGGCGCGACTGTTCACCATCACCGATGACGTCCAGGCCGGCGTCTTCTTGTGCCTTGATCCACAGCAGCGTAGCGTCCTGCTTGGCCTGCGCCAGTTCGGCGCCTTCGGCCTTCCACTGCGGCCAGAGTTTTTGCGTCTCAGACAGCCAGGCGGGTTTGGGCAGGCTGCCGGCGATGGTGGCGCTGAATAAGGGGGTGCTCATGAAAACTGTCTCCGTGGGGTGTTTTTGTGAATCGGGTCAGGGCGGGCAAAGCCGGCGCCACGCCACTATAGCGACAAGTCAGCAGGGGGCTGGAAATGCGTCCGGACAAAAGACTGTTCCAATAAGCCACTTCGACAGACTGACCCAAAGACCCCACCCATGGCACTCAAAGCCACCATCTACAAAGCCCAATTGCAAATCGCCGACATGGACCGCAGCGTCTATGCGGACCACACGGTGGTGATTGCACGCCACCCTTCCGAGGCCGATGAACGCATGATGATCCGGCTGCTGGCCTTTGCCCTGAATGTCACGGCCGACGACAACAAGGGCAAGCTTGAGTTTGCCAAAGACCTGTGGGACGTGGACGAGGCCGCACTTTGGCACAAGGATTACACCGATGCCATCCTGCATTGGATCGACGTCGGCCAGCCCGACGACAAACGCCTAATGAAAGCCGCGGGCCGGGCCGAGCGCGTCACTGTGCTGAGCTTTTCCAGCAGCACACCGGTCTGGTGGAAAGCCATCGAAACCAAACTCACGCGGGCAGCCAATTTGGTGGTCTGGCAAATTGATGCGGCCGAAAGCCAGGCCCTGGCCAAACTGGCCAACCGCACCATGCAACTGCAAGTGACAGTGCAGGACGGCACCGTGTGGATGAGCACCGGCAGCGACTCGGTGGAAATCACCCCGCGCCGCTTGAGCGCTCCGCGTGCGGGCTGAAAAAACCGGCCAACGCTCAGTCGCAGCTAAGATGCGTCACCCACCCGCTAACGTTATGGTTTGACGCATGCTGACCGGTGCGGCTTTTGATCACTCTGACACCTTTCATGCCCCCCATTCTTTATTTCTTTGCGCTCTGCAACCTGGTGATTGGCAGCGGCGCTTTTGTGCTGGGCGGGATCTTGCAGCCCCTAAGCACTTCTCTTGGCATCAGCGTGGCGGCTGCCGGTCAGGCCATGACCGCCTATGCGTTGGCCACCGCCTTGCTGGCGCCGATGTTGATCGTGCTGACAGTCAAATGGCCGCGCAGGCGCGCTATTCAGCTGGCGCTGGGCCTGTTCACGGCTGGCTGTGTGGCGTGCGCGCTGGCACCCAACCTGACCATGCTGTTGCTGGGCCGGGTGCTGATGGGTGCAGGCGCCATGTTCACGGCCCTGGTGTCGGCACTGGCTGTGAGCATGGTGCCACCGGCGCTGCGCGGGCGGGCGCTGTCCATCACGTTTTTAGGTATGAGCGTGAGCTACGCGGTGGGCATTCCCATCGGTGCCTGGTTAGGTTTTGAATACGGCTGGCGTGTGCCGGTCTGGCTGTCTGCGGGCGCCAGTCTGGCGGCGCTGATCTCCGTGCATTGGCTGGTACCCGGCAATCTGGCGAGCGCCGGAGCTGGCTTTGCCGGCTTTCGTGCAGCGGCCAGGCAATCTGCCGTACTGCGAATTTGGCTGCGCACCCTGCTTTACTTTGTGGCGGTTTTCAGCGTCTTTGCCTACATCGGCCCGGTGTTGCAAGCGCTCAATCCCATGAGCTCGACCGAGCTGTCGGTGACGCTTGGTCTGTTTGGTCTGGCCGGTGTGGCGGGCACGCTCAGCGGCGGCTGGGCCAATGACCGCTTTGGCTCGCTGCGCTGCCTGCGGGTGCAACTGAGCGTGCTGACCCTCATGATGCTATTGCTCCCACTGACCGTCGGCCACCCGCTGCTGAGTTTGTCGACCTTGATGATTTGGGGGATTGCCGGCTTCGGCATGATGTCACCACAGCAAAGCCGGCTGGCCAGTCTGTCGCCCACGCAAGCGCCTTTGCTGCTGAGCCTGAACGGCTCCATGCTGTACCTGGGCACCGCCCTGGGAAGCATCGTCAGCGGCAGCCTGCTCAGCCAGGTGAGCTTTGCGAACCTTGGCTGGGTCGGCTTGCCTTTCGGCATTCTGGCGCTGCTCACACTGGCCTTTGACCGCAACCTGGTGCCCTCGAAAGCGCACGCCGCGGCTTGAGCGCGAGCCAATTTTCTGCCATGCCAGCAAACCTGCCAAAACCTGACATTGACCTCGCCCGGGCGCAGTGCCAGCAGCTGCAAACCGCCTTGGCGCAATTGCGAGTTGAAAGCCTGGACACAGCCGCTTTTTCTGCCTTGGTCCAAACCCAGCAATCACTGCGAAATGCTCTGCCCAAGCGCTTTGAGGAGGTCTTGATGCAGTTGCTCAACCGGCTCGAATCGAGCGCGCTCTTTACCGAAGAAAGCTGCTCCTTCAGCCGGAACGACCTGCTGGACAGCCTGCAGTTGTGGCTGGACAAAGCCGGGCAGACTTTGCAAGCCCAGGCCATAAAGCCTGCGTTATGATTATTTACATGCGGTTTTTTGTGATGATCTTTCTCGTGCTTTTGTTGCCATTGGGCAGCGGCTCAGGCGTGGCCATGGCGGCAGAGTCTCATCACACCACAACGCAGGCGCATCAGCCCGGCACGCATGCCTCAGCGGCACATGTGTCTGACTGTCTGGGTCACGGCCCGACGGACGACAAGGCCAGCCCTGCGACCAAAGACGTCAAAGCGGCGGCTCATGCTGACTGTGACGCCTGCTCGGCCTGCCAGTCCTGCCACCCCGTAGGTTTGGCTTTTTCTCGGGCTGACCTGCAGCCATTGCCGTCGTCCAACGCACGGCCGCAGGCATTGAGCCCTGCATTCGCAAGCGCTCCCGTAGCGCGCGACCAAAAACCGCCCATTTCCTGAAGGCCGGGCCCAAACTGGGCCTCTACCAGCTGGCAGCATTCCTTTGACAAGCCCGCTGACGTGCTCGCGCACGCTAGCCCACGCTCGCCCAAGTACCTAAGACTGCTGCCTTGACCGCTCATCGGCATGCTTTTTCAGAGCTTGCTCTTTCAGGAGTTGAACTTGAACCGTCTGATAAAAACCTTGACCCTCGCGAAGGCTGTAGGCCTGCTGGTGCTGCTCTTGAACAGCCCAGCCGCCCATGCGCAATACGCGGCCTATCCACGCGCGAATCCTCAGCCAGCCCTACAGGCTGCCAGCCCACAGGCTCAGGTGCCGCTCGCCAAATACCAAAGCGCACTGCGAGGACTGCCGCAGGGTGTTGAAAGCCAGAGCACAGACTGGCGCAGCGCCAACGACGCGGTCGGCCAGTTCAAGCGCGGGCATATTGATCTGCTCAAACTTGAAAACGCGCCGCATGCACAGCCCGGGAGCCAGCCATGAGCACGCAAATTCGGCCCGCCCCAGCTTCGCGCCATCGCCACCTTGCCGCTTTGAGCGCACTGGCCTTGAGCACCTTGCTGAACACCCACGCCAACACCCTGCCTGAAATCAGCGTTCAAGGCCTACAGCAAGGCAGCGCAAGCACCCTCGCCCCTAGCGTGACGCTGCCCACCCCCGGAGCAGACCACAGCGCCGAGTTGGCGCGCCTGTTGGCCACCCCCGTGGACGCCAAGGCGGCAGTACGTATTGCCTTGCTCAACAACCCCGGCCTGCAGGTCATGCTGGGCACGGAAGGCTTGGCAATTTCAGATCAGTTTGGCGCCGATGCGCCGGCCAAGCTCAAGGCCCGCAAGGAGATCACGCAGCTGTCTGCGAACACGCACAAGGCCTGGATCCATGCCGTGGCCGCCGCCGAATCCGTGAAGGCGCTGCAAGCCGCCCGCTTGGCTGCTGAAAACAGCGGTGAGTTGGCCCGGCGACTTGCAAGGGTGGGCAACTGGAGCCGCCTGCAACAGGCCCGCCAGCAAGTCTTGCTGGCCGAAGCCGCTTCGGACCTCGCGCGGGCGCAAGACAGCGCCTTTGCTGCCCGCGAAAAACTCACCGTGCTCATGGGCTTATGGGGCCCGCAGGCCAGCTTTGCACTGCCGGACGCTCTGCCCGCGTTGCCGGAGGCACCGCGCGACTTGCCCGACATTGAGCAACGCAGTCTGCAGGCCCGTGCGGACTTGAACATTGCGCGCATGCAATTGCAGCGCAAGGAGGCAGAGCGACACGTCAAACGCCCGGCCGACCTGTGGGCCTCGATGGAAGACACAGCTGCCCTGCGCGGCATGGCGGTGCAAGCCCGCAGCGACGCGCGCCTGAGCTACCAGCGCTACCGAAGCCGCTACGACCTGGCGCGCCATCACCAAAAGGAACTGCAGCCGCTGCGCGAGTTCATCAACGACGAGATGGTGCTGCGCTACAACGGCATGCTGTCCAGCGTGTTTGATTTGCTGGCCGATACCAAGCTCAAAGCACAGGCCGCCAATGCCGAGGTCGAAGCCCGACGCGACTTCTGGCTGGCCGACACCGACCTGCAAACCTTGCTGGCCGGCGTAGCCCCCACCTTCGCAGACGACGCTGGCAAGCCCGCAGCTGCGGCCAGTGCTTCACCTGCCCATTAAAAAGCTCATTGAGCCGCTCATTGGCCGCTCACTGAAGACCAAGGTCAAAGGAAACCCCAACATGAACCGACGCAATTTTTTCAACACTGCAGCTATTTCCGCTGTAGCCGCCGCATCCGTCAGCAAGGTCGCCATGGCCGCGCTGCCCGAACCGGCCATGATGAGCAGCCCCAACACGGCTGCCCCGCTAGCCCCACCTAACGGCCTGCCCTACAACCCCGTCGTGACGCTCAATGGCTGGAGCCTGCCTTGGCGCATGAACCAAGGCGTCAAGGAATTTCATTTGGTGGCTGAGCCGGTGGTGCGCGAAATGTCGCCCGGCTTCAAGGCTCATATGTGGGGCTACAACGGCCAAAGCCCCGGTCCGACCATCGAGGTGGTCGAAGGTGACCGCGTGCGCATATTTGTCACCAACAAGCTGCCGGAACACACCAGCGTGCATTGGCACGGCCAGCGTTTGCCCAATGGCATGGACGGCGTGTCGGGCCTGAACCAGCCGCCGATTCCGGTGGGCAAAACTTTTGTCTACGAATTTGAGGCGCGCCGCCCCGGCACCTTCATGTACCACCCGCACGCCGACGAAATGACGCAGATGGCCATGGGCATGATGGGCTTTTGGGTCACGCACCCCAAACTCGATAAACAAGGCAAGCATCCGCTGATTGACAACGTGGACCGCGACTTCGTTTTTTTGCTCAACGCGTATGACATCGAGCCCGGCAGCATGACGCCCAAAATCATGACCATGCTGGACTTCAACCTCTGGTCGTGGAACAGCCGCATCTTTCCGGGCATCGACACGCTGAACGTGCGGCATAACGACAAGGTGCGCATTCGCTTCGGCAACCTCACGATGACGAACCATCCGATTCATTTGCACGGTCATGAATTTATGGTCACAGGCACTGACGGCGGGCCCACGCCCAAGTCCACGCGCTGGTATGAGGTGACGACCGATGTGGCTGTGGGCCAGATGCGGCAGATCGAGTTCCTGGCGGACGAAGAAGGCGACTGGGCTTTTCATTGCCACAAGAGTCACCACACCATGAACGCCATGGGCCACGATGTGCCGACCATGATTGGCCTGGACCACCGGGGCTTGGTCAAGCAAATGCAAAAGTCTGTGCCCGACTACATGGTGATGGGCGAGCGCGGCATGGCCGACATGGGCGAAATGCAAATGCTCCTGCCAGACAACACCGCGCCCATGATGACGGGCAAGGGTCCTTACGGCGGCGTGGAGATGGGCGGCATGTTCAGCATGCTCAAAGTGCGGCGCGATCAAAAGCCCGGCGACTATTCAGACCCGGGCTGGTACAAGCAGCCACCCGGCACCCAGGCTTATGAATGGAAAGGCGCTATGCCTGAGGCGCCGCGTCAGTCGCCAAGCCCTGCGGCCACCCCAGCGGCAAAAGCTGCGGCGGGCACACGGCCTGCGACGGAAGTTCAGATTCGAAAACCCGCCAGCGGCGCGGGTCATCAAGGTCATCATTGATGGCCGAAACCACTCCAATTTTTAATTCATCGAAGGCTAAATTCAAAATGAAATCATTACCCTCCACCGCCGTGTCCAATATCTCGCGCTTAGGCGCCATCACCCTCATTGCCATCGCCGGCTTCGCAGCTACGGCAGCCAACCCGGCCTTGGCCCACGGCGACAAAGCCATGAAGGCCAGCCCCACCGTCAAAGAGCAAAAGCCCTGGGGCATCGCCGGTGACTTGAGCGGCGTCAAGCGCACCGTCACGCTGACCATGGACGACAAGATGCGCTTCACCCCAGACACACTGAGCTTTAAAGAAGGCGAGACGGTACGCTTCATCGTTAAAAACCAGGGCAAGCTCTTGCATGAGATGGTGATCGGCACGCGCGCTGAGTTGGACGCGCACGCTGCATTGATGGAAAAATTCCCGAACATGGCGCACGATGAACCTTACATGGCGCATGTGGACCCGGGCAAGCAAGGCGGTCTGGTCTGGACCTTCAACCGCCCCGGTGATTTCGAATTTGCCTGCCTGGTGGCCGGCCACTTTGCGGCCGGCATGAAGGGCCGTATCAAGGTGACAGCGCGCTGAGCCTGCTGGAGTTTTAAAAATTCACTTTTAAGGAGATCTTTTATGCAGAGACGACTCACTTTAGTAACTCTGGCCGGCGCAGTGTGCGCCGCGTGGCTACCCGCCGCCTTGGCCCAAGGGCCGTCCACAACCAAGGGCAACAAGCCTCAAATCCAAGTCTGGAAAGACCCGGACTGCGGCTGCTGCAAAGACTGGGTGACTCATTTGGAGGCCAATGGCTTTGCCGTGCGCGTTAACGACAGTGGCAACACCGCTGCACGCGCGCGCCTGGGCATACCGACCAAGCTCGGCTCTTGCCACACGGGCTTGGTCGATGGCTACGCCATTGAAGGCCATGTGCCTGCGCGCGAGATCCTGCGCCTGCTGCGCGAAAAGCCTGCCGTGCTGGGTCTGGCCGTGCCAGGTATGCCGGTGGGCTCCCCAGGCATGGATGGCGCTGTCTATGGCGACCGGCGCGACCCCTACGACGTGCTGCTGGTCAGCCGCGACGGCAGCACCCGCGTTTACCAAAGCTACAACCGCAAGGCCCAGTCAGTTTGAAGCTATCTTTCATCTTCAAAGGAAACGTCATATGAAAAAATTTCTGAACTCTCTCACACGCCACAAGTTCTGGCTGGCACTTTCACTGAGCGCATTGACATTGGGCGCTCTGGCGCAAGCACTGCCGCTTGCTGAGGGCGAGGTTCGCCGCGTTGACAAAGCCGGCGGCAAGATATCACTCAAGCACGGCGAAATCAAAAACCTGGACATGCCGCCCATGAGCATGGTGTTTGAGGTGAAAGACCCGGCCTTGCTGAACAAGGTGAAAGCGGGCGACAAGATCGTTTTCACCGCAGACCAGATCAATGGCGCCTACACCGTGATAAGCATCGATCTGCAGCCTGCAGCACAGGTTCGCTGAGACTAAAAAGTAATAACCAAATTACTCTTTATATGATTAAATAAAAATTTAATTTAACCTTAAGTTTTAATTTATTGAAAAAGAATCTAAGATTGTTTCGTATGAAAATTCGGGTTGGCAGCCATCTTTGCGCCCGCAGATCTCAAGCAATCTCAATCAAGGAGTTCGCAGGATGTTCAATAAACTCAAGCCTAACGCGCGGTCCGTCAGCATGGAGCGCTTTGAAACGCTCATAGGCCCTGGCACCACTGTTGATGGAGACCTGGTGCTGATCGACAGCGTGCGAATTGACGGCAAGGTGATAGGCGACATCCAGGCCAGCCAAAGCAACAAGGCAACGGTGGCGATTGGGCCCACTGGTGAAGTGATAGGCCATATCAGCGCCTTCAGGGTCATCGTGGCCGGCAAGGTCGAGGGTAATATCGCCGCGCTCGAGCGGGTAGAGCTCAGCCATGATTGCCTGGTGCAAGGCGATATTTCTTATGGCTCCATCAACGTGCAGCACGGTGCGCGACTGCAGGGGCTGATCATTCAAAAACTGCCCGAAGCAGCGCCAGCCGGCGAAGCGGACCAGGCCATCTTGGCCATTCGCAAAGCTCAGGAAACTGCGCGCTGACAAGCCACTGGTGCGGCGGCGGGTCGCCAGGGTGGCGACTCAAGACGACTGCAGGCCCAGTGCTTTCCAACCCGCGTGCCCGAGCTTCTCCAGCGTTTTGATGTTTTCTTCAAAGATGGTTTCAGCCTCGGGAAAAGCCTCAACAGCCTTCTCCACGCTGTCTTCGCGCAGCAGGTGCAGCATGGCAAAAGGCGCGCGGTTGGTGTAGTTGCTGATGTCGTCCGGCTCAGTGCCGTCAAACTGAAAGCGCGGATGAAAGCTGGCGAGTTGAATGACGCCCTCCAAACCGTGCTCTTCGACCACGCCGTCAGCCACTTCCAGAAAATCATTGAAGTCCAGAAAGTCTTCGAACAGCGTGGCATGAATCAGCAGCGTGGTGTCAATCTCTTCCGCCGGTGTGGCCACCAGCAAATCAAGCTCACGGTCTAACTCTTCCAGCAAATCGTCCGCATGCCGCGCCCGGCTGACCACCAGCCGCACCTGGTTCTTGACATACACCGCCTTGGCAAACGGGCACAGGTTCAGCCCGATCACGGCTTTTTCGAGCCAGATACGGGTGGCTGCGAGTATTTCTTTTTCAGACATGTAGACGAACCTCGAAAAGCCCTTCGACAAGCTCAGGGCGAACGAAAAAATGCGGCTGAATCAAACCAAGCAGGAGCCGCGGAACCGGCTTCGCCGGGCCGCAGGCGCAGCGGCCCCCTCGGGGGGGCAGGGAGCGACACGCAATGCGCGACCGTGGGGGCCTATTTCAGCGCCTTAAAGCGCATGCGTTTGGGCTTGGCGCCCTCTTCACCCAAGCGTTTCTTCTTGTCCGCTTCGTATTCCTGGTAGTTGCCGTCAAAGAAGGTCCACTGGCTGTCGCCTTCTGCCGCCAGGATGTGCGTGGCGATGCGGTCCAGGAACCAGCGGTCGTGGCTGATCACCATCACCGAGCCGGCGAATTCGAGCAGCGCGTCTTCGAGTGAGCGCAGGGTTTCCACGTCCAGGTCGTTGGACGGTTCATCGAGCATCAGAACGTTGCCGCCGGCAATCAATGTCTTGGCCAGGTGCAGGCGACCGCGTTCACCGCCCGAGAGCATGCCCACGCGCTTTTGCTGGTCGGCGCCGTTGAAGTTGAAGCGGCCTGCATAGGCGCGGCTGGGCATGGTGAAACGGCCGACGGTCAGCATGTCCAGACCGCCGGAGATGTCTTCCCAGACGGTTTTTTCGTTGGCCAAGTCGTCGCGGTGCTGGTCGACAAAGGCCATGCGCGCGGTCTTGCCGATCACCACTTCGCCGCTGTCGGGCTTTTCCTTGCCGGCAATCAGCTTGAAGAGCGTTGATTTACCTGCACCGTTGGGGCCGATGATGCCGACGATGGCGCCGGCCGGAATCTTGAAGTTCAGGTTGTCGATCAAGAGGCGGTCACCAAAGGACTTGCTCACACCCTTGAACTCGATGACCTCGTTGCCCAGGCGCTCGGCCACGGGAATGAAAATCTCTTGCGTCTCATTGCGCTGCTGGTATTCAAAGTCCGACAGTTCCTCGAAGCGGGCTAAACGCGACTTGCTCTTGGCCTGACGCGCCTTGGGGTTCTGGCGTGACCATTCCAATTCTTTCTTCAAGGCCTTGGCACGGGCTTCCTCGCCCTTTTGCTCTTGCGCCAGACGCTCGCCCTTCTGGTCCAGCCAGCTGCTGTAGTTGCCTTTCCAGGGAATGCCGTGGCCGCGGTCCAGCTCCAGAATCCACTCGGCGGCATTGTCCAGAAAATAACGGTCGTGGGTGATGGCGACCACGGTGCCCGGAAAGCGCTGCAAGAACTGCTCAAGCCAGTCCACCGATTCGGCGTCCAGGTGGTTGGTGGGCTCGTCAAGCAGCAGCATGTCGGGTTTAGAGAGCAGCAGGCTGCACAGCGCGACGCGGCGCTTTTCACCGCCGGAGAGCACGCCGATCTTGGCGTCCCAGGGCGGCAGGCGCAGCGCGTCGGCGGCGATCTCAAGCTGGTGCTCAGAATCCGAGCCGCCGCTGGCGATGATGGCCTCAAGCTCAGCCTGCTCAGCGGCCAGCGCGTCAAAGTCAGCATCCGGCTCGCCGTAGGCGGTGTACACGGCCTCAAGGCGTGCCTTGGCGGCGAACACATCACCCATGCCGGCTTCCACGCTTTCGCGCACCGTGTGCGAGTCATTGAGCTTGGGCTCCTGCGGCAGGTAGCCGATGTTCAGGTTGGGCATGGCCATGGCCTCGCCCTCGATCTCGGTGTCCAGGCCGGCCATGATCTTGAGCAAAGTGGACTTGCCCGAGCCATTGGTGCCCAGCACGCCGATCTTGGCGCCCGGGAAAAAGCTCAGCGACACATTCTTCAGAATCTGGCGCTTGGGTGGAACGGTCTTGCTGACCTTGTTCATGGTGAAAACGTACTGGGCCATCAGGGTTTACTTCTCAAAAAAACGAACACACAAAAAGGGAAACAGGCATGCCGCAAGAGGTGGCGTCATTTGCCCGAAAAGCGAGATTATCGTTCCGTGCCACAATAAGGATGTTTCCGGGCTCCAGTTGCCCGCAACACGTGGGCACATCCTTCGACACAAAGTGGTGTTTTTCAGCTCACATTCCTGACTCCATCTGCCTATCACTGGCGGGTTGCCTCAAACCAGGCACCCACAGGCCGATCTAAAACGCCCCGAGGGCGTAATTATCTCTAATGAAATTTGAAGAATTGAACCTGGCCCCGGCCATCCTGAAGGCCGTGCTTGAGCAGGGCTACGACACTCCCACGCCGATTCAAGTGCAGGCCATTCCGGCCGTGCTGGCCGGCAGTGACTTGCTGGGCGGAGCCCAGACCGGCACCGGCAAGACGGCGGCTTTCACGCTGCCCCTGCTGCAGCGCCTGTCTACCGAGCCGCGCCTCGTCAACCGCCGCGGCGTCAATGCCGTGCGCGCTTTGATCATGACGCCAACGCGTGAACTCGCGGCGCAGGTTGAAGAAAGCGTGCGCGTTTACGGCAAGTACCTGGACATCACCTCGATGGTGATGTTTGGCGGCGTGGGCATGGGCGCGCAAATTGACAAGCTGCGCCGCGGCGTGGACATTCTGGTGGCCACACCCGGCCGCCTGCTGGACCACGCGCAGCAAGGCACGCTGGACTTGTCGCAAGTGCAGGTGCTGATCTTGGACGAAGCCGACCGCATGCTGGACATGGGCTTCATCCATGACATCAAAAAAGTGCTGGCCCTGGTGCCCAAGCAAAAGCAGACCCTGCTGTTCTCGGCCACTTTCAGCGACGAGATCCGTGAGTTGGCCAACGGCCTGCTGCGCAACCCGGTGTCGATCCAGGTCACGCCGCGCAACACCACAGTGCAGCGCATCACGCAGACCATTCACCCGGTGGGCCGCGCCAAAAAGAAAGCGCTGCTCACGCACATCATCTCTGAGCACAACTGGAGCCAGGTGCTGGTGTTCACGCGCACCAAGTTCGGCGCCAACAACGTGGCCGAGCACCTGACGAAAAACGGCATTCCGGCGATGGCGCTGCACGGCAACAAGAGCCAGACCGCCCGCACGCAGGCGCTGGCCGGTTTCAAAAACGGCGACATACGCGCGCTGGTGGCCACCGACATCGCCGCCCGCGGCATTGACATCGACGAGTTGCCTCACGTGGTGAACTACGAAATACCGAACGTCAGCGAAGACTATGTGCACCGCATAGGCCGCACCGGCCGCGCCGGCAACAGCGGCGAAGCCGTCAGCCTGGTGTGCCTGGACGAAGAAGGCTTCATGCAAGACATTGAGCGCTTTACCAAGCAGAACATTGAAGTCGTGCAGGTGCCCGGCTTTGAAGCAGACCCCGGCGAGCGCGCAGAGCCGCTGGCCATGGGCCGCCAGACGATCTGGGGTGGCCTGGGCAAGCCGCCAAGCCGCGAAGTCATGCAGGCCGCCGCCAAGGCAGCCCGCAGCGAAATGATGACGCGCATACGCGAAAACAAACCGCAAACAGGCCGTGGCCCCGGTGCTGGAAACAGTGGCAATGGTGGTGGTGGTGGTGGTGGCGGTGGCGGTGGTGGCAATGCCGGCCGCGGTCGCAGTGCAGGCGGTGGCAATAGTGGCGGTAATGGTGGCGGCGGCGGTGGGGGCGGACGTGGCCCACGTCAGAATACGGGCTACTCACAAGGTGGTCAGGGCGGTCAGCCCGCACAAGCTCGCAACCCGAACGCTCAACCCCCACGTCAGCAGCAAGCACGGCCCCAATATGACGACGATGCCCAACCTACCAGCCATGTCTCTTCAGGCTTCCCCTCTTCTGGCCAGCCCACCGGCGGTAACCGCGGCGGCTTCCGTGGCGGGCGCCCCGCTGGCGGCGGCGGTGGCGGCGGTGGCGGACCACGCTCGGGTGGCGGTGGTGGCCGGGGCAACGGGTATGGTCGGTCGGGCGGTTCTGGCTCGTTTAACGGCCGATAAAACCAGCGCCTATGCAGCGGTCCACACCTTGGGCCGCCGGGCACCTGAACTTCCAGCCGGCGCCCCAAGCGCGCGGCTGGTGTCTCATGTGAGCCAGTCTTTGCTTGAAGTGCAGGTGCCGCCGGCCGATGACATGTTCATTGCGCTGGGCACCACCATTTCTGTGGCGGGCAGTCAGGCTGCTTTTCGTGCAGTTGATCTGGACGCCGTGCTGGCCCTGGCGCGCGCCGCGCGCGCAGCTGGAGTGCGCAGGCTGGGCGTGGTCAGTGCCATGGGTGCTGATGCCAAGTCCAATGTTTTTTACAACCGCGTCAAGGGGGAGATGGAACTGGCAGTCAGCGCACTGGGCTTTGACACCGTGGTGATCGCCCGCCCCTCCCTGCTCGATGGCGAGCGTGAAGCTCTGGGTCAGCCAACCCGGCGCGGCGAACAGTTCGCGCTCAAAGTGATGCGCCTGCTCAAGCCCTTGATTCCCCGCAACTACCGGGCGATTTCAGACGCGCAAGTGGCCAAAGCCTTGGTCGAGGCGGTTCTGGCAGGACGACCGGGCGTGCAGATATTGCTGTCCGGGCAGATGCAGCCGCGCTGAAATTTGAGCGGCGGCTCTCAGTCTTTCACAAACAAAGTCACCAGCGGCTCATCGCCAAGCTGCCGGCTCCAGTGCCCGTGCAGCGCCGGGTCAAACACCGCGCCCTCGGGCAGCGTGTCAGCCGAGTAAAAGGAATCACCCGCCTTGAAGACGCGCGAACTGCCGTCCTGCAGGCCGATCTCCATCTGCCCCTGCAACACGAACAGCCACTGCGTGGCACCGGTGCAATGGAACTGGCTTCTGAAACCCACCGGACTCTGGCGCAGCTGGTAACCCGACGACGGTCGCAGCGGCGACAACATGGCCTGGGGCGTGCCTTCGGTGAGTGCCAGCGATTCCTCGCGAAAGCGCGCGCGGCCATCGGTGTCAGTGAACAGAATAACGGTGGTGAGCTTGGCAGGCGTTGTCATGAAGAGCTTTCAGAAAAGTGTTGCTGCCGGTTCAAGCGGTGGGCTGACGGTAGCGCGCCCAGGCCTCGGGGGTCGGGGTGGTGCCCGCGCCGGGCAGTGTCGGTAAACGGAAATAACCGTTCACCACCTCGGCCGGCTCGGTGAAGCAGTCCTTGATCCAAGGAATGTATTCCAGCACCTCGCAAGCCGGGTGCGCGTAAGACAGGTGCACATGCACCTGGCTCATGTCGCCGGCATGCGCAGCCACCGGCAGGCGAAATGAATGCGCCGTGTCACACACGCGCAGCACTTCGGTCAGGCCGGCCATGCGTGTCACATCGGGTTGCACCCAGGCAATCGCCTGCTGCGCAAAAAATTCGGCAAAGGCGTCGGTCGTGTACAGCTGCTCGCCCAGCGCCACCGGGATGCTGGTGGCCCGGGCCAGTTGCGCATGGCCCTTGACGTCGTCATGCCACAGCGGCTCTTCAAACCAGAACACATCGTGCACCTCTGCAGCGCGGCAAAAACGCTGGCAGGTGGCCAGGTCCCATTTGCCATTTCCATCAATGGCCAGGGTGACATTCGGCCCGATAGCCTGACGCACGGCGGCCAGGCGGCGCAGGTCGCGCTCGACGCTGGAGCCGACCTTGATCTTGATGCCGGTGAAGCCCTGCTCTACCGCACGCACTGCACCGGCCACCAATTTATCGTCAGAGATGCTGAGCCAGCCGATGTCGGTGTTATAGGCCCGTACCTTGTCGCGAATTTGCCCGCCCAGCACCTTCCACAGCGGCTGGCCGGCCGCTTTGGCCTTCAGGTCCCACAGCGCCACGTCAATGGCAGCGTGCGCCAGGCTGGTGATGCCGGCGCGGCCCACCCACTGCAGCGCGGGGTTGCGCGCCAGTTTTTGCCACAGACGCGTGATGTCGCGGCTGTCTTCACCAACCAAGAGCGGGGCATGGCAGGTTTCAATGCAGCGGGTGATCAGGTGGTCGCTGGCCAGGTGCGCGTGCGTGCCGGTGAAGCCGTAGCCCGTCAAGCCGTCTTCGGTGTCGATCTGCGCGCCCACCACGCCCCAATGCGAAATGCTGTGCGTGCTATCGGCAATTTGCGAGCCGGTCACCGGCACATGCAAGATAAAGGGTTTGACGGATTTGATTTTCATGGTCGGCCTTGTAGGGTTGAAAGACTTCAGGCGCTGGTGGTGTTGCGCACGATGGCATCAGCGCGCAAATGCAGGTCGGGCAGAAGTTCAAGGCCCAGGCCCGGTTTGTCGCCCAGGCTGAGCATGCCGTTTTTAACCACTGGCAATTCAGTGACCAGTTCTTTGTACCAGCCGGTGTAGAACGCGCGCACGCTTTCCTGCACCAGGGCGTTGGGCGCGTGCAATGACAAATGGCTGGAAGCCGTCCAGACCACGGGACCGGTGCAGTCATGCGGCGCCACCGGCAGCTGCCAGGCGTCGGCCAGCGCGGCAATTTTGCGGCCTTCAGACAAACCGCCGCACCAGCTCAGATCAGGCATCACAACGCCGGCAACGCCGGTTTGCAGGTAATCCTTGAAGCCCCATTTGTAGCTGAGGGTTTCGCTGGCGCAGATCAGTGCATCGCAATCTTTGGCGTACTGCTTGAGCAAATCCAGACTGTCCATGCGGATCGCGTCTTCATGCCAGAAAGTATTAAAAGGCTTGAGGGCGCGCGAGATTTTTTGCGCCATGGGCAATCGCCACAGACTGTGGAACTCGACCATGATGTCCATCTTCTGGCCCACCGCATCGCGAATCTTGCGAAAGGGCTCCAGCGCCAGATCCAGGTCGGCATTGCTGATGTACTGACCGTGGCTTTTTTCGGCGGCCGGATCAAACGGCCAGATCTTCATGCCAGTGATGCCCTCTGACAGCAGCGACTCGGCCAGCTCGCCGGCGCGGTTAAGAAAGCCTTCCAGATCTTCGTAGGGGCCGGCTGATTTTTTGGCGGCGCCTATGCCCCAATTGGCACTGGACTGGTTGGTGGTGCTGCGCACGTACTGGTAGCCGGCGCAGGTGTTGTAGATGCGGATGTCGTCGCGGCTCTTGCCGCCCAGCGCGGTGTAGACCGGCATGTTGGCGGCTTTGCCAAAAATGTCCCACAGCGCAATGTCCACGGCAGAGTTGCCGCGCGTTTCTGCACCGGAGCCGCGCCAGCCCAGGTAACCCGTGATATCGCGGTTGCGCGACTCAATGGCCAGCGGGTCTTTGCCGATCAGCTTAGGGCCCACCCACTCATGGATATAAGCCTCGACCGCTGCGGCACCCATGAAGGTTTCACCCAGACCGGTCAGGCCCTCGTCGGTGTGAATACGCACCCAGATGATGTTGGGGAACTCGCCGAGCCGGACTGTTTCTACGTTGGTGATCTTCAAGGTTTGGCCTCGTGAGGTGGTGGCGAATCAATCAAGGAATGAAAAAAGCCGCCAGGGCTTACCCCGGCGGCTGTATCAGCGGGCGTTTCAGCCGCCGCGTGATTTCTTCAAAGCATCCCAGACCACGTTAACGGCTTCAGCACCGATGGTGGGAATGTTCTTGTCATAGACAGGGCGGATCTTGTCTGTAATACGCTTCATCTCGGCCGGAGAGATCTCGTTGACCTGCATGCCTTTGGTTTTCAGCGCAGCGAGAGATTTCTCATTGAGCGTGCGGTTGGCCGCGCGCTGGACTTTCTGGCCTTCACGGGCGGCTTCGCGCAGCACGGCTTGCTCTTGCGCGCTCAGCTGGTCCCACAGCTTCTTGCTGTAAAGCACCAGGAAAGGCGTATAGGCATGGCGCGTGACCGACAGGAACTTTTGCACTTCATTGAACTTGGAGGTCTCAATGGTGACAAACGGGTTTTCCTGGCCGTCGATGGTTTTGGTTTCCAGCGCGGTAAAGACTTCGCCAAAGGCCATGGGCACAGCGTTGGTGCCCAGGGTCTTGAAAGTGTCAATAAAGATGTTGTTTTGCATGACGCGCACTTTGACGCCGTCAAAGTCTTCCACCTTGGTGACCGGGCGCTTGCTGTTGGTCAGGTTGCGAAAACCGTTTTCCCAATAAGCCAGGTTCACCAGGCCGGCTTCTTCCAGCTTCTTGTTGAAGTACACGCCAGCCGGACCGTCCAGCACGGCATCGGCTTCCTTTTCATTTAGGAACAGGAAAGGCAGGTCAAATGCGCCCAATTCCTTGACGATGCCCACCAAAGGTGAGCTCGAGGTGCAAACCATCTCTTGCGTGCCGGCACGCAAGGCCTGCGTGGCTGGCAGATCGCCGCCGGCAGAGCCGCCCCAGAAGGCACTGATTTTGAGCTTGCCGCCGGTTTTGGCCGCCAGCACTTCCTGCATTTTCTTCACGCCCAAGCCCACAGGATGGTCTTCGTTCACGCCATTCGTGAACTTGATGGTGCGGTCGGCAAATTGAGCAAAGCTGGACGTTGCGACCAGCAAGGTGGCTGCAGCCAGGGCTGAAGCGAGGGTTCTACGTTTGAACATACAAGTCTCCTTTTATAAAAACAGTTGGTAACCGAAACTAATAAAAAACCACGGGGAAAAACAAGGTCAGGTTCACTTCATCAACCAATGCAGTGGCACCAAAACGATGGAGGGGAACAATACCAGCAAAAACAGCACGGTCAA
>JBIKPY010000086.1:0-10281 GCA_044357185.1 Polaromonas sp.
TCGCCGGCTGCCAAGGGCACAGAGCTGGCCTGGGCCAGGCTGCGCCAGGCGGCGTGTGGCTGGTCGGCGCCAATGGGTTCTTCAATCCAGTAGGGCTGATAGGGCGCCAGCTCGGCAATGCGGGCAGGAGCATCAGAGGGCGACCAGGCCTGGTTGGCATCACACATGATCACCGCGTCCGGGCCCAGGGCTTCGCGCATGGCGGCCAAGTTGGCCACATCGCGTTCGGCACCAAAGCCGACCTTGAGTTTGAAGGCGCGGTAACCCTCAGCGTGTTTGGCCAGGGCCACCGCCACTACTTTGTCGGGCCCGATGCCGCTGGCATAGACCCGCACCCGGCCGCTGCTGCCGCCCAGTAGTTTCCAAAGCGGCTGGTTGGCGCGGCGGGCGGCCATGTCCCACAGCGCCTGGTCTACCGCGCCGGTGATCTGGGCAAAGGGCCCGGGCTCGCCACACTGGATCGCCATCTGCCGGGTGCGCTGGTCCAGCAGGGTGCGTACGCTTGCCGGGTCATCGGCCGCCACACCCGCCAGCATGGGGGCAAAGATGCTGCTGACCAGCCGTGCCCGGTGCTCGGCGCCCACTTGCGGGAAATTACTGAACACCTCACCCCAACCCGTGGCGCCGTCGCTGGCGCTCACGCGCAAAAAAACGGAAGGCCGATTGCTCATGGCGCCAAAGGCATTGGCCACGGGTTCGGCGATCGGCGCACGCAGTACCAAGCATTCCAAACGGTCGATGGTAGGGGCCATAAAGTCGCCTTTTAGGGGGTAAATTTAAAGTGTACACTCGCCGAAAATAGGAGACAAAGCTATGCGCACTGGCTTCAAATGGCAGCGGATTTGTGTCGCCATCCTTGGTTTTTTGACGGCCTGTTCCGTGCTGGCCCAGGCCTATCCCAACAAACCTATTCGACTGGTGGTCCCCTTTCCGCCGGGTGGTGCGGTCGATTTTTATGCCAGAGTGGTGCAACCGGGGTTGGCTGAGGCCTTAGGCCAACCAGTGGTGATCGACAACAAGAGCGGCGCAGGCGGGATGCTGGGCGCCGGCATTGTGGCGCAAGCCGCGCCCGATGGCTACACCCTGCTACTGGGCAACATTGCCTCGCTGGCCATCAACGTCGCCATCTACGACAAGATGCCCTATGACCCGCGTAAAGACTTTACCCATATCGTGCGCACGGTCGACGTCAATTACGTGCTGGTGGTTCACCCAAGCCTACCTGTCAAAAACGTGGCTGAGCTGGTGCAATACGCCAAGGCCAACCCGGGCAAGCTGTCCTACGGCTCGGCCGGCAGCGGCAGCTTGCCGCATCTGGGCACTGAGCTGTTTAAGGCCCAGGCGGGTATCGACATGGTGCACGTTCCCTATAAGGGCGGCGGTCCCATGGTGACGGATGCCTTAGGTGGTCAAATTCAGGTCGTTATGGGCGACCAAGCCAACCTGATGCCGCATGTTCAAACAGGCAAGCTGCGTGCGCTGGCAGTGGCTACCACCAAGCGCTCAGCCAACGCACCCAACATTCCCACCATTGCGGAGAGTGGTTTTCCCGGCTTTGATGCCACTGCCTGGCAGGGCCTTACGGGTCCTCCGGGTATGAATGCCGACGTGGTGAAGAAAATCAATGAGGCGTTTAACAAGGTGATGACCACGCCAGCCGTGAACGACAAGCTGATGGCGGGCGGCCTAGAGCCCATAGGTGGCACACCTCAGCAGTTTGCTCGTTTTATTGACAGTGAAATCACCAAGTGGACCAAAATCGCCAAGCAGGTTGGTGCCAAGGCGGAATAATTTGGCAGGCGCTGCGTTGCTCGATTACCTCGGTATGACTGCCTGCCAATCCGGCAGCGGCACAAACTGTCGCACGATACCCGCGACGGCGCGAACACTGCGTGCAGGGGCACGCCGACCACCGATGGCCAAGTAGAACGTCTGCCTGATGACGGGGTCGTATAGCGCACGCGATCTCAGTTCGCCGGATGCAATTTCGGCACTCACCGATGGCCAGGTCGCCACCATGCTGAGGTCCCCCGCAGCGACCAATCGCTTAATCAGGTAATTCGAGTTAACTTCAAGCACGATATTGAGCGTGAGTTTGGCTCGCTGTGCAGCTTCTTCGAGCAGCAGCCGCCCGCCATTGGGCGCAGTGGGAATGACCAGCGCAATCTCAGCCAATTGCGCTAGAGAGACCGTACCGCCAGGCTCTGCCGCACCATTTCCGCGTGACACCAGCAACAGAGGGATTGAAAACAGGGGCCATGACTCGCCCAAATCAGACGTGGGCGCTTTTGAAAGCACGCCCAGATCAACCCGGCCGTCTGCCAGCCATTCCTCGATTTGATGGGTGGTGCCCTCTGCAATTTGCAAGCGGATGTCGGGGTTGTGCTTGCGCGTATGTGTCACAAGTTCGTGGACCAATGGCCAACTGACCGACGGCTGCACGGCAAACTTGACGGTGCCGGAAGTTTTGCCTGTGATTTCGGCAATCAAGTCCGCCAGACTGTCTGCGTCACGGGTCAGGGCTTCAGCACGGCCCAGCAGGGCGCGGCCCGCTGTGTTCAAGGTGGCCCCCCTTCCGGTTCGCTCAAACAACTTCGCGCCAAGCTCGGTTTCGAGCTGCGCTACCGATTTGCTGATGGACGACTGGGTGGAGTCGGTCAGCGTCGCCGTGCGAGAAAAGCTCCCGGTCGCGGCAACACTGATGAAAATTTTGAGCTGCTCAATATCCATGACTGGACTTGGTCCATAAAAATAAGAATATCTGCTATTGCGCTATTCCTATTATCAATAAGTTTGAGGCTTTTTAGAATGATTTTTTGGGTGGGCACACCTGCTGCTCCCAAGTGCGGTCCCGAGGGTAATCAACAGGAGAATGCAATGACCTTGAATGAAAGACTGTCTGGGGCGACTACCGCCCTTATCTTCATTTTGTTTGCTGGCGTGTGTCAATTTGCAAGCGCTCAGACTTGGCCGAACCGGCCCATCCGTCTTGTTGTGCCGCATGCTGCCGGGGGCGTGACCGACGTGGTTGCCCGCTTGGTGGCCCAGCCCTTGGGTGAGGCCCTCGGACAACCGGTGGTCGTGGACAACAAGCCCGGTGCCGGGGGGATTGTGGGAACCGACATCGCTGCCAAAGCCCCGGCAGACGGCTATACCCTTTTGATGTTTGTCGACGCCAACACCATTTTTCCGTCTACCTCCAAGACGCTGAACCACGATCCTGCAGCCAGTTTTGCGCCCATTTCTCTGCTTGGAAGAGGCTCGCATGTACTTGTTGCCCACCCTTCCGTGACGGCCAGCAACCTGCGCGAAGTAGTGAGCTACGTGCGACAGAACCCCAAAGATCTTTCTGCCGCACTGCCCAGCTACGGTGGGCCCCAACACCTGGCGCTAGAAATGATCAAAGCTGCGGCTGGCGTGGATATCACGCCGATTCCATACAAAGGAGGCGGGCCCGCGGTGGTGGATGTGGTCGGTGGTCAGGTCAAGCTCGGTTTGCTTGGCATGGCGCCCGCGCTGCCCCACATCAGGAGCGGCAAGCTCAAGGCGATTGCCGTGACGGGGGGCGCGCGTTCTGCGGTCTTGCCGAATGTGCCGACCTTGGCCGAGTCCGGCTTGCCAGGCTTTGCCACCAGCCAGTGGCAAGCCATGGTGGCGCCTGCCGGCACCCCCGCACCCATCGTGATCAGGATCCATGCCGAGCTGGTCAAAATCATGCAGCAAGCTGCCATCACCGAGAAGCTGGCTTCAATCGGCATGGACAACGCGACCAGCGCCTCGCCCGAGGACATGGCGCGCATGATCCGTGATGAACTTGTCCGCTGGCCGGCAGTGGTCAAGGCCGCTGGCATCACACCGGAGTAAGCCGGTGCAGCGGCCCAATATCATTTTCATCACGTCCGATCAGCAGCGGGCAGACTGCTACGGCTTTGAAGGCCGGCACGTGAAGACGCCGCACCTTGACGAAATGGCCAAGGCAGGAACACGGTTCAAGGCTTGCATCACGCCCAACTTGGTTTGCCAGCCCTCTCGCTCGTCCATCCTGACCGGTCTTCTGCCAAGGACCCACGGTGTGTCAGACAACGGCATCGATCTGCCAGATGAGGTCGGTGAAAAAGGCTTTGCCGGTGCCCTGACCCGAGCTGGCTACAAGACTGCTTTGATTGGCAAAGCCCATTTCAAGACATCGCATACCTTTGCGCCCACGGGATCCCCCGAGTGCAGAGAAAGCAGCGCCGGCTACGGGCCAGACTGGTACGGCCCTTACATGGGCTTTGGCCACGTCGAACTGATGCTCGAAGGACATAACCACTTTCCGCCCATGCTCCCGCCCAAAGGGCAGCACTACGAGAGCTGGTATCACGCCGACGGGCAGGGTGAGCAAAGAACAGCTCTTTACAAGGAAAGTAAAGGCGCTGTGTCAGGCGCGCATGAGACCTGGAACTCAGGCCTGCCAGTAGCCTGGCATAACTCTACCTGGATAGGCGACCGTACCGTCGACCACATCAAGCGTGCGGGTGATGATCCCTTTTGTATATGGGCTTCATTTCCGGACCCGCACCACCCGTTTGATGCGCCTGAACCTTGGTGCTGGATGCACCACCCTGATGATGTGGATTTGCCGCGCCATGGCACCCTGGACTTGGATCGGCGCCCTTGGTGGCACCGGGCCAGCCTGGAAGGGTCGCCCCAAATGGCCAACGAAAGCCTGCGAAAGTTTCGCGAAAAATCCTCGCGCACGCCGCTGCAGAGCGAAAAACAGATGCGCCACCTGATTGCCAATTACTACGGCATGATCTCCTTGGTAGACCATCAGGTCGGGCGGATCAGGATCGCATTGCGCGAGAGCGGCTTGGACAAAAACACCATCCTTGTTTACTCGACCGACCACGGTGACTGGTTGGGAGACCACGGCTTGCTTCTCAAAGGCCCCATGCCTTATGAAGGACTGTTAAGGGTAGGTCTGTTATTTGAAGGCCCGGGTGTGCCGGCAGGAAAATTGGTCGAGGACCCTGTCTCCACCCTTGACCTGGCCCAGACTTTTTGTGATTACGCGCAGGCTGCAATGGACGTCGATGTTCACAGTAGAAGCCTGCGACCCATGATAGAGACCGATGTCGAGAGCCGTGATTTCGCTTTTTCTGAGTGGGACTTGCGGCCTTCCCGATCCGGCGTGGAACTGCAGTTGCGCACCGTTCGCACCCGGCGCTACAAACTTACCCTGGACCTGCTCAGCAGCGCTGGCGAGATGTATGACCTGCAGGAAGACCCTGACGAAATGGACAACCGTTTCAGTGATCCGGCGATGGCTGCGGTACAAAAGGAGTTGACAGACATGATCGCCAGTCGGCCAAATGATGCTGTGGCGCCTTTGCCGCAAATCGGCATGGCATGACCCGCTGGGACGAGTTACCGCAGGCGCGCTGATGCCAACCAGGCTGCGCTGCTTAAAACCCTGTGCTCAGCTCCACCCAGGCCGAAGACTGCTTGGCCGCTGAGCCGGCCAGTTGGGAGAGCGTGTCGCCAAGGCTGCGGGCATAAGTGACGCGCGCGCCATTGCCAGGGCCCTTGCCAGTTCAGGCCTATGCCAGCCCCGCTCAGGCTGGCCTTATTGCTGCCGCTGCTCCAGGGTTTTTTGTTGGTGTGCAGCTTGGCGCTGTCAACAAAGGCGCTCACTTGCAAGTTGCCCGTTTGCAGGCAATCCGGGGGCAGGGCGTAGCGCAGCTCCAGCGCTGACTTAACAGCGTTGCCAATTGCGGCGGTGGCATAAACTGTCGCACGATACCCGCTACGGCGAGAACACTTTCAGCCGCGCAAATCGGATAGTCGGGGGTGTGACAGCACGGCGGGATTGATTACATGGGGTGGTAATCTGCTACTGATCAGCATGCAAGCCGCATTTGCTACGCTGCGGTTAGATCTTGAATTCATCTCATCTGTGTTGGCAAGGTTGTGTGAGCCTAAAATCACGTTGTTCATTGCAAACAGCGGGTGATCTTTTCGCGGCGGCTCGGTCTGATACACATCGATACCTGCACCGGCGATCTCCCCAGCCGTCAGCGCCTTCACGAGTGCGTCTTCGTCCACCACCTCTCCCCGTGCCGTATTGATCAAGTAGGCATGCTTTTGCATCAGGCCCAGCGCCCGGGCGTCGATTAGTCCGCGCGTCTGGTCATTGAGCGGGCAGCAGAGTGCCACGAAATCCGACTGGGCCAGCAGAATATCGAGGGGGACGGGCTCTACTCTCAGTCCGGCATAGCGAGCCTGATCCACTCGCGGCGTGGTGCCCAGGTGGTGCATGCCCCAGGGCGCTGCCAGTCGCAGCAGTTCTAGGCCAATGTTGCCCAGTCCCACGACACCCAATGTGCGCCCCGTCAGTGCCATGCCAACTCGATTCCAGCGATCCGACCAGCGACCTCCACGGGTTAAGCGGTCGCGCGTGAACAACTCATGAGAGAAAGCTAGCATCATGGCCATCACTGAAGACGCCACCGGCCGCGCCACTGCATCGGGCGTAGTGCATATCAGCACCCCCGCGCGGGTGCAAGCCTCAACATTGATATGGTCAAAGCCTACACCGTTACGTGCCAGCAGGCGTAGCCGCAGCTCGCCGGGCGAATCTGCCGCCAGCAGCGCGCCGTCCACCGGGTTTCGCTTGATCAGCAGGGCGTCATAGCGGCAGACGTCCTCTCGGGTGATGGGCGAGAGGGCTGGCTGATCGATAAATTCGACTTCAAGATCCGGCTGGGCCATCAACATACTCCAAGCCCGATCGTCAAACATCCGCTCGCCTGACGAGGACATAAAGTCCCGGCTAATCCCAAGCCGAAAGCGGAGTGGCGTCAACTGAAGTCCTGTGCGTGTGCCAGTCTCACAGCTGTACCTTTGCTGTACGGGCCACTTTGGACCATTTTTCGATCTCGTTTTCAATGAAAATGCGCGACTCGGCAGGCGGGCTCGCGACCGGGTCCGTCCCTTGTGCCATAAGTTTCTCACGCACATCGGGCATCTTCATCACGATGGACAGCTCGCGGTAAAACTTGTTCAGAATATCCGTAGGCGTACCCTTGGGCGCAAAGTAGGCAAACCAGGCTACAGATTCAAAGCCGGGAAAGGACTCGCTGATCGTCGGCACGTCCGGAAGCTCGGGATTGCGCTTAAGGGTGGTCACTCCCAGCGCGCGTAAATGCCCGGATTTGATGTGCGGAATAGCGGGCGGCAGGTTGCCGCAAAAAACGCTCACTTGGCCGGCGATAACGTCGTTCACCGCGGGTGTCGCGCCCTTGTACGGTACGTGCAGCATATCGATTCCTGCGACCATCTTTAGGTACTCCCCGGTCAAGTGCGCGGACGTTCCGTTTCCGCCGGAAGCGAATGAATATTTGCCCGGCTCTTTCTTGGCTAGTGCTACGAATTCGGCTAGCGTATTAGCCGGGATGCGTGGATTGATCACGCAGACATTGGGCGCCTTGTTAATTAGGAGAACAGGCTCAAAGTCCCGAAGAGGGTGATAAGGCAGGCTGGCATACACCGCTTGGTTGATACCGTGCGAGCCGGCCGTGCCAATCATGAAGTTATAGCCGTCGGGCGGCGCATTTTTTCCTGCCACGGTCCCGATGATGCTGCCCGCGCCCGGCTTGTTATCGATGACGAAAGGCTGGCCCAGACGTTCTTGGAGCTTCGCGCCAATCAGCCGGCCAGCCAAGTCCGCTCCGTCGCCCGGTGTGCCGGGGATGATGATACGAACTGGCTTGGAAGGCCACGATTGCTCCGCGCCCTGCGCCTGCGCAACGCCGTGCAGGAGCGTAAGAGTGATCAGAAAAATGCGGGGTAGGGGACATTTAGCGAACATCATATGAAGCACCTGTGATCTAAAAGATAAGAAAAAATTCAACTACGCCGCCGCAATGCGAAAACCCCATCAATTTCTGGACTTGGGAACACCGCTTATTGGCGTCGACGCTGATTTTTGGCAATTTGAGTCTGCGCTAATTAAGCAAAAATTGAAAGCTGGTTCTAACCCTAGATGAGGCGCGTTATTTTTTAAGCGCAATGGCGGCTTTATCAGCTTAATTTTTGTAGACGCAGTAATTGCCTTGGCCAATGTAGCCAAAAGGACAAGTAGCTTTATTTTTAAGAAAAGCAGCTTTAGCGTTTTGGTTGGCCACACAGTAGTTGCCTTGACTGGCGTAGTCTCTTGGACATGCTCCGTGCTTGGGAATTGCCATCTGGGCCCCAGCTCCGGGAGCGCAAAACTTTCCCTCCGTCACGTAATCCGAAGGGCAGCTACCGTCTCTTGGGATAGGCTTCGGTTCAGGTAGCTGCGCGTGCGCGAGTAGGAGAAAGCTCAGAGAAAGTGAGCCTACAAAGGCTTTGTGCATGATCGTCATAAGGCATTCGTCCTTTGGTTGACGGCGACAAGTTAGCTACAGAATCAGGCTAGATCTCAATCTTCAGTTTTCGGATGTTGTTTTATTTTTTGCGATTGCCAGAGCTTGAAACCACGCTCCCCGTTTTTTCAAGATGGCCCCACAGTGGGCTTCCCACGGTCCGTGGAAAGTCCAATCTCAATTTCATGCAGTCTAGGGACATTACCCTGAAAAATTTTTATCCTGCGATGTAACTTTGCAACTGTTCGATCATAGATTTCTGATAACCGATCATTTCCCGAACTACATCGCCAATTGAAATTAATCCAATCACCTTTTGATCGTCCACGATGGGCAGGTGCCGGATATGGTTGTCGGTCATGATTTGCATACACTCATCTATGGTGTGTTTTGTATTGATAGTGATGACTTTAGAAGTCATGATTTCGCTCACCCTTGCATCGCTGCTGCTCTTGTCCTTAAGTGCTACTTTGCGCGCATAGTCACGTTCTGAAAAAATACCTGCCAGTAAATGATCGTCTAAAACCAATAACGCACCAATGTTGTGTTTTGCCATCAATTCCAAAGCTTCACGTACAGTCGCATTGGGTCCGACAGAATAAACAGGTCGTTTGCTTTGATCTAAGAATTGTCCGATGGTTTTCATAGCGGAATCCTTTACAAGTAGTTGACCTCGGCTAAATGTATATCGATTTTTAAGTTAAGCAATATGGGAATTCCCTTGGAATATGAACTTCTGTATGGAATCCGTATCCGGTGCTATATGTCTATACAAATACAGGCAATTATTTAAAAAATTACCATTGATAAAAAATCATAAGTTGTAAATTAAAATAATTATTAACTGGAGATGTTACTCCTGGTTTACTGCCGGTATCAAAGATTTTTTTTAAGGTGATCAACAAAACCACCGTTAATGAATGGGCATTGGCTTGCAGTCTATTGCATGGCTGTAATAGTGAGCTCGGCTAATACTTGCCGCTTTATGAGTTGGCACTGTTTATGCATAACTGATGGACAGGCCAACAGGTCAAAAGGAGTCCGTGTTATGGATACTTCAATTTCGCTGCGTATTGACGCTAATGCTGGTCAATGGAGCGGCAATAATTCGCCGCAAGAGGACAGACAAAACCGTCGCCGACGAAAACTGCAAGCCTTGCTTTTAAGCTTAAAGGCGGGTGAGTTGGATGCTTCACGTCAGGCTTTCACTGCGCTTGTTAACTTTGATCCCTCTGTGTCTGCTGACCCCTATCTCAGCAAGATTGGCGCTGCTTTGCAAAGCAGTAACCTTTACGCCGCACAACACTTCGGACATGAAATACAAAACCGTAGCGGTCAACTACGGGCGATCGCATCAGATGATAATGTTGCTAAAAAAATTACCGAAGAGCAAACTCCGTACAATATTTACTCCCGACTCAGTAGGATCGATTTTTCAGCTTGATCAATCGGATCAACAATGATGTTCATGCCGCGCTGCCACAAGTTGATGCCCAGACATGCATATCTGAATTACTCGATTATGCGCACAGTAGTTAAAGATAAAACTCCATACACTTTGGTGCAGGCCGAGACTTGTTGATGGCTTGGCTGAGAGTTCAAAACGTACAAGCGTAAAAAGTCTTTACGCTTGATGTGCTATAAGTTCAAGTGAGTCTTTAAAAATATTACTTTTTATGTATATTTGTATACTACAACTATACTACTTCATGGTATTTGATCGCGGCTAAGTTGTTGTTTTTAAACGAGAAAATAGTGAAATTCAGGAGTTTTCACACTGCAGGGGTCACAAGTTCGAAACTTGTATCTCCCACCAAAAATAACCATATAAATCAAGCACTTAGGGGCGACTCTAGGTGTTTTTTATTAGGTTCAAAGTAGTATGGTCCGG
>JBIKPY010000027.1:0-31509 GCA_044357185.1 Polaromonas sp.
TCGTAGTTTCAAGTAAGCTACGCTCGGGGTTTCAGTTATGCGCTTATTCTCCACGTTTTTTACAAACATATTTAATTCCAAGGTCTTACCATGAAATACATTCTCACTGCCATCGTTTCCGCATTCATGCTGGTTAGCGCTCCATCGTTTGCTGGCAGCCATGCTGGCGGCAAAATGGACGACAAGAAAGTTGATTGCTCCAAGAAAGAAAACGCCAACGACAAGGCTTGCGCCAAGAAAGACGAAAAGAAGAAGTAATCCTTCTTTTTCCTTCCAAAAAAGCCCCTTTCGAGGGGCTTTTTTTTGCCTGTTCAAGCGCAGCCTTTAACGGACTCCCGTCACATCGGCTTGCAGCAGTTGCAAGGTAAAGCGCTTGGACCGGAATTCAGGGCGTGCCGGCTCATTGGCAATGTCGGCGTTCATGTCCTGCAAGCCGAGCTCAAAACTTTGCCGCAGCCGGGCCGGTCAGGCTCAAAGTACCGGCGACAAAAGGAAAACTGGTGAAAACCCTGACAAAAAATGTCGTTTCTTTGAAACGCAAATTCGTTTTAAAAATTTGAAAAGTCGTGGATTCCAGTAAGCTATCAGCCGGGGTTTGAGTCAATCGCTGATCCTCCACGTTTTTAAAAACATATTCAATTCCAAGGTAACACTATGAAATTCATTTTCACTGCCATCGTTTCCGCATTCATGCTGGTTAGCGCTCCATCTTTTGCTGGCAGCCATGCTGGCGGCAAAATGGACGACAAGAAAGTTGATTGCTCCAAGAAAGAAAACGCAAAAGACAAGGCTTGCGCCAAGAAAGACGAAAAGAAGAAGTAATCCTTCTTTTTCCTTCCAAAAAAGCCCCTTTCGAGGGGCTTTTTTTTGCCCGTTCAAACCCAGCCTGTCACTGCTTGCAGCACGGCAGCCCGTAGAATTCAGTCATGAAAATTCTCATTTGCAATGACGACGGCTACCAGGCCCCGGGGATCGTGGCTTTGTATGAAGCCCTCAAAACTGTTGCAGATGTGGAGGTTGTGGCACCTGAGATCAACAACAGCGCCAAAAGCAATGCGCTGACCCTGCATTCACCCTTGTACGTGCATACCGCTGCCAACGGTTTTCGTTTCGTCAACGGCACGCCTGCGGACTGTGTGCACATCGCGCTGACCGGCTTGCTCGGTTACCGGCCTGACCTGGTGGTTTCGGGTATCAACAACGGCGCCAATATGGGCGACGACACGATTTACTCCGGCACGGTGGGCGCGGCCATGGAGGGTTATCTCTTCGGCATTCCCGCTTTGGCTTTCTCGCAAACTGAAAAAGGCTGGGCGCACATTGAGGTGGCAGCCCGTCGTGCCCGTGAGCTGGTGATGCAACTGGCGGCTTCGATGGAGTTGCTGCATGAGGGGCAAAGGCCCACGCAAGCACCCTGGTTGCTCAATGTGAATATTCCAAACCTGCCGGATGATCAGATCAAGGGCGTGAAAGTCGCACGGCTGGGGCGCCGGCATGCCGCTGAACGCGTCATCACCCAAACCAGCCCGCGCGGCGAAACCATGTATTGGATAGGCAGTGCCGGCCCGGCCAAGGATGAAGGTGAGGGCACCGACTTCCATGCGGCGCAGCAGGGCTACATGGCCATCACGCCGCTGCAAGTGGACCTGACGGACCACGAGCGCTTGCCTTTCTGGACACAGACCGCCGCCCGTCTGTCGCAAGCCAAGCCATGAGCGAAGGCCCTCGCGCCAAGCGCCCGGGCTTTCCGGTCAAGCTGGCAGCCAATTCGGGCGCACCTACTGCCATCAAGAGCAACACGCCAGCCCGGTCTGCGCAGACCAACGTCATCCAAGCCCGCAACACCCAGGTCGGCTTGCAAAAACCGCTGCCCTCCGGTGTCGGACTGGACTCTCAAACTGTTCGCAGCCGCATGGTGGACAAACTGGCCAAGCAAGGCTTGCAAGACGCCGAGGTGCTGGCGGCCATGGGCCTGGTGGAGCGGCATCGTTTTGTAGACACCGCGCTGGCCAATCAGGCTTATGAAGACACCAGCTTGCCGATCGGCCTGGGGCAGACGATCTCCAAGCCCAATGTGGTGGCGCGGATGCTCGAGTTATTGCGTGAAGGCCGCAGCGGCCGCTTGGGCCGCGTGCTCGAGGTCGGCACCGGCTGCGGCTACCAGGCGGCGGTGCTCAGCCACCTGGCCGTGGAGGTCTACAGCATTGAGCGCTTGCGCGGCTTGCATGAGAAAGCGCGTGAAAACCTGCGTTACTTCCGGCTGCCCAATGTGCACCTGCTGTTTGGTGACGGCATGGAGGGTTTTGCCAAGGGTGCGCCCTATGCCGCCATCATTGCGGCTGCCGGCGGCGAAGCCATTCCGCCGGCCTGGATTGAGCAACTTGCCGTGGGCGGACGCTTGGTGGCGCCTATGCAAACCGCCAAAGGTCAGCAGGCCTTGGTGGTGATTGACAAGTCAGCGCAGGGCGTGCGTCAGACTGTCTTGGAAGCCGTTCATTTTGTGCCCCTAAAATCAGGCACTGACTGACAGTCGCTTTTACCGTGCCCATGCGGGCCTTGAAGATTGAGGACATGAAACGATGAACCATCCCGCCCTTCAAAGCAAGCACACTGCGCTTCGCACCGCTTGGGTGCTGTCTTTGTCGCTGGTGCTTTGTATGCTGGCCGCCTGCACATCGCGCTCTTTGACCAGTGCCCCCGTTGAAAACCGTGGTACGGCGCGTTCTTCAACCCCTGCTGCCTCTTCTGCACCTGCCACAAGCGCTTTGGCCAGCAGAGTCACGCCGCCTGTGCGCCCGATGGCGGCATTGCCTGGGGCAGAAAATGAAGGCAAGCCGGGTTACTACACCGTCAAACCCGGCGACACGCTGATTCGCATTGGTTTGGATTCCGGTCAAAACTGGCGTGACATTAACCGCTGGAACAACATCGACAACCCGAACCAGATCGAAGTCGGCCAGGTCTTACGTGTTTCTCCGCCAGCGGGTGATGTGGCGGTGACGCGACCGGTGGCCAACCCGCCGTCGACAGCGGTTTCCACGCCACTGCCTGCCCAGGGCCAGGCCGCTGCCAAGCCTGCAGCAGCCAGCCCGGCGCCAAGCCCTGCCACTCAAGCCAATGCCCCGGCCGCAGCCGGCGGTGAGGAAGAAATCTCCTGGTTGTGGCCCGCCCAGGGCACGCCCATTGCCGGCTTTGATGAAGTCAAAAACAAAGGCATCGACATTGCAGGCAATGCCGGCGAGCCCGTGCTGGCCTCAGCCGACGGCCGCGTGGTGTACGCGGGTGCCGGCCTGCGTGGTTACGGCAACTTGGTCATCCTCAAACACAACAACACCTACCTGACCGCCTACGCCCACAACCAGAACCTGCTGGTCAAAGAAGACCAGTCTGTACGCAGGGGCCAGAAAATCGCTGAAATGGGCAACAGCGACGCAGACCGCGTGAAGTTGCACTTTGAGATCCGCCGTCAGGGCAAGCCGGTCGACCCCATCAAGTACTTGCCTGCACGCTGAGTCTCTTTTGTGATCGCCCGCATGCAGGTGCATGCCACGCGCGCGCACCTGAGACAATCGGCGCATGACAGAAGAAAAAAAACCACTGGCTTGGACCCTGGCGCCCGAATACCCGCCTGACTTTCTGGACGTGGAGTCCCTTGACATGGAGGCCCAGGGCATTGCACACCGGGCTGATGACAAGGTGGTTTTCATCGAAGGCGCCTTGCCTTTTGAGCGCGTCACTGCCAATGTGTTCCGCAAAAAAACCAGTTTTGAAAAAGCCACGCTGAGCACCCTCGAGCGTGAATCGGCGCAGCGCGTCAAACCCGGGTGTCCGCATTTCGGCATGCACGTGGGCGCCTGTGGCGGCTGCAAGATGCAGCATCTGCACATCGGCGCGCAAGTTGCCGTCAAGCAGCGCGTGCTCGAAGACAACCTCTGGCATCTGGGCAAGGTCCATGCCGAAAATATCTTGCGCCCCATCGAAGGCCCGGCCTGGAACTACCGCTTTCGCGCCCGCCTGTCGGTGCGCTATGTGCGCAAAAAAGGCATGGTGCTGGTCGGTTTTCACGAGCGCAAAAGCACTTACGTCGCTGACATTCACAGCTGCCATGTGCTGCCGCAGCATGTCAGCGACATGCTGATGCCGCTGCGCGAACTCATTGGCGCCATGCAGGCGCGCGAGACATTGCCGCAAATCGAGCTGGCCTGCGGCGACGCGCCTGGCGATGGCTCGCCGGCTGTGACAGCGATGGTGCTGCGCCACATGGAGCCCTTGAGCGATGCGGATCTGGCGCGCCTGCGCGCATTTGCCGCCGCGCGGCCGGGTCTGCAGTGGTGGCTACAATCGAAAGGACCTGAGACCGTCAAGCTGCTGGACCCTGTGAAAGCGGGCGAGGCACAACTGGCTTACAAGCTGCCCGACTACGGGGTGAGCATGCCTTTCAAGCCAACCGACTTCACACAGGTCAACCCTTTCATCAACCGCGTGCTGGTAGCGCGCGCTTTGCGCCTGCTGGCGTTGGCACCGCACGAACGCGTGATCGACTGGTTTTGCGGTCTGGGCAACTTCACATTGCCGCTGGCCACCGGTGCCCGGGAGGTGCTGGGCATCGAGGGTAGCGAAGTGCTGGTGGAACGCTCGCAGGCCAATTACGCCAGCAACCAGGCCACGCGACCGGCGGCTGGTCTGGCACCGCTGGCGCCTGCGCTGTTTGTGGCGCGCAATCTGTTTGAAATGACCCCGGCCTTGCTGGTGCAAGACGGCCAGGCTGACAAATGGCTGGTGGACCCGCCGCGTGAAGGCGCTTATGAGCTCTTCAAATCACTGGTGGCGCTGCATCCTCACGGCCCGGTGCGCGCTACTGTTTACGAAGACGGCGTGGACACGGGCGTGCACGCCATTTCGGCCGTCACGCCGCCAGCCGGCTGGTCTGCGCCCCAGCGCATCGTCTATGTGAGTTGCAACCCTGCTACGCTGGCGCGCGACGCGGGTCTGCTGGTCAATGAGGCCGGCTACCGCTGCGTCAGTGCTGGCGTGATCAACATGTTTCCGCATACGGCGCATGTGGAGTCGATCGCAGTTTTTGAGCGGCCCTGAGGCTTTTCGATGGCGCATGAAAAAAGGGCCTTGCGGCCCTTTTTTGTCAGCGAGAAGAAGGCGTCAGTCGCGCTCACCGCCAAAGATGCCCAGCAGGGCCAACAGGCTCTGGAACACATTGAACAGGCTCAGGTACAAGCCGAGTGTGGCGGAGATGTAGTTGGTCTCGCCACCGTCAATGATGCGTTTGAGGTCATACAAAATGAAGGCGCTGAAGATACCGATGGCCAGCAGGCTGATCACGATCATGCCGGTAGACGAAGCCACAAAGGCATTGATGATGGCGCCAACCATCAACAGCACGGCACCCACGGTGAGCCATTTGCCCATGCCCGATATGTCACGCTTGATGACGGTGGCCAGGCTGGCCATGGCAAAAAACACGCCAGCGGTACCGCCGAAGGCCGTCATGATCAGGTCAGAACCATTTTTGAAACCCAGCACCATGGCGATCATGCGTGACAGCATCAGGCCCATGAAGAAAGTGAAGGCCAGCAAGACGGGCACGCCGGCTGCCGAGTTTTTGGTTTTTTCGATGGCGTAGATGAAGCCAAATGCACCCACCAAAAACACCACCAGGCCAACCATGCCCGACAGCGCTGCGGTAATGCCGGTTGCCACACCGACCCAGGCGCCCAGCACAGTGGGCAGCAGGCTCAGGGCCAGCAGCAAATAGGTGTTGCGCAGTACTTTGTTGCGCTCGGCCACACTGATGGTTTGGCCGTAGTCCAGGGTTTGTACGTTGTCGTTCATAAAATCCTCCGCGTTCGTTAGCACATGGTCTGCAATGTACAGACTGCCGCATTTTATGGACTTCCTGCCAGAAAGCGCAAATTTTCGAAAGCGGCCACCTATTTTTAATAAGGTTTTGGACTGAAAACCGCAGTCGCAGCGGCTTTCCCGGCGCTCAGAAGACTTGCGTATGCTTAGCGGTTTTAGACTATAACGATATTTGCCATGCAAACCAAGCCAATCCTAGAGTTCAGCGATATTAAAAAAATAGCAGCAGCCGCTGAGGCTGAAGCGCTTCAACACAACTGGGCTGTGAGCATTGCCATCGTGGACGATGGCGGGCATCTGCTGCACTTGTCTCGACTCGACGGGGCTTCACCCCTGACATCGCACATGGCGCCCGCCAAAGCCAACACGGCTGCCATGGGACGGCGTGAAACCCGGATTTATGAAGAACTCATCAACAGCGGCCGAAGCTCTTTTTTGAGTGCGCCGTATGTCGAAGGCCTGCTCGAAGGCGCAGTGCCGATCATGAAAGACGGCTTTTGTTTGGGCGCAGTCGGTGTGAGCGGCGTCAAATCGGCCGAAGACGCACAGATTGCGCGAGCCGGCATCGCAGCCCTTTAGTAGACCAGCCGCTCGGGCCGCACTTCCTGCAAGATGGTGGTGGCGATTTCTTCGATGGACTTGGTGGTGGTCGACAGCCAGCGTATGCCTTCGCGGCGCATCATGGCTTCGGCCTCATGAATTTCGTGGTTGCAGTTGGGCAAGCTGGCATAGGCCGAATTGGGCCGGCGCTCATTGCGGATCTGGCTCAGGCGCTGCGGGTCGATGGTCAGACCGAAGATTTTTTTGCGGTGGGGCACCAGCGCGGGCGGCAATTGCCGGCGCTCAAAGTCCTCGGGAATCAAGGGGTAGTTGGAGGCCTTCAGCCCGTACTGCATGGCTAGGTACAGCGAGGTGGGCGTTTTGCCGCTGCGACTGACACCGACCAGAATCACGTCGGAGCCTGCCAGGTCGCGGTTGCTCTGGCCGTCGTCATGCGCCAGGGAAAAGTTGATGGCCTCAATCCGGTTGTCGTATTCCTTGCTCTTGGACGCGTCAGAAAAGCGACCCACCCGGTGGTTGGATTTGATGCCCAGTTCGCTCTCCAGCGGCGCGACAAAGATGCCGAACATGTCCAGCAGCATGCCGTTGCACTGCGCTTTGATCACGGCCAGCACTTCCATATTGACCAGCGTTGTGAAGACGATGGGACGCCGCCCTTCGACCTCGGCCGTGTGGTTGATCTGGCGCACCGCCTGGTGCGCTTTGTCCGCGCTGTCAATAAAAGGCAGCCTGACATGGCGGGGCTTGATCTCAAACTGGGCCAGGATGGCGTTGCCAAATGTCTCAGCGGTGATGCCGGTGCCGTCAGAGATGAAAAATACGGTGCGATGGGGCATGTAGGCTGTCCGGTTCAGGTTACGGCAGGTCGCGCGGGTCCCGCCCTTTACAATGCGATTATCCAGTTTCTGACGCCATGCACCGCAACAACCCCCTCAAACAACAACAAGGTTGGCTCCGCTCATGGTGAATTGCCCGGCTTTAAAACCTCCCGGAGTCTTTCTATGTCTAAGCTGTTTGAGGCGACCGCCCTGGTCGTGCCGTTTGAAAACCTGAGGATGACAGACGTCGAGTCTGTGGGCGGTAAAAACGCCAGCCTCGGCGAGATGATTTCCCAACTGCCCACCGGCCCTCAGGGGGTGCGCGTGCCAACCGGCTTTGCCACCACGGCCCACGCTTTCCGGGTGTTTCTGGCGCATGCCGGGCTCGACAAAAAAATCAACGGTGTGCTCGACACACTTGACACCGAGGATGTGCGGGCGCTGGCCGCAGCCGGCGCGCAGATTCGAGCCCTTGTCGAAGCCCAGCCGTTCCCGGCCGATTTTGAAGCTGCCATCCGCCAGAGCTTCGCGCTGCTCAGCGCCGGTAACCCGCAGGCGAGCTTTGCGGTGCGCTCCTCGGCCACGGCCGAAGACTTGCCCGACGCCTCTTTTGCCGGCCAGCAGGAAACCTTTTTGAATGTGGTCGGCGTCGAAGACGTGCTGCACAAGATGAAGGAAGTTTTTGCTTCCCTCTACAACGACCGTGCCATCAGCTACCGCGTGCACAAGGGCTTTGCCCATGCCGATGTGGCTTTGTCCGCCGGTGTGCAGCGCATGGTGCGCAGTGACCTGGGCGCGGCGGGCGTGATGTTCACCATCGACACTGAAAGCGGCTTTGAGGACGTGGTCTTCATCACTTCCAGCTACGGCCTGGGCGAGACGGTGGTGCAGGGCGCTGTCAACCCGGATGAGTTTTATGTGCACAAGCCCATGCTGCGTGCCGGCCACCGTGCGGTGATCCGCCGCAACCTGGGCTCCAAGCTGCTGCAGATGGAGTTCACCACGGCCGACGAAAAAAAGGCCGGCGGCAAGCTGGTCAAGACCACCGACGTGCCGGTCGAGCTGCGCAACCGCTATTCGCTGACCGACGCCGATGTCGAGCAGCTGGCGCGCTATGCGCTCATCATTGAAGACCATTACGGCCGCGCCATGGACATCGAATGGGGCAAGGACGGTACTGACGGCGAGCTCTACATTCTGCAGGCCCGCCCGGAAACCGTTAAAAGCCAGTCCAAAGGCAAGGCCGAGCAACGCTACAAGCTCAAGAGCACCGGTACGGTGCTGACGGAGGGGCGCGCCATTGGGCAAAAGATCGGCACCGGCCCGGTGCGCATCGTGCGGCATATCTCTGAGATGGACCAGGTGCAGGCCGGCGACGTGCTAGTGACCGACATGACCGACCCGAACTGGGAGCCGGTGATGAAGCGCGCCAGCGCCATCGTCACCAACCGCGGCGGGCGCACCTGCCACGCGGCCATCATTGCGCGTGAGCTGGGCATTCCGGCCGTGGTCGGCTGCGGTGACGCTACGGAGCAACTTAAAGACGGCATGCTGGTGACGGTGAGCTGTGCTGAAGGCGATACCGGCAACATTTATGACGGCCTGCTGGAAACCGAAGTCACCGAGGTGCAGCGCGGAGATATGCCGCCCATCGACATCAAGATCACGATGAACATCGGCAACCCGCAGCTGGCTTTTGATTTTTGCCAGATACCCAATCACGGCGTCGGCCTGGCGCGGCTTGAGTTTGTCATCAATAACAACATCGGCGTGCATCCCAAGGCCATCCTCGACTACCCGAACGTAGATGCAGACTTGAAAAAAGCCGTTGAGAGCGTGGCCCGGGGCCATGCCTCGCCGCGCGCCTTTTATGTCGACAAGGTTGCAGAAGGTGTAGCCACCATCGCTGCGGCCTTCTGGCCCAAGCCGGTGATCGTGCGCTTGTCGGACTTCAAGTCCAACGAATACCGCAAGCTCATAGGCGGCTCGCGTTACGAGCCTGAAGAAGAAAATCCGATGCTCGGCTTTCGCGGTGCAGCCCGCTACCTCAACCCCGACTTCGCCGAGGCTTTTGCCATGGAATGCGAAGCCCTGCGGCGCGTTCGCAAGGACATGGGTCTGACCAACGTCGAGGTCATGGTGCCCTTTGTTCGCACGCTGGGGCAGGCCAAGGCGGTCACCGAGCTGCTGGCCCAACACGGTCTTAAGCGCGGCGAAGACGGCCTGCGCCTCATCATGATGTGCGAGGTGCCGAGCAATGCCGTTCTGGCCGACGAGTTTTTAGCCTACTTTGATGGCTTTTCTATAGGCTCCAACGACCTGACCCAGCTGACGCTGGGCCTGGACCGTGACTCCGGCCTGGAAGTGCTGGCCAAAGATTTTGATGAGCGTGATCCGGCCGTCAAGGCCTTGCTCAGCCTGGCGATACAGGCCTGCCGCCGCCAGGGCAAGTACGTGGGCATTTGCGGTCAGGGCCCCAGCGATCACCCTGACTTTGCGCATTGGCTGCGAGACCAGGGCATTGGCTCTATCTCGCTGAACCCAGACACTGTGATCGACACCTGGAAAAACCTGTCAGGCTCAGGCACGGTATGAGTCTTGGGCGTCGCCGGCAAATGCCCTGTCATCTCTGGCGGCGCAGGTCTGGCGAGCTGAGCTGTGTGCTCAACCGTGGGGGCCGGCATGTCCGGTGATGCGCAAACTGATGCAGAGTTCAGGCTGGCGCTCAACCGCGTTTACCGCTGGTATGCCGCGGGCTTCATCGCCTTTGTTCTGGTGTTGGCGTTTTTGGAACAACAGGGTTTGTCAAGGCAAGTCATAGGCCTGATTTTTCTGCTGGCCACCATCGGGCTGTATGCCGGTATCGGCATCATGAGCCGGACCACCGATGCTTCTGAGTATTACGTCGCGGGGCGCCGCGTGCCGGCGGTCTACAACGGCATGGCCACCGGCGCAGACTGGATGTCGGCAGCCTCCTTCATCAGCCTGGCCGGCACGCTGTACCTGACGGGCTTTAACGGCCTGGCCTTCATTATGGGCTGGACCGGCGGTTACTGCCTGGTGGCTTTTTTACTGGCGCCCTATCTGCGCAGGTTCGGTCAGTTCACGATTCCCGATTTCCTGGGCGAGCGCTATGGCGGCAATCTGCCGCGCATGTTGGGCGTGCTGGCCGCGCTCTTGTGTTCTTTCACTTACGTTGTGGCGCAAATTTACGGTGTCGGCATCATCACGGCGCGCTTGACCGGCGTGGCTTTTGAGCTGGGGATTTTCCTGGGCCTAGGTGGTATTTTGTTGTGCTCATTTCTGGGTGGCATGCGGGCGGTGACCTGGACTCAAGTGACGCAATACCTGGTGATCACTGTCGCTTACTTGCTGCCGGTGGTGTGGCTCTCTGTCAAGCAAACCGGTATTCCTTTGCCGCAAGCTATTTACGGCTATCAGTTGCAAAAAGTCAGCGCACGCGAGGACGAACTGATTCGAGATCCGAAGGAGCAACAGGTCCAGCAAATCTTCAGCCAACGCTCGGCCGAGCTGGCGGCCAAGCTGCAGGATCCGGCGGCTGCTTTGACCGCAGACCGGGCGCGGGCCAACCGCGAGGTTGCCGCGCTAAAGGCCTCCGATGCGCCGGTGTTCGACATTTATGCAGCCGACCGGGCCTTGTCCAATTTGCCCCGTAACCTGGAGTCGGCGCGTGCCTTCTGGACACAGGCCAAAGCCGAGGCCGATGCCAAGTCCAGGCCGCTCAATGGCATGCCGCCGCATGCACAGCAGTTTGCCGGTGACCCGGCGGGCGATGAGCATGCGCGCCATGAGTTTGAAATCTCCAGGCGCAATTTTCTGGCACTGGTTTTCTGTCTGATGGTCGGAACGGCCGCACTGCCGCATATTTTGATTCGCTACTACACCGTTCCCAGCGTCAAGGAGGTACGGCAATCTGTGACCTGGTCGCTGTTGTTCATCGTGCTGGTCTACATCACGGCCCCGGCGCTGGCAGTGTTGGTCAAGTACGAAGTTTTCACCCTGGTGGTTGGAACCCCATTTAGCCAGTTGCCCGACTGGATCACGGCCTGGAACAAAGTCGACCCGTCCTTGCTGTCGGCCGTGGACGTCAACCGGGACGGCATTTTGCAGCTCAATGAGCTGTCAATTGGCGGCGACATCATCATGCTGGCGGCCCCGGCCATCGGTGGTTTGCCCTATGTTGTCTCGGGCCTGGTGGCTGCCGGCGGGCTGGCCGCGGCGCTGTCCACCGCCGACGGCTTGTTGTTGACGATTTCCAGCGCCCTCAGCCACGATGTTTATTACAAGATGATCGATCCAAACGCCTCGACCGCCAGGCGTGTGACCTTGTCCAAAGTGCTGCTGCTGGTGGTGGCGCTGGGCGCTGCTTATGTGGCTTCCCGCAAGCCGGCCGACATCCTGTTTCTGGTGTCAGCGGCCTTTTCGTTTGCTGCGGCTGCTTTTTTCCCGGCATTGACCCTGGGTATTTTCTGGAAGCGGGCAACCGGCCTTGCAGCTTCGCTGGGCATCGTGGCTGGCTTGGGCACCACGCTGGTCTACATGGTGCTGACCCAGCCCTGGATGCGCAGCCTCTTTGGCGTGACCCGGCCAATTGAGCTGTGGTGGGGCATACAGCCGATTTCCGCCGGGGTGTTCGGGGTGCCGGTCGGTTTTGCCGTCATTTTGGTGGTCAGCCTCCTCACCCGGCGTCCGGGCACCCAAGTCATGGACCTGGTCAACCATGTGCGCTACCCCGGCGCACTGCCGCGCAGCCCCGAAAAAAGGCAGGTTGGCGCTCCCTGGGCAGGCGGGCTATAATCATGGGCTTCGCCTTGCTGCACCCTTAACGACGCTGGGGCAGCTTTTACCAACCATAAGGAGAGTTTATGCGTCACTATGAAATCATCTTGATGATCCATCCGGATCAAAGCGAGCAGGTTCCGGCCATGCTGGAGCGCTACAAAGCCATGATCACCGCAGGCGGTGGCAAGGTTCATCGCGTGGAAGACTGGGGTCGCCGCCAACTGGTTTATCTGATCCAGAAATTGGCCAAGGCCCATTACCTGTGCATCAACATTGAAGCCAGCCAGGCTGTGATGGACGAGATTGAGCACGCGTTCAAGTTCAATGACGCGGTTTTGCGTCACATGACGGTGGCTAAGAAAAAGGCCGAAACCGGCCCCTCCATCATGATGCGCAACGTCGAGCGGGAAGAAGCCCGTAAATCTCAGCAGGCTGAATACGCGGCCTCTTAAGGCGCTTCACCTTTCGTACGCGTTTGCTGTTTGCACGAACTGAAATTTGAGTGAACCATGTTGATCTGACGGCGAGTATTGTGGAGGCCAGCCCTCTGCGCTACACGCCAGCCGGTCTTCCCGCTGTTAACTTTGTTCTCGACCATGAGTCCGAAGTCACCGAGGCAGGAACCACCCGGCAAGTCAAACTGAGCATCAAGGCTGTGGCTTTTGGTGCTTTGGCCGAACAGGCCGGTCGTCTGCCATTAGGGCAAGCCTTCAAGTTCAGCGGTTTTCTCATCAGTGCGCGCACCAACAAGAGCGTCATTTTTCATATTCAAGAACTGAACCCTATTTAAGGAGTCCCTCATGCCTGGACCAAAACGTTTTAACAAAGACAAGCGCCCTAAGCGCAATACACAATCTTTGCTGTTCAAGCGCAAGCGCTTTTGCCGCTTCACCGCTGCTGGCGTCGAAGAGATTGATTACAAAGACATCGACACCTTGCGTGACTTTGTTGCCGAAAACGGAAAAATCATTCCTGCCCGCCTGACCGGCACGCGCGCAATTTTCCAGCGCCAGATCAACACCGCCGTCAAGCGCGCTCGCTTCCTCGCGATGCTGCCTTACAGCGACCAGCACCGTAGCCTGTAAGGAGCCCAGCATGCAAATTATTCTGCTCGACAAAGTCGTGAACCTGGGCAATCTGGGTGAAGTCGTTAAAGTCAAAGACGGTTACGCCCGTAATTTCTTGATCCCTTCGGGCCGCGCACGCCGCGCCACCGCAGTGGCCATCAAGGAATTCGAGGTCAAGCGCGCTGAACTTGAAAAAGTCGCCGCTGCCAAGCTGGCCGAATGCCAGGCCCAAGGCGCCAAGCTGAACGGCACTGTCGTCAAGCTGACGCAAAAAGCCGGCGTAGACGGTCGCTTGTTCGGCTCTGTCACCAACGCTGACATCGCCCAGGAACTGAGCAAGCAAGGCCTGGCCGTGCTGAAGTCCCAGATCCGCATGCCCAATGGTCCTTTGAAGATCGTTGGCGATCATCCGTTGAGCGTTGCTTTGCACACGGATGTCACCGTTGATGTGACCGTGACGGTCTACGGCGAAACCGCTTAAGCCTCGAAAAGCGCAGCTGCGCTTCTTGAAAAGCCGCTCTCTGGAGCGGCTTTTTCATTGCGGCGCTCATGCGCGCCGGTGTGCCGTAGCGGATTACCCCTAGCCAAAGCATTTACACCGGAATCGCACCACATTTACACCGGTGCTGCACCACTTGTCCACAGACTTATCCCGAGGTCATCGCGTGCTGTGGCATTAACATGGCTGTCTTCTCAGGAAATCCATGTCCGCCGTACTTTCTGCTCTTGACAACGCCAGCTTCAGCCCAGACCGGCAAATAGCCCAGCTGCGCGTACCCCCGCATTCCATTGAAGGCGAGTCCAGCGTGCTGGGCGGCTTGCTGCTGGACAACAGCGCCTGGGACCGGGTGGGCGATCTGCTGGTGGACGAGGATTTTTACCGCTATGAGCACAAACTGGTTTATGCCGCGGTAGGCGCGTTGATCAACGCCAGCAAACCTGCCGATGTCATCACGGTCTATGAACATTTGCAATCTCAGGGCAAGGCCGACGATGTAGGCGGCTTGGGCTACCTCAATTCTCTGGCGCAGTACGTGCCGAGCGCGGCCAATATTCGTCGCTACGCGGAGATCGTGCGTGAGCGCTCCATCCTGCGCAAGCTGGTCAAGGCCAGTGACGAGATCGCGACCCAGGCTTTCAGTCCGCAGGGCAAGGCCGTGGCCATGATTCTGGACGAGGCTGAGCAGAAGATCTTCAAGATCGGCGAGCAGGGCTCGCGCATGAAGCAGGGCTTTCACAGCATGGACACGCTGGTGGTCGATTTGCTGGACCGCGTCACTGAAATGTCGAAAAACCCCAACGACATCACCGGCGTGCCCACCGGCTTTCATGACCTGGACCGCGAGACCTCGGGCTTTCAAAAGGGCGACCTGATCATTCTCGCGGCGCGACCATCCATGGGCAAGACAGCGCTGGCGATCAATATTGCAGAGCATGTGGCGCTCAACGAAGGTCTGCCGGTGGCCGTGTTCTCCATGGAGATGGGTGCCTCTCAGTTGGCGGTGCGTATCGTCGGCTCTATCGGACGCATTGACCAGAGCCATCTGCGCACCGGCAAGCTGTCCCCTGAGGAGTGGCCGCGCCTGATCGAGTCGATCGAGAAGTTGCGCAATATTTCTTTGCACATTGATGAAACTCCGGGCCTGACGGTCAGCGAGTTGCGCGCTAATGCCCGCCGTTTGTCTCGTCACTTCGGTCAACTGGGCTTGATTGTGGTCGACTACCTGCAGCTCATGAGTGTCTCTAGCAGCATGAATGAAGAAAACCGCGCCACTGCCGTGGGCGAGATTTCACGCGGTCTGAAAATGCTGGCCAAAGAGTTGCAATGCCCGGTACTTGCTTTGTCGCAGCTCAGCCGCGGCGTCGAGTCGCGCACAGACAAACGGCCCATGATGAGTGACTTGCGTGAGTCCGGTGCGATCGAGCAGGATGCTGATGTCATCATGTTCATTTACCGCGACGAGTACTACACCAAAGAAGCCTGCAAAGAGCCTGGTGTTGCCGAGGTGATCATCAGCAAGCAGCGTAACGGCCCGACCGGTACCGTCAAGCTGACTTTCTTGAACCGCATCACCAAGTTTGAAAGCATGGCGCGCGACCATGGCAGTTACTGACCAGCCCCGGTTGCACGGCCTGCGCGTTTAGCGGATGCCGCGTGTATATTTTCAATATGAAGTTGCACAGTTACTACCGGTCCTCGGCGTCCTTCAGGGTGCGCATTGCGCTCAATCTCAAGGGGCTGGCTTACGACTACGTGCCGGTGCATTTGAATCGCGGCGACCATAAAAAACCGCCCTTTGCACATTTGTCGGTCGACACGCTGGTGCCGCTGCTGGAGACCGATGGCGAGCGTCTGTCGCAATCGATGGCCATCATCGAGTACCTGGACGAAACCCATCCCACCCCGCCCCTGTTACCGGCCGATGCGCTGGGACGGGCCAAAGTGCGGGCGCTGGCGCAGTCGGTGGCGTGTGAAATACACCCGCTTAACAACCTGCGGGTACTCAAGCACCTGGTCAGGGAGCTGAAAATTGACGAAGCCGCCAAAAACGGCTGGTACCACCATTGGTGCCGCACCGGCCTGCAAGCCTTTGAACGTCAATTGGCCCAGATGGCACCGGCGCTTTATTGCTACGGCCAGACCCCAACGCTGGCCGACTGCTGCCTGGTGCCGCAGATCTTCAACGCCCAACGCTTTGAGGTGAACTTGACGGGTTTGCCCCGCACTATGGCGGCTTTTGAGGCTTGCATGACTCTGCCGGCGTTTGCCCAGGCCCAGCCCTCTGCATGCCCGGACAACGAGTAGAAAACCCCCTTGAACACGCACTGGCACCCCGAATGGTTGATTCCGCAGTGGCCTGCGCCCAGCCGGGTTCGCGCTGTGTTCACCAGCCGGGCCGGCGGTCAATCACCCGCGCCTTGGGACAGCCTGAACCTGGGCGATCATGTGCAGGATGCGCCGTCCCGGGTGGCAGCCAACCGGCAAACCCTGGCTTTGGCCACGGCTTGCCGGCCTGTTTTTTTGCGTCAGGTGCATGGCGAGCAGGTGGCCGTGCTGGAAGCCCAAAGTTTGGGCCTCAGCGACCCGCAGGCTGATGCAGCCGTCACGCGCCAGCGTGGTCTGGGCTGCACCGTCATGGTGGCTGACTGCCTGCCGGTCTTGCTGGCGCACCTTGACCTGCCTGTGGTGGCTGCAGCCCATGCCGGCTGGCGCGGTCTGGCCGGTCTGGGGGCAGGGGGCTTACCAGGTTCGTCGGCAGGTGTGTTGGGCACTGTTTTCAGCCGCTTTGCCGACCTGGCCGGGCAAAGCCAGGCGCAGGCTGCGCAAAGTACCATTGCCTGGCTGGGGCCTTGCATAGGGCCCGGCGCCTTTGAAGTGGGCGCTGAGGTGAAAGCGGCTTTTGAAGCCTGGCACCCGGGCTCGGCCGCTTATTTTGAACTGCTGCCTGGCTCTCCAGCCAAATACCTGGCTGACTTGGCGGGGCTGGCCCGACTCAAACTGCATGCCCTGGGCATTGCCGGGGTGTACGGCAACGACGGCAGCCCAGGTTGGTGCACTGTGCGCCAGCCTTCAAGCTTCTTTTCGCACCGCCGCGACACTGCCCTCGGGCACAGCACCGGCCGCATGGCCGCTTGCATCTGGCAGATTTGACGGCTCGGGGGGCTGGGCTGGCTCTCTGAGACTGTCTTCGGCAAGCGCTTTGGCCTTGAGCTTGCGACGGCGGGCTGGCGTGTTCATCACATACATCACCAGTGCCAGCGGCAAGGCGCCGTACAGCAAAAATGTCATCAAGGCACCCAAAACAGTGCCGTTGCTGCTGGTGGCTTCAGCGACGCTCATCATCAGCACGACATAAATCCATGCAATTGCGGTCAGGTACATCAAAGTTAGGGCATAGTCAGGTTAAAGAAACTAAACGCGTGCATAGTCAACAAGGCAGAATAAGCTAAGTCTGCAACAGAGTCTTTTTAAAGACCATCGCTTTCACGCAGATTGAGGAGACAACATGAATTCTGACGCAAACTGGGCGCAACTGGCCCAGCAATTTCAAGATAGCCTGAGTCAAGGCATGCAAAAGGCCATGGACAGCGTGCCCAGCGTACTGATGCAAGGCGTGCCGGCTGTCAAAGACCCTTTTGCTGGCTTGCAATTAGACCCGGCCAAACTGCTGGAAATCCAGCAGTCCTACCTGCAGCAGGCCGGTGACTTGTGGAACTCCGGCATCTCGGCCGAGGCAGCCCAGCTCAAGCCTGTGGCCGACCGCCGCTTTGCCGGCGAGGCCTGGAACAGCAACCCGGTCTCGCACTTTTGCGCTGCCAGCTACATGATCAACGCACAGGCCCTGATGGGCCTGGCAGAGGCTGTTGAAGGCGATGAAAAAACCCGCGCCCGGGTGCGCTTTGCCGTAGAGCAGTGGCTGGCGGCCAGCGCCCCGAGCAATTTCCTGGCTTTGAATGCAGAGGCGCAGAAAAAAGCACTGGACACCCAGGGCCAGAGCATTGCCCAGGGTTTGCAAAACCTGATGCACGACATGCGCCAGGGCCATGTTTCCATGACCGATGAAAGCGTTTTTGAGGTCGGTAAAAACGTCGCCACCACCGAAGGCGCAGTGGTCTTTGAAAACGAATTTTTCCAGCTGCTCGAGTACAAGCCGCTCACCGCCAAGGTGCATGCAAAGCCTTTCCTCTTGGTGCCGCCTTGCATCAACAAGTTTTACATCCTGGATTTGCAGCCTGACAACTCATTGATTCGCTACGCCGTGGCGCAGGGGCACCGCACTTTTGTGGTCAGCTGGCGCAACCCCGACGAGTCCATGCAGGACAAAACCTGGGACGACTACATCGAGCATGCTGCCATCCAGGCGATTGCTGTCACGCAAGAGATCACCGGCGCCAAAGACATCAACGCATTGGGCTTTTGTGTGGGTGGAACCATTTTGAGCACTGCGCTGGCCGTGCTGGCTGCGCGCGGCGAAAAGCCGGTGGCCAGCCTGACCCTGCTGACTTCTTTGCTGGATTTCTCGGACACCGGCATCCTGGACATCTTCATTGACGAGACGGCCGTGAAATTCCGCGAAATGCAAATGGGCAGCGGCGGTCTGCTCAAAGGCCAGGACCTGGCCTCGACCTTCAGCTTTTTGCGCCCCAATGACCTGGTCTGGAATTACGTGGTCGGCAACTACCTCAAAGGTGAAACGCCGCCGCCTTTTGACCTGCTGTACTGGAACAGCGACTCCACCAACCTGCCCGGACCTTTTTACGCCTGGTACCTGCGCAACACCTACTTTGAGAACAGCCTGGTCAAGCGTGGCAAGCTCACGGTTTGCGGTGAAAAAATTGACCTGTCAAAGCTTGATATGCCCGCCTACATCTATGGCTCGCGGGAAGACCATATCGTGCCGATAGGCGGCGCTTACGCCTCGACCCAGGTGCTCAAAGGCCCCAAGCGTTTTGTCATGGGTGCCTCGGGTCATATTGCCGGCGTGATCAATCCGCCCGCCAAGAAAAAGCGTTCCCACTGGATTGGCGACAAACTGCCTGTGTCCCATCAAGCCTGGCTGGCGGATGCAACAGAGCACGCCGGCAGCTGGTGGCCTGATTGGGCGGCATGGCTCAAGCGTCATGCGGGCCCGCAAATTGCGGCACCTAAAAGCTATGGCAGCCGAAAATACAAAGCCCTTGAGTCTGCGCCGGGTCGTTATGTCAAGGCCAAGGCCTGAGGTCTCGCGTAGCGGGCGCAGTGCGCATGCTCTCATCACAAAGCTTATCAACCTAAGGAAATAGAAAAATGGATGACATCGTTATTGTTTCAGCAGCCCGTACCGCCGTCGGAAAGTTTGGTGGATCGCTGGCCAAGACGCCTGCCACCGAGCTGGGCGCTGCTGTCATCAAGGCCGTGCTGGAGCGTTCGGGCCTGTCTGCTGAGCAGATCGGTGAAGTCATCATGGGTCAGGTGTTGGCCGCTGGTGTAGGCCAGAACCCGGCGCGCCAGTCGGTTGTCAAGGCCGGTTTCCCGCACGCCATTCCAGGCCTGACCATCAACGCTGTTTGCGGCTCGGGTCTCAAAGCCGTCATGCTGGCTGCGCAGTCTGTGGCCACGGGCGACAGCGAAATTGTGATTGCCGGCGGACAGGAAAACATGAGCGCTTCGCCGCACGTGCTCAATGGTTCGCGCGACGGTCAGCGCATGGGCGAGTGGAAGATGGTCGACACCATGATCGTAGACGGCCTGTGGGACGTCTACAACCAGTACCACATGGGCATCACCGCCGAAAACGTGGCCAAGAAATACGGCATTGACCGCGCTATGCAGGACGCGCTGGCACTGGCCAGCCAGACCAAGGCCGCTGCCGCGCAAGACGCCGGCAAGTTCAAAGACGAGATCGTGCCTTTCTCGATCGCCCAGAAAAAGGGTGACCCCATTGTTTTTGCGGCGGACGAATTCATCAACCGCAAAACCAATGCCGAAGTTCTGGCCGGCCTGCGTCCGGCCTTTGACAAAGCCGGCGGCGTGACTGCTGGTAACGCCTCAGGCATCAACGACGGCGCTGCGGCCGTCATGGTCATGACGGCCAAAAAGGCAGCGGCCCTCGGGCTCAAACCTTTGGCACGCATTGCCAGTTACGCCACCAGCGGCCTGGACCCGGCCTTCATGGGCATGGGCCCGGTGCCCGCGTCCACCAAAGCGCTGCAACGCGCCGGCTGGAAAGCGCAAGACCTGGACTTGCTGGAAATCAACGAAGCCTTTGCCGCCCAGGCCTGCGCGGTCAACAAAGAAATGGGCTGGGACACCAGCAAAGTCAATGTCAACGGTGGTGCCATTGCCATCGGCCACCCGATCGGTGCGTCCGGTTGCCGCATTCTGGTGACGCTGCTGCACGAAATGGTGCGCCGCGATGCGAAGAAGGGCATCGCCAGCTTGTGCATAGGCGGCGGCATGGGGGTGGCCCTCACACTCGAGCGATGAATTTAGGTTAGATCAGTTTTTCAATAAAAATCAATGGAGCACAAATGACACAAAAAATCGCATACGTTACCGGCGGCATGGGCGGCATTGGAACGGCCATCTGCCAGCGACTGGCCAAAGACGGGTTCAAGGTGATTGCCGGATGCGGTCCTACCCGCGACGCCGGCAAATGGCTGGATGAACAAAAAGCACTGGGCTACAGCTTTTACGCTTCGGTGGGCAATGTCGGTGACTGGGACTCCACGGTGGCTGCCTTTGACAAGGTCAAAGCTGAGCACGGCCAAGTCAGCGTGCTGGTCAACAACGCGGGCATCACGCGCGACGGCCAGTTCCGCAAAATGAGCAAGGCCGACTGGGACGCTGTCATCTCGACCAACCTCAACAGCATGTTCAATGTGACCAAGCAGGTGATCGAAGGCATGATCGAAGCGAACTTCGGACGCGTGGTCAATATTTCTTCCGTCAACGGCCAAAAAGGCCAGTTCGGCCAGGTCAACTACTCCACCGCCAAGGCCGGCTTGCACGGCTTCACCATGGCGCTGGCGCAAGAACTCGCCAGCAAAGGCGTCACCGTCAACACCGTAAGCCCGGGCTACATCGGCACCGACATGGTCAAGTCGATCCGTCCGGACGTGCTGGAGAAAATCGTTGCCGGCGTGCCCGCCAAGCGGCTGGGCACACCGGAGGAAATCGCCTCCATCATTTCCTGGATTGCCTCGGACGAGGGCGGTTACGCCACTGGCGCCGACTTCTCGCTCAACGGCGGCTTGCACATGGGCTGAAGCGACAAGAGTGCTCAGGCGCTTTTTAAAAAACCCGCGTTTGAGCGGGTTTTTTTATCACCTTATTCCAGTGGCATTTAGAGCGAAAATCAGTTTTCGGAAAGTTTCATCGCCACAACCCCTTCCCATGACCCTCATCACCAGCACTGCACAGCAGCCTGACCGAGTAAGCGTCGCGCCGATGATGGATTGGACCGACCGGCATTGCCGTTACTTTCACCGACTGCTCACGCGCCGTGCGCTGCTCTACACCGAGATGGTCACCACAGGCGCTTTGCTGCACGGTGATGTGCCCCGGCATTTGCGTTTCAATGCCGAAGAGCATCCGCTGGCCTTGCAACTGGGCGGTAGCGAGCCGGCTGACCTGGCGCAGGCCGCCAAGTTGGGCGAGCAGTGGGGCTATGACGAGATCAACCTTAACTGCGGCTGCCCCAGCGAGCGTGTGCAGCGCGGCGCCTTCGGGGCCTGCCTGATGGCTGAGCCGCAACTGGTAGCCGATGGCGTCAAGGCGATGCTTGATGTGGTGAGTGTGCCGGTCACCGTCAAACACCGAATCGGCATTGACAAAGGCGAGAGCTACGATTTTGTGAGGGATTTTGTGGGCATCGTCAGTCGGGCAGGTTGCCAGACTTTCATCGTGCACGCCCGCAACGCCTGGCTGCAAGGCCTGTCACCCAAAGAAAACCGCGAAGTGCCGCCGCTGCGCTATGAGTTTGTACACCGGCTGAAAAAAGACTTCCCGCAGCTGCGCATCATGATCAACGGCGGTATCGACAGCGCCGAGCAAGTGCACGCGCAACTGCAGCACATCGACGGCGTGATGATTGGCCGTGAGGCCTATCACAAGCCCTGGTGGCTGGCTTCGTGGGATGCTGATTTTTGGGGCGAGCCCGCTGCTGCCCAAGTGCTGACGCGCGAGTTGGTTGAAGCACAGATGGTGGACTACATGGCGCGTGAAGCGGCGCTGCATGGCACGCCCTGGAGCGCCATCGCCCGCCACATGCTGGGGCTGCGCCACGGGCTGCCGGGTTCGCGGCGCTGGCGTCAGGTCTGGAGCGACCACAAGCTCAAGGGCTTGCCGGCGCACGAGGTGATGGCCCTGGCAGCAGCATCAGGGCCATGAAGCCGACCGCGCCCAGCGCTGCCGAAAACCACAGCGCACCACCGCCAAAGCGATCGATCGCCAGGCCGAACACATAGGGTGACAGCGCCTGCGCAAAACGCGCCGGCACCATCAAGAGACCCTGGCGCAAGCCGTAGTCTTTGGTGCCAAACAGCACCAGGGGCAGGGTGCCTTTGGCGATGGTCAAAATGCCGTTGCCCGCGCCGTGCAGCAGCGTGAAGGCCGCGCCGGCCGGCACGCCCAGCAGCAAAAATGCTATGGCGCCCACTGAGTGCAGCGCGCCCGCTACGCGCGCCGAGGCCACCGGGTGAAGGCGGCGCAGCAAACCATACTCTAGCAAGCGGCCAGCCACCTGCGCCGGCCCGACCAGGGCGGCCAGCAGCAGTGCGGTCGCCAGCGGCAGGCCCTGCGCTTGCAGCAGCCGTGGCAAGTGGGCGGCCATGGCGGTGCTGATGAACCAGGTGACGGCAAAGACCAAGGCCAGCAGCGCGCCGGCGCGGCGGGCGCCTGACTGGCTCAGTGGTTCTGCTGCCGGCGCCAGCGCCGATGTGCTGCCGTCAACCGGCTGGATGTCTTGGTTGGCAGTTGGATCGGGCGTTCTTTGCAGCAGAGCGTTCAGCGGTAGCCCCACCAGCAGGTGCAGGGCTGCCCAGCTCATGCAGGCCGTGCGCCAGCCCCAGTGCAGCTCCAGCCAGGCTGACAGCGGCCAACCGATGGTGCTGGCCAGGCCTGCCATCAGCGTGATGCCGGTGATCGGGCCGCGTGAGCGCTGGCCGTAAAGGTGTACCAGCGTGGCAAAGGCCGCTTCATACAGACCAGCGGCCATGGCCATGCCCAGAATGCACCAGCCCGCAAACAGACCGACAGGCCCTTGCGCCAGGGCCAGGCAGACCAGCCCGAGCGCAAACACCAGGCTGTTGAGCATCAACACGCGCCGCCCGCCGAAGCGGTCAATCGCCCGGCCGGCCAGCGGCCCCAGCAAGGCAGACACCACCAGCGAGGCTGAAAAAGCGGCAAAGATCAGCGGGCTGCTCACACCCAGATCGCGCGCCATCGAGTTCGCCAGCATGGCTGGCAGGTAGTAGCTCGAGGCCCAGGCCAGCGTTTGCGCCAGGCCCAGGCAGGCAACGGTGCGCGTCTGGGGTGTCATCACAGCAGCATCGTAGTCGCTCCAAACTAGATTTAACAGCCGTTTGACATGGATTTGCCACATGACCGACATGCATGTGTCACGTGCTGCTCTCAGAATTCAGCACAAGCCCACAAGTCCAAGGACGCACACATGCAGCACGAGCAAAACATGCCAAGTTTGTCACCCCAGCACAAGGTGTTGCCGCAACGACTGCGCCCAGACCAGGTACTGCTGAAGATTTTGCGTTGCACAGCCCACTACATGGCCAACAGCCCGGGTGGACTTCGTTTTGTGGCCGGTACCCAGCCCTGGCTGGAGGGTCTGAACCCTGGCATCCGGCGCCAGCCGGATGGCCACCAAGGCTGATTCAAAAAGTATTTATTCAGCGACCGATCTATTTCTAGGAATTTCAAATGAAAGAATTGCCGAGCCCGACTTTTTCCCTGTCGCCTATAGCTGTGCCGCGGGGATGGTTCAATCGCAACGTCCCTTTGCCGCTTGCCGAGCCTGTGGTTACGCCGGTCGTCTCTGCCATTGAGGTGAGCTGGGCACGCAACCTCGATGATGTTCGTGCAGCACAACGTTTGCGCTACCAGGTCTTTGCCGTTGAAATGGGTGCACGACTTGACACCAAGCTGCCCGGGCATGACGTGGATCTGTTTGACGACTACTGCGAACACCTCTTGGTGCGCGATCAGGCCACGCAGGAGGTCATCGGGACCTACCGCGCCTTGACCCCCACGCAAGCGCGCCGTGCCGGCGGCACTTACAGTGACATCGAGTTTGACCTCACGCGTCTGCGCTCATTGCGCTCGCGCATGGTGGAGTTGGGTCGCAGTTGTGTGCACGCCGATCACCGGCAGGGTGCGGTGATCCTGGCCTTGTGGGGTGCGCTGGCGCAGTTCATGTCGCGCAACCAGCTGGACACCATGATCGGTTGCGCCAGCATCCCCATGCAATACGGCGGTACGTCCACGGGTCACGCCGCTGCCAGCATCTGGCGCCAATTGCGCCAAACCCATCTGGCCGGTATTGACTGGCATGTCACGCCGCGTTTGGCATTGCCGGTAGACCGGCTGGATGATTCTCTGGACGTTGAGCCCCCGGCTTTGATCAAAGGCTATTTGCGCTTGGGTGCCAAGGTGTTGGGTGCACCGGCCTGGGATCCGGATTTCAATTCGGCTGATTTACCCATGATGATGCGCATCGCTGATCTGCCACCGCGTTACCGCAAGCGTTTTGACGCAGCTGCTGATTAAGAACCTGGGCCTCAGCGCCTTGGGTTTGATATGTATTCACCGTACTGTCATTTATCTGTCATAAATGGATTCCACAATCAATTTGAGCTTAATCAACTCTGATTGAGCGTCGGGCTTCGATAATCCACTGCCTTCATGGTTTTTCATCTATGCCCAATCCAAATGAAATGAAGACGCTAACTGCGGCGGCGGGTAAACCTTGTTTGAATCTTCTCAACCGTGACGTCAGTATTTTGGCGTTCAATGAGCGTGTGCTGGACTTGGCTACACAAACTCAGACGCCCTTGCTGGAACGCTTGCGCTTTTTGTGCATTGTTTCGTCAAACCTCGACGAATTCTTTGAAGTGCGTGCTGAGCCGCATTTGTCTGCGCTGCGTTTGCAGGGTACCAATTCTTCAGAAGCCCAAGATGCCTACGCTGCGCTGTCTGAAGCGGCACATACCATCGTTGAGAAACAGTACCGTCTGTACAACGACGTCTTGTTGCCGGAGTTCGCCCGGCAAGGCATTCATCTGCTCTCGCACGGTGAGCGAAATGCAGCTCAAAAGCGTTGGGTCAAAGCATATTTTTTGCGCGAAGTTCGGCCTTTGTTGATCCCGGTCGGCCTGGATCCATCGCATCCATTCCCGATGGTTGCCAACAAATCGCTCAACTTCATTGTCCGGCTGGGCGGCAAAGATGCTTTTGGACGTGAGAACGAAATTGCCATTGTCAAAGTGCCTCGCGTGTTGCCGCGCATCATGCAAATACCAGACAGCAGTGGCAAAGGAAAATTACACTTTGTCGCCTTGACCAGCGTGATCCGCTCGCACCTGGCAGATCTTTTTCCGGGCCGCGATGTGCAGCAGTTCTCGCAGTTCCGGGTCACCCGGCACTCCGACTTGGCGGTGGACGAGGAAGATGTGTTGAATCTGCGCACAGCTTTGCGTGCCGGCCTTGAACAACGTAACTACGGACAAGCCCTGCGGCTCGAGGTTTCCGCCGGTTGTTCTGAGCACTTGTCTCAATTTTTGCTCGAGCAGTTTGATCTACCGCCCGAAGCGCTGTACAGGGTTCCTGGCCCTGTGAACCTGGTCCGGCTTACTCAGCTGGTTGACCTGGTGAATGACCCTGCGCTGTTATTTCCGCCTTATCAATCTTCGTACCCGCAACAACTCAAGCAGGGCGAATCAATTTTCAAAAAGCTCAAAGAAGGTGATGTGTGCATTCACCAGCCCTTTGAAAGCTTTGATGGCGTCCTGGCTTTTTTGCGCGAAGCTGTCAATGACCCGCAGGTACTGGCCATCAAGCAGACGATTTACCGTACCGGGTCCGATTCGGAGCTGATGGTTTTACTGCGCGAAGCTGTCAGGCGCGGGAAAGAAGTCACTGTGGTGGTGGAGCTCAAGGCCCGCTTTGACGAAGAAGCCAACATCAATTGGGCCGAGATGCTAGAGTCTATCGGTGCCCAGGTGGTCTACGGCATTGTGGGCCTCAAGACACACGCGAAAATGTTGCTGGTGACGCGTCGTGAGGGCAAGCTTCTCAAACGCTACGGCCATCTCTCGACGGGTAACTACAACCCCAAAACTGCGCGTCTTTACACCGATGTGAGTTATCTCACGGCCAACCCCTTGCTGACCCTGGACATGGAAAATGTCTTTTTTCACCTGGCCAGCCAAAGTCGTTTGCCCAAACTAAGGCAGCTGGTTCTTGCACCTTTCCAGCTGCACGCCAAAATGCTGCAAATGATAGAAGCGCTGAGCGCAGCTGCAGCCCGGGGAGAAGACGCGCGGCTGGTGGCCAAAATGAATGCCTTGACCGATGAAGGTCTGATACTTGCACTGGTCAACGCCGGGCAGAAGGGCGTGAAAATCGACCTCATCGTCCGGGGTGCTTGCATGTTGCCGGCGCAGGTTCCGGGTGTCACTGACAACATCCGGGTGCGCTCCATCATCGGGCGTTTCTTAGAGCATTCGCGGGTCTTTTATTTCCGCTCGGGAAACACTGAAACACTTTATTTGTCGAGCGCCGACTGGATGAACCGCAATATGTTCGGGCGAATCGAGTTAGCCTGGCCGGTCACAGACCCCGTGCTGCGCCAACGCATCATTGAGGAATGTCTTGTGGCCTACATGCATGACACCAGCAATGCTTGGGATTTGCAGGCAGATGGCATTTACCAACGGGTTCAGCCGCCTGCACATGGCCGCAAAGAAGGCGCGCAGGCGGCTTTGATGGCGCGCTATGGCACACAGTCGGCGGGCTCGATTTCAAAATCTGGCAAGTCAGTGTCTAAGCCGCGTAGGCCGGCACAGAACAGCGCCCTGAGCAAAAGCAGGAAAAGCAAGGACGCCTGATCATGGACCTGATTGTCTGGCGGCATGCCGACGCTGAAGATCTCAGCGATGGCATTGCACCGCCTGCAATCACGGAAATTGATTTTCAAGCAGACCTGGCGCGTTGCCTGAGCTCCAAAGGTCTGCGGCAAGCCGCCCGCATGGCGCAATGGCTGGACCGTAAGTTAGCAGACAATGCGCGCATCCTGTGCAGCCCTGCGGTGCGCTGCGAACAAACTGTGGTGTCCTTGGGTCGCAAATACAAAATCTGCCCTGAACTGTCCCCGAGCGGCTCTGTGGATGACCTGCTGGCGCTCACGCACTGGCCAGACAGCAAATACCCGGTGGTTGTGGTCGGCCACCAGCCCACACTGGGCCAGGTGGTTAACCGACTTCTTGGCCTTGACGGCATTGATATATCGCTGCGCAAAGGCTCTCTGTGGTGGCTACGCAGCCGGCTGCGCGATGGTCAAAGGCAAGCGCTTGTGGTGACGGTTCAGTCCCCCGACTTCCTCTGAGCAAAAGACAGCTACCGGAGGTCAGCTGGTGGCGGCTGGCCTGCCCGTTTTGATGGTGGGCACAGCCGCCAGCGCTGCCAAAAATGCAGCGTCTGACATGGCCGCCAAAGCCTTCACGCCGGCACGCAAGAGCTCACTTTTTTTGGCGGCCCGTGAGAGCTTGCCGGCCCGCTCTTTGAGCGCATCAATCACCACGTACTCGGTTTTCGGAATGGTGAAGCTGTCGCGGATCATTTTGGGCTTCTTGGCCTTTTCCACCTTGACAGGCTTGACCGCTCTTTTCACGGCTGTCTTTGCTTGCGGGCTCAGCTTGGCTTTAACCGGTGTTTTGGCCCCTGTCTTGAGGGGCGACTTGGCTGGAGATTTGGCTGGCGCTCTGGCTGCTTTGGATGGTGCCCGTTTGGCAGGCACAGAAGGTTTAACGGCGCTAGTTTTGCGAATGACGCGAGTTTTGGCAGAGGTGACCATGATTGACTCCAAGTAAAAAACAAATTTATAAACAGTATATACAGTTTACATCGTTGATCTATGGCAGTGTCAAGTGCCGCAAAGCTCAGCTTACCCTTCTTTGATGGCCAGTGTGTAACTGGTTTTTTGCCATGCGATGGCTTCTTCGCGCAGCAGGTAAGCAGATTGTGGGAAAGCCTCTGCCCAATCGGCACGAAGCGTAACGCTAAAGTAGGAATCTTCTAGCTTGAGGTTTAGCCCGGCCAGGTCCGGATTGCGTCGGGCATGGCAAAAAATGACGGCCAGTCGCAGCGCCATCAACTGCTGTACAAACATCGTGTCACTGAAGTCTGCGTCCAGTTTGCGCAGCTTGCCTCGGTGCCCTAGTACCAAGAGGCTCAAGCGGTGCAGTTCAGGCAATGAAAAGCCGGGCGCATCGGCGTTGTCCAAAATATAGGCGCCGTGTTTGTGTTGGTCGTTGTGAGAAATGTGGCTGCCAATTTCATGCAACTGAGCTGCCCAGCCAAGCTTGTTTTCAAAGCGAACCAATTGTTCGTCAGGGCTTGGACACAACATTGTCAGCAACTGGCGTGCTGTGCGGCTCACACGCTCAGCATGCACTCTGTCAACGTCGAATTTGCGCACCAGACTTTGAACAGTGTGCGAGCGCAAATCGGTCTGGGGCGCTTCCCGGTCGAGCAAATCGTAAAGTGCGCCGTGGCGCAGTGCACCACGGGCCACATGCATGGTGTCGATGTTCATCAAATCAAACACGGCTCGAAGTACGCTGACACCACCACCAATCACCGGTCGGCGATCGTCTTTGAGAGACTCCATTTTCAGGCGGTCTGCACTTTGGGCTTTCAGCAAACGGTCCAGCAGCCAGTCCAGGCCTTCGCGAGTGATTAGGCCTTGCGGCCATCCTGAGGCGCCGAGCACGTCACTGACGGCGCCCACAGTGCCAGAAGAGCCGTAGGCGGTGTCCCACAGCTGCCTTTCAAATAAGGGCGTAGCTTCTTCTAGAACAGCCTTGGCCGCAATTTCTGCCGCTTTGAATGCGCGCTCGGTGAACTGTCCTTCAGGGAAATATTTCATGGACCACCGAACACTGCCCACCCGTAAGGACTCCATGGTTTGTGCTTCAAGATCGCAACCCAGAATCATTTCGGTAGACCGCCCGCCAATGTCCACCACCAAGCGACGCTCAGTCGATTGCGGCAGCAGATGGGCCACTCCCTGGTAGATCATCCGCGCCTCTTCACGCCCGGCAATCACGTCAATTGGAAAGCCGAGCAGCTGGTGTGCCCGGGTAAGAAATACATCGCGGTTCCTGGCCTCACGCATTGTTTGCGTAGCGACCGCACGGACCTGGCTTTTCTTAAAGCCGGCCAGACGTTCGCCAAAACGAGCCAGACAATCCCAGCCGCGCTGCATGGCTTGCTCGGTGAGGTTGCGGTCGGCATCCAGTCCGTTGCCTTGACGAACTGTTTCTTTTAAATATTCAGTAGGACGGATGATGCCGTCATCAAAGCGACCAATTTCAAGTCGAAAGCTGTTAGAGCCCAAGTCCACAGCCGCTAATCGGGTTCCGTTTTGCATAAATCCTGATCAAATATTTTCACTGCCAGCATAGCACCCGCGTGCTATTTTTTAAACTGCACAACCCAAAACAGCAAAGAAATGGCAGGCCGTTCCGGTGGCCACCAAAGCGTGCCAGACCGTGTGGGCGTACTTCACTTTAGCGTCCAGTGCGAAAAAAATGACGCCTACTGTGTAAGCGGCACCGCCTAGCAGCAAAAGGTTTATCACCTCGGCAGACGCATGCCGCACCACAGGCAAAGCTGCTACCAGTACCAGCCAACCCATCAACAGGTAAAGGCTGGTGGACAGCCAGGGCGCTAACATTTTGTTGCTAATTTTCAAGGCAGCACCCAACAAAGCGATCAGCCAGACCAGCCCCAGCGTTATCCAATCCGGCGTGGCGGTTGTGTTGGCCAGAGCAAAGGGTGTGTAACTGCCGGCGATGAAAAAAAAGATGGCGCCGTGGTCAAGTTTGAGAAAGAAATTTTTACCCCTTCCGTCGGGCAGCGCATGGTAGACCGTTGAGGTGAAGTAAAGCAAAACCATCGTCAGCGCAAAGATAAGAGAGCCTGTGCGCGGGGCTTCACCGGATGGATTGGCTGCACCCAGCAAAAACGGCACTGCTGCCAAGGCACCCAACAGTGCCGCACCATGGCTCAAGCTGTTGGCTAATTCTTCAGGCCGGCTTTGTGTGCGGGCGTTCATGCCTTAGGCCGAACCACTGGCAGCGCCAATGTCACCAGCCAGCAGGCTGTCAGCATCATGGCTGAAGCGATCAGCGTCCAAAGCAGTCCGCCCCACTGGTAGAGCAAGCCCGATAGCAGCGTTCCGCCAAAGCGGCCCAGGGCGTTGGCGGCGTAATAAAAACCGACGTCTTCAGCCGCTTTTTCACTGCCGGCATAGGCCAGCACCAGGTAGGAGTGGACCGAAGAATTGACTGCGAACGCAATGCCAAAGAGCACCAAGCCGAAAACCACCACCCATTGCAGTTCTGGTGCGCGAAGACCTACAGCCACCGCCAGCGTGACGGTGATTGCAGCCAGTGCTGCCGACCACCAGCGTGCCGCCGGCACTTCGCGGCTCAGACCGTCGTCACTGCGGCGCACGATCTGCGGTGCCAGCGCTTGCACCAAGCCGTAGCCAATGGTCCAAAGCGCTAAAAAGCCGCCCACCATGGTGAAGGTCCAGCCGGAGGCATACAAAAACACAGGCACGCCCACCACAAACCAAACATCGCGTGCGCCAAAGAGCACCACACGCGCCAGCGCCAGCAGGTTGATGCCCCGGTTTTTAGCCAAAAATTCTTTGGCTGTTTTGGAGGCTTCCCGTTTGCCCATCAAACGCGGTACAAACATAAGCACGCCAGCCAGAACCACGCCCAGCAAGGCGGCCATGACCCACAAAGCCTGGGCAAAGCCCAATTGGTCCAGCAGCAAGCCGCCCAAGAAAAAACCAACGCCCTTCATCGCATTTTTGCTACCGGTGAACCACGCCACCCACTTGAAAAGTTGACCGCTACCTTGATTTTGTGCCCGGTCTGCCGTGATTTTGATGGCCGATTTACTGGCAGTCTTGGTCAGATCTTTGGCAACGCCGCAGATGCCTTGCGCTATCACCACCCAAGCCACGGACAAGGCCGCAGTCCATTCGGGTTGAAGCAGAGAGAGCAGTAAAAAACCGATGATCTGCAAGCTCATTCCAACGGCCAGCATGCGGGCAATGCCGTAGCGTGTGGCCAGCCAGCCGCCTATCAGGTTGGCCAGCACGCCAGCCGCCTCGTACAGCAAGAACAGCAAAGCCAGCGAGAACGATGAGTAACCCAGCCGGTAAAAATGCAGCAGCACCATCATGCGCAGCGCACCGTCGGTCAGTGTGAAGCCCCAGTAGGCGGCAGTGACGATGGCATAGTCGCGAACAGCGGCTTTGCGCTCGCTAAGTTGCGCCAGCAAAGTGTCTGACATCGGCTTCAGATGCCAGTGTTTTGCATGTGACAGGCCAGGTCCACCATGCGGCAGGCATAGCCCATTTCATTGTCATACCAGGCGTAGACCTTGAGCAGCGTGCCGTCGGTCACCATGGTCGAGAGGGCATCGACGATAGAGCTGCGCGTGTCCCCGGCATAGTCAGCGCTGACAAGCGGACGCTCTTCGTAGCCCAGAATACCCGCCAGAGGACCGCGCGCGGCTGCCGCAAAGAGCGCATTGACTTCTTCAACCGTGGTGGAGCGCTGCAGCTCGAAAACACAATCGGTCAATGAGG
>JBIKPY010000028.1:0-31490 GCA_044357185.1 Polaromonas sp.
CGACGCCACAAGCATCTCGATCAACTCAGCCCCCATGAGTTCGAGCGGCAGCGTCAAACTGCGCTATAAAAACTGTCTAGAGGTTTGGGGGAATACCAGGAAGTGGGTTTGTAATTGCTCATTTTGTCCAACTCCCATGCAATATCCTGAAATAGGCATTTGGCGAATCTGTATCTGTCAGGATGTGCTTCAGATATACAAACTTGGCTGGGGTAAGTCCTTCTTCTATCAGACGAAACAGCGCAATCTGATCTACAAACCACGGGTGTGGATGGTTATTGAGCAGGGTGATGATCATTCCTGACAACTGCTTGCAAAAATCAATCGCAGCGTGTGTTGGCTTGAACAACAACACAGTGGCTGGGTATTTATCCCAAGCATCGCGCACTGTGTGAAACCGCGTGTAGCCAATATCTGCATCCCCCATTTTGCTGAACAATGGATAAGGGTCTTGCAAACATTCCACATCAATGTCACTCACAAGCATCGGTTTGTTGTACTTGGCCAATATCTCAGCTAAAAAGATGAACCGCTCTGATGCGAACACGGCAGAACGTTGGTTGTCTGTGGCAGCGTCCAAGTTAAGGGTGCGCTGTGTGCTGTTAATAGGCAGCAGCGCGTTCATTTTGTTGATGACATCAACTGGGGTGGGTTTGTCTGGCTGATTCACTACATGCAGATGCAGATAAAGCTGTGACTGCTCCCGTATTGTTTGCCGCGCTGTTGCTATTGAATTCGCCAGGCGCTTACCGTAGCGTTCTGTATAGACAGGGTCTGCGGCAACCAGCCAGACATAGTTGGCAACTTCTGCTTTGAGGTCTGGCAGCTGATGCGCTGGACCTTGTGTTCCGTCAGGCACAGGGTGCTGAAACAATATTTCAACTGCATAGGGAAAGCGTGTTCGCAGACTTGAGAGCATCTGCTTTGCCCTGTCGTGCTGGTATGTCATTAGCCACAAATCAACCAATCGGAACTTGAGGAATGGGTCATCCACGCAAACGTCTAGACCCTGCAGATAGGCGCATTCAGCTTCTGCATAGCGGTGTAGCTGGCGGTAGGCGTTACCAGCAGTGATGTACTGCGCTGCGCTGATGGATCCGTTTACGCTGGCATAAAGCGTGGTGCTGTGTGCTAGATGCTCAGTGGCATTTAGGCTCGAGAAGCGACTTTTAATACCCGCGTATCTGGAACAGTTCCAGACGTTATGAAAGTCAGCCGCGTTGGTGCAATCGAGCTGCCATAGGTGCAATCCTAGGAGCAGGCCCCATGTGGGTTCCGTAGTGGCGCAGCTCACCATAAGCTGTTTTAGCGCATTGCTGTCTGAAGGATTAAAAGTATCTGAGATGAGTTGTTGTAATACTTGTGTAATTGTGACAAAACTTTGGGGTACGTGGCTATTTTTGTAACGCGAGATTTCAGATTCAAGTTGACTGACTGTAGGCATTCGCAGTACTTGTTGGTTTGTGTGGTTGTTAATGATAAAACGGACAGATGTTAAAAAACTCTACTATCTTGTGATCAATGGGGTTCTTGAAGAGACTAAGTTGACCCCTTTTAATCATCATTTAGGAATAACGTCGAATGCTAAAACAATTCGCTCTTCTTCAGATTCAAACGGAATTGTGTAGTGCATCAGAGATGCAGGAAATAGCACCATACTACCGGTAACTACATCAAATACTTTTTTCGAATTTAGACGTGAATTAGTTGCATCGCTATCTGTGCCTAGGGCAACTACTAGGTTACCGCTGTCAACCTTCAATTTTGGTGGAACATTTATGTAAATACTGCCACTTATCCATCCATTTTCATGGATGTGAGGAAGAAGTTCGCCGCCACTCTTCATACTAATAAGCCAGCCAAAGAGGCTATAGTCAACTGGCCATTTTCTTATGAAACCTTCTTGACTGCTAGCAAAATTAATTCGATACCTTTCTATTTCTAATTGGATAGTCTTTTGAATTTGATCGGTGAGTCTGCTTCCTGTTGTGAATAAATTCCCAGAAGTTTGATAACCATTTGAAAGAAGTTCTTGTCTTTTATGCGATCTCTTTTCTTTACCAAGTATCGACTTTGTATTTAGGACAAAAATTTCTTCAAAGTCATATCGAGATTTCAAGTCAACGTGAACAACATATTCAAGTGGCGCATTGCAAAATATATTAGATCTTTCCTCACCATATTTCAGCGCTGAACGGCAGGTAAGCGAGCCAGTAACAGGATTAGCTATGTCTTGTTTTATCGAATAATCTAGGGCATCGAAAAATAATAATTTTTTATCCAGTAGATACAAGCAAGCCAACATTTCATTACGAGCTTTAATAAAGTCAGGTTTCAACCTGACAGCTTCTGCAAAACTTGCTTCAGCCTGCGCTATCCTACCAAGGCCTTTTAGAATGAAGCCCAGGTTACTATGCGCTTCTGCATATTCTGGCTTGATCGCAATCGCTTTATTACAGCTTGTCTCAGCATCTTCTAGTCTGCCGAGTTCCTTCAGCGTATTACCTAAATTACTATACGCTTCTGCCAAGTCAGGCTTGATCGCAATCGCTTTGTTGCAGCTTGTCTCAGCATCCTCTAGTCTGCCAAGATCTTGTAGTAATGTTCCCAAGTTGCTATACGCTTCTGCATACTCAGGCTTGATCGCAATCGATTTGTTATAGCTTGTCTCAGCCTCTTGTAGTCTGCCAAGTTCTTGCAGTGTGACGCCCAAGTTGTAATGCGCTTCTGCATAGTCAGGCTTGATCGCAATCGCTTTGTTGTAGCTTTTCTCAGCTTCTTCTAGTCTGCCAAGTCCTTTCAGTGTGTTACCTAAGTTGTAATGCGCTTCTGCATATTCTGGCTTGATCGCAATCGCTTTATTACAGCTTGTCTCAGCATCTTCTAGTCTGCCGAGTTCCTTCAGCGTATTACCCAAATTGCTATACGCTTCTACCAAGTCAGGCTTAATCGCAATCGCTTTGTTGTAGCTTATCTCAGCCTCTTGTAATCTGCCAAGTTCTTGCAGTGTGTTGCCCAAGTTGTTATGCGCCTCTGCATCATTGGGTGAAATCTCCAATACTTTTTGATTGGCAATGACTGAGTCTTGTAATTGCCCAGTTTTTTTGAACAAAGCGCCCATTACTTTCCAGCCAAACGGGTGGTTTGGGTACTGCTGCGTTAGGGTTGTTGCTAAATTTTGTGCAAGGTCGTGCTGTCCCTTTTGATAGTATTCCAGTAGGGTATTTAATTCGATTTGTGATGGACTTCGTGTTTGATTTAGATTTTTTAAATTCCTTGGTAAATTTTTCTTTTTTTCTTTTTTTGTAGATACTTTTTTGCTCTGTTGTGTAAAGGTTGGAGTTTTATTTTTTGATGACGATTCTGAATTTTGTGTCAAGAAAATTGTCGTCAATTGCGCTTCTAAGGCGTCAACCTTCTCTCCCAACAACCCTCGCTTTTTTCCCAGCTCAAGCACATTCCATGCATTGTCGAACTGCTTTTCTTTAATAAGTGCATCTACATAGCTGAGCCAGAATTGCCCTTGATTCGGATTGGCTTCAAGTGCGATCTTAAAAAGTGGTAGCGCGGCCTCAGTTTTATTTAATGAGACCGCCATGACCCCTAAATTATGGTTCGCATCGGGGTGCTGGGGCTGGGTTTGCAAGATAGCTCTATACAGGGCTTCTGCGTCTTGCAGCTTTCCCGCCTTGTGATCTTCAACCGCTCTTTGTAGCGCCTGCTCAATAGTCAATTCCATAATACTTTCAAATCTTATGATCGCTAAAAGTTTGTTAAGCCAGCAAAATTAAAAACTGAACACCCGAGGCTCCATGCATCCCAAACTGAGCTGATTAAATAACCTGAAGCTCCTTAATGATGGGCAGGTGCTTGGTTGCAAACGCTGTTGCTTGCAGGTTCAATTCAGCCAAGTTTTCTTCTGGTGTTTCTAGAGTTTTACCTTCCTTTGTAATTTTCTGCCCTTGCGCAGTCAATATCTGCCAAGTGAACTGCGCCCACTCTAGAGGCAGCTTATTTCCTTTGCTAAGGGCTAGCAGAAAAATCTGTTGAAAACGGTGGACCGTGATAGCACCACCCGTGACAGGACTGGCTAGATGATTGATGTCTGAATGGCTCCGGCATTTGTCCATCAAGCAGGCGTTGAGCTTGTCTGTTTGTGGTTTTGCCTTTACGATGAGCGATTCGTCTTGTACGGCCACCAGCGATCCGGCGCCTGCAAGAATCAGTACTGCTTGGGTTAGCTGGCCAAAGGAAATGTTCTTGTCTTTGAGGGCTTGTTCTAGTTGACTCAGTGTTTGCGGCTTGTGGTTAGCCAGTGCATCCACTATGGGGTTGTACACCGCCTCCAGCATGGCGGCCTCGCCAAGGGCTCCACTGACTTTCAACGATACATCTGCTCGGTGAGTTGACAACATCACTTTTTGAGTTCTGAAGGACTCGGTTTGCTCCAGTTGGTTGAGCTTTCTAACCCCTTTGACCCAGTAGTCCTTCCTGAACTGCTGGTTGACCATGAAGTCGCGCACTGTTTGCTGAAAGATGGCGTCTGGAATTTCTTTAAGCAGAGCCTGTTGGTCTGCTGTGAGGTTCACCGCATCAATATGGGCCATATAGTCAGCAGAACAGGCGAACCCCAACTTAGCGGATTCAAGCCACTGTGCCATTTTGGAGAAAGGCAATGGCAGCCAGTCCCGATTGAAGTACTCATGGGCGAGGTAATTGCGATTGTGGCTCTTCATGCCTTTAAAACGCTCCGCAACAATCGGATTGTCTTTGAGGTAACTGGGGTTGGTTGCCAACAGCTTGTCAGCAAACTCCAGCGCACCGTCAATGCGTTTCACAATGCCTTGGCCTGCAACGCCCATAACTTCTGAGTGTTCTGTGAGCAAGTCCCGCATAGGAACCATGGCCGCCCAGCCGGGCTGCGTGTTGTAGCTGATGTACAGCACTCCGCCCACTTTGAGCTTGCGCCGGATGAAGTCAACAATTACTGCGCGGTTCTCATCGTTTACCCAACTCCAGATGCCGTGCAAGCCAATGCTGTCGAACTCAGGCAAATCTGAACGCGTGCAAAAGTCAATAAAGGCTTCGTCCGCCAAGTGAGCGTTGGCACCTGATGCAATAGCTAACTCTTGTGCAAAGGCTGCTTGAGTGGGGTTGAAGTCGGTGCCATACCAAGTGCTCCCCGATGCCGCTGCGTGGATGTTGACACTCATGCCTTGACCGTAACCTAACTCGCAGTGCACGCCGTTCTCAGGTGGTACCAAGCTAGTATTCAGAAAGGCCAGACGTGCACGCAAGGGGTTGAGTTCTTGGTAATAGCCAAAGGTGTAGCCAATATCTGCTATGTAGCCGGCGGTCCAGTCGGTCATTGGAGTTCCTGTCAAAAGAGTTTTTCTATGAAGACGGGAATATGCAAATGAATTTAAGCCATCTTCATAGAAAAACCCCACCCCTTTTTGAGGGATGGGGTCCTTGTAGAATCTTCCTACACCCCTTGCTTGCGCTCGGAGTGAAGGTTAGTTCTTGGTAGCTTAGGAGATAGCGATGAAGCCAGCAGTCGCTATCGTTGTAGTTGCACTCACACCCAAAACGGTAGTTCCAACCAACTCAACTAACACATCAGCAGCCTGGTTCGAGTAAACGAGTGATGAATCGTTTACGCCATCACTGTTCGAGTCGAAAAGGAATGCAACAGCATCAGCAGTAGCCGTGTTAGCGGCCAAATAACCAACCACGTCGGCCAAGTTTGACGCGTTAACAACTTTGGCGGAAGCAAAAGTTGCTGCGGTATCAAAAGTGACAACGCCGTTTGAATATGCGTGAGACAAAATCGTGCCAAAGTCTGTTGAAGTAGCAAGTGCGTTGACTGCGCCAGTACCAGCAAATTCAAGCCTGTCAGCAATCGTATTAGTTGCTTCTCCTCCAAGGCCGAAACCAGTGATTCTGTCCCACGTTCCCACTGTCACACCGGAATCACCACTTGCAACGTTAATGAGTGCTGTAGCAACTGCAACAACAGTTCCGTTAACACCTGAAAGCGTGATGGTGTCAGCGCCGGTACCGCCTGTAATTGTAAGAAACTGACCAGTTGTATTCGTAATACCAGCTGATATTCCGGTAGTTACGGAAATGGTATCTGCACCGGCACCTGTTGAAATAACGATAGTACCCTGTGCACCACCGGCAACACCGACATACGTTCCATCTCCGACAAAGTTAACAGTGTCATTGCCAGAACCAGTCACAATGTTGTGTGTTTCAGTGGCAATACCAACCATTAAGTCTGCATCAATCGTAAGCGTCACTCCAACGGAGGCAAGTCCGCCAACGAAAGCGACATCTTGCCCAGCGGCAATTTTACCGGTTGTGATAGTTGCACCGTTAGCAAAAGCCGCATTAAATGTACCGCCAAGCGTTACTGAGACATTATCAGCGCCAGTTGCAGTCAAAGCAAGCGTTTCCATATTCGACAACTTGGTGAAGTGGTTGTCAGTCAGTGTCACACCAGTGGTGTCGCTCACTGTAAGTGTGTCGGTGCCACCACCTCCATTGATCGTACCGTCGTTTGTACCGTCTGCAACCAATAAGGCCACAGTTGTTGTGAAACCGTCGTTACCAAGACCACCGTTGTAAGCTGAACCCTCGGCACCGATTGTGAAAACGTCACGTACAGCTGAGCCAGTGATGGTTGATCCGACGACAGCAGAACCTGCAACGGTCAAGCCAACTGGTGTAGATGCACCATCACCAACCAGGCCAGAACCGTCAATAGTTACAGCAACCGTTGTAGCAATGTTTGACATGTTTACAGAACTACCTGTCAGATTGATGTTTTTCAGTGTTGCACCAGTCAGCGCACCAACCAATGTATCCCGCGCTGTCGCACCAGCACCCGTGGCCGATGTTGAGCCAGGGTTTGCTACGATATTCAAGGTTTCGAATCCAGTGACGTTCAATGTACCAATGTCGGTAGCCGCTGCAGTGGTCGTACCTGTGCCGGCAGTGATTGTCAATACGTCAGCAGTACCACCTTGAACTGCAAGATTGAACACTTGGTTATCACCAGTACCAGCGATATTGTTTGCGCGAATTTGCACCGCAGCAGCTTGTGCGGCAGACATGTTGGTTAACGTAGAGGCATTAATGACTTGCACTGCAGTAATTCCACTGATCAAAGCCATGTCTAAAGTGCCAGACATACGCAGCGTTTCAAAGTTGGTGTACTTGGCTGCCAGTGCAGTAGTGTTTACGTGCGTAACGTTTGCACCGATAACTAAAACGTCACCAGTGCCTGCACCAGCGTTTACAGAACCTGTTGTCAAAACAGCACCAGAAGTGATCACGTCGTTACCTGCACTGCCAGTAACTGTTTGTGTCACAGCAGAACCCAATGCAACAGTAACACCGCCGGTGTTTGTTGAAGCGTTGAATGTAGTTACACCAGCTTCTAAGGCAGTAGTAGAAAGATCGACTGCACCAGCGCCAGTAACTGTTACTGTTGCACCTAAATTGGTTACCGCACCAGTTGTCAAGCCTGTAGTTGCATTAATTGTTGTTGAAGTTGCGGATGTAGCACCTGTGAATGCACCTGTCACGTTTGCCGCGCCAGTTGAATTAATAGTTTGCGACAAAAGGCCAGTTCCAGTAAGTGTTACAGCTTGTGCACCCAAAGTACCACCTGAGAAATTCAGTATGGATGCTGTAGCTGCAGCTTCATAACCAATTGCCAATGCACCAGTATTTGAAACACTGGCATTACCGATAACACCGTAGGTGCCACCAGATGCCATGTTTGTAAAAGTAGCTGCTTGGTTTGAGCGATCCAGATTAACAGTCGTCTCACCAGATATTAATGAAAGGTCTGTAGAAACTAGGGCAGCACCAGTTTGACGAACGTTGATGATTTCAATGCCAGTAATACTTGCTACAGGAAGTGCTACGTTGGTCGAGCCCGTGAAGTTCAATGTGTCTGTTCCGGCGCCACCGTTGATAGAGTCACTAACATTCAATGATGTAACGTCGGCATTGAACGTGTCATTGCCAGTAGTGCTGGTTGTTCCCAAGGATCCAACCAAAAATCCGGATGTATCCACACCAGTAGTGAGCGTGAAAGTCTGGCCACTAGCAGTGGACACAGCTGCCACAGTGGCGGCGACGCCAGTGATGGCTGTCGCAGCTGTAGCTTGCGAAGTCACTGCGCTCAGGTATGTACGACCAGCAGTTGCTGCTGTGCTGTTGAGTTGTGAGTAAGCGGCATTGATTGTTGGGTCTGTCAAGGCGTTGCTGAAAGCAGCCAGGGCGACCAGCTTGCTCTGCATAGGAACAACATAAGCTGTAGGCAGAGCGGTGGGGGGGTTTGCATAGCTAGAGAACATTTGCCAGACCAACTCACCTGCGGAGTAGATTCCGTTGGCAACCAAGTTACCCCAGAAGGTTTGCTCGTGTGTGTTTGCAGCAAAGCCAAAGGTGTTCAAAAAGAACTTGTTGACCAAGGTGGATGCGCTATCGGAAGCGGAGTAAACACCTTCAGCAACGCCAGCGGTGTAAAAAGCGTCTTTAAGGGCCTTGGTTGGGGTGCCGCCCATTGATGTTACCAAAGTTGCGGTGTTTGAACGCCACTGTGTATCAGCGGGACGTCCCATGTAGGCCAAAAATAGTTGGTCGGCGACTGCTTGTGACATAAGAAAGCTCCATTAAAAATTAAAAAACCTCAACTCTTACTTTAACAGCATCCGACCGAGGTCACTACACTGTACGGGCGAGATGTTACCAAAAGAGTTGTACTTGGATAACGCTTGGATTATTGAATGTGGGGCTTGTGCAACAATGTGATAAGCATCACATTTATGGATTTACCACCGCCCAAGGCTAAAGTTGTGCAGCCAACTTGCTGGCCGCCTGCTGCCAGTTGCATTCAGCCATGATTTCTCGCCCGAATGCCAGGGACTCGGCTCGCAGCTGCGGCGTGTTGTGCATTCGCAGCATAGCCTGGGCAATGCTGTCTTCAGACGCAGGGTCAAACTGGCAACTGACGGGGGTCACCTCTGTGAGTGATGACACGTTGGACGCCAGCGCCGGCACGCCAAAGTGATAACTCTCCAACACCGGTAAACCCAAGCCCTCGTACAGAGAGGGGAACACGGTGGCAAAGGCATTGCGGTAGCAGGTGGCCAAGGTGGCATCACTTACAAAGCCGGTGATGATGATGTCTACACCGGGCTCAACATGCAAGCTGGCGGCCAGGGCTGCGATTTCTTTGCGCTGCTCAGCGTGCAGGTTGCAGGCAATCACAAGTGCCGGGCGCTCTGGGGCATGCGGCTGCTCTGCCAACACACGGGCAAAGGCACGCACCAAGCCCTGCACGTTTTTACGGAAGTCGCCACCGCCCACATACAGCCAGTACGGCTGGCGCAACACAAAGCGCTCGCCTTGCTCGTTGTTGATCTCTAAGGTGGCTCCGTTAGAGGCGTTAGAGGCGTTAGCGGCCGCGGTCTGAGGCGCAGCCCAGCGTGACTCGTCGATACCGCCATAGATGTTGGTGACGCTTGAGAGAGGCAGATTTGCGGCCCGGGCCACGTCGTCCCGGGCGCAGTTGCTGATGGCAAATAAATGGTTGACCGAGGGCAACAGGCTGAGTTGGTAGGCGTAGCGCCGGGCCAAGTAGGGGTCTGTCAGGTATTGCTTTGGAAAAAGCCACGGAATAACGTCGTACACAATGGCACTGATGTGGGGGCGAAAGCGGCCCAACTCCACCGGAAACAGCTCGTCTGCATCTTTGTGAAGCTCAAAAATACAGCTTTGCAGGTAGTGGCTGACATGCCCCAAAGCCCCAATCTCAGCAGCGCCCTGCACAATGCGCCCGCGTGCCTGCAGTGCTGCCAGTGCGTCTGGCATCGGTTGGGCGGGGTCTACCAGGTAGGCGATGTCTGCGCCCTTCAGGTACTCTGGCAGCGCCAGCGCCAGCGCGGTGGCGTAGCGGGGTATGCCGCGCTCGCGCATGCTGATTTGGGTGATGCGCATGTCCATCAGCACCAGGCGCCGCTGGGCACCTGCAGTGGGCTTTGTGGCCGTGTCCGCGCACCTTACCCGAGACAGATGCAGAGCACCTTCTAGCTTGAGCAATCGCAGCTCAACGTCTGGGTTGGACGCCGACACATGGCCACGGCCTACTGTTCCGTCACCGTAGCGCCAGAGGTGCCAGGGCGCCAGTATTCGATGCACGACGAAGTGTTTGGCGCCAGGAAATGGACGAAATAGGGCTCTGGCCACTTGACGGACCCAAGAGGTACTGGCCATAGCGTGACTTAGCGTGCCTTAGCGGGGCTTTTGAGCTAGCAGACCGTAGTCAAGCGGGCCATCTATGCTTGGAGAGACGGGTTCGTCCATGGTGGCGTGGTCAGGCCCATCGGTGCGCAGGTAAAAGCGGGCTGTGCGGACTGGTGCAAAGCCAGCGCTTTCTACATAAAAGCGCAACATGGCTGGCGGCAGCGGACGAATGTGGGTGGGGTCGTACCAGAAGGTGCAGGCGCCGACCACCAGATTTTCAGGGTTGGGGGTCTCCAGTATGAGCAACCCACCGGGCATGAGGGCGCGAAAGGCCGCATCTACCAACATAAGGGTTTGCTCAAATGGCAGGTGCTCTACCAAGTGAAAGGCGCTAACCACGGAGAGGGACGCTGGCTCCAGGCTATCGAGCTGGGCAACGGCATCTGCCAACACCACCTCCAGGCCCTGGGCGCGTGCGGCGTCTGCCATGGCGGGGTTGAGGTCTACACCCGTCACGGTGAAGTTGTTGCGCTTGAGCTCTAGCATCCACTCACCACGGCCGCAGCCGATGTCTAGCATGGGCTTTCGGCTGCCCAGCGTCATGATTTCGCGCACATGCGGGATGTACCAGCGTACCCGCTCTTCGACCTTCCAGCGACCACGAAATGCGTCTTCAAACTTGATGTAGCTTTCGGGGGTGGCCAGTCGGGCGGTGCCGGGCAGGCCGGTTGAATCTGTCAGACCATTTTCGAGCAGGGCGCGGGTGGTCCTCTCGATGACGCGGCTGTTGGTGGCCAAGGTGGCTTTCCACTCGTTGCGCTGGCTGGTCACTGCGTGGCTTATTTCGCCGCGAAATGAAGTCATGCGCATGTCGAGTAGGGCCGCTAAATCGGAATCAGCTTTCGAAGTAGATTGCTCTAATTCAAGAATACGCTGGTGGAGCTGATCGAGCTGATCGATGCGAGAGATAGTTGCCAAGCGATGAACCCAGCGCAGAACTTTCCCCAGAACTGGAAGTTTGTAAACGCCTTGGTAGTTTTTCATGCTGGGAACTTTGTTTAGGCCTGTGCTTTGCGCACAACCAGACCAAATGAGGTGGTGACTTGCCCCGCCAAGCTCAGGCGCAGATGACGGCGATCAGTGTAGGGAGCGACATCCACATAGCGGTCTAAGTCATCGTCACCCAGAGTGAAGTTAAGGGTGACTTCGTGGCCTTCAGCCACCAGTTCGGCGGCCAGCTTTTCAAAGTCTTTGCGGCGAAAGATAACGATGGGCCCGTTGTCCAGGGTTTCGTCGTTTGAAAAGCAATTGAGCTCTGTGGTGTGCACCAGCAGCCCGCCGGGCTTGATGCAGTTAAGAGAGTTTTTAACAAAGGCCAAGCCTTTTTCAATGTTGCCCAAGTGCTCAAAGGCACACAAAGACCAAGCAAAGTCATAGCCGGTAAGGTCTGGCGAGATGGCGTTCATGTCTTGCACGCGAAAGTTGACCAACTGGCTGAACGTGTCGGGGGGGCAAATCCAGCGCTCATTCAAATCCGCAAGGCTACCTGCGTGTTGGCCGGTAAGTACCCACTCTTGTTGGGCAGAGTCCATGTCAAGGTCTGTGGCCGTTACTTGCACGCCGCGTGCGGCCAATACAGCCACCGAAGTTTCGCGCCCGACGCCAAAGCCAACGCCCTTGCGCCCCGGGGCCATCATGCCTTCACTGGACAAGACTTGGAGCAAGAAGCAGTACTCCCACAGCTTGCGGTGGTAGCGAAACGGTTCGCGCACCTCTCGGCACCAGAACTGAAACTCCGGCGTGTCAAACTGGGCCTGGGTGCAAGCCTGGGAAACAGGGCTTGCAAAGGTAGGCGGAGTGGTTAATGTTGTTAAAGGCATGTTTGTCTACAAATTAATTAATATTTGGATTCGCTCTAACAAACAAAATAGCTATGTCGATTTACGACATTATGCTTATGATTTTTAGATTATTAAATTATACTTTGGCCGTGATCGCTGTTAAGAGATGAGAGCATGAATCTGACGACCCCTCAATCTAGTGGACAGAAATGGCTGGCCTGGCTGGCCGCTGCATTTTTGTCGCTGGCTGCAATGCAGGCACTTGCCCAAGGTGCCGCCAGGGTGATGTACACGCAGGGTGAAACGTTTATTGAGCGCGCGGGTGTTTTTGAACCCATTGCAGTGGGCGCCAGTGTGCCTGAGGGTGCGTTGCTAAAGACCGGGGACACTGGGCATTTGTATTTGCGCTTGGCTGATGACGGGTTTTTTGTCCTCAGGCCTAAAACAACTGCGCGCATTGCGCTTTACAAACCGGTTGCGGCACAGCCTGAGCAAAGTGAGTTTCAACTTGAACTTGTGAACGGGGTGGCACGGGCCATTACCGGTAAAGTTGCGCAGCAGGCTAGGCAAAGGTTTCGCTTCAATACGCCGGTGGCAGCCATTGGCGTGAAGGGTACAGACTTTGTTGTGTCTACCACGGCAGATGTGACGTACATCTCGGTTAATTCAGGTGCAGTGGTGGCGAGTCAATTCACATCAAATTGCACCCGCACAGGTTTAGGGGCTTGCAGCTCTGCAGCCGCTTCAACATTGTCAGCATCGGCAGACCTTCTGCTGGCCATCTCTACCGGCAATGTCGGCGTACAAACGCTGGACCTTAAAGCCAACCCAGGACTTCGTCAGTTTGTGCCAGACCAAACTGCCCCCCCACTCAGCAATGAGCGCCCGCTAACCACCAGCCGGACAAACTCCAACGCCCTGAGCAGCACTGTGGTCGTGCTGGGTGAGAACCCGGCAGTAACTGCTGACGTTCTGAAGTCTTCATTAGTGCCTGCTGAGGCGACTAAGACTGTTAGCGCGCAGCAAATTCATTGGGGGCGATGGGCCGATGTGGCCAACTTGGGCAAAGGGGTAGACCTTGCAAGTTTTGTAAAAGGTCTAGAGCCTATTGGCATTTCTTGGCCTTCGTATGTGGTGGCGCGTAACAAGGACTCGTTGGTCATGCCTGGCGCAGGCGTGGCCAATTTCAACCTGAACTCGTTTGAGGCTGGTGTTTACCTGGGCAACAACCCGGGCTCAGCCATTGCAGCGCAAATTACCAACCCAACGCTGGCAGTGGACTTTGGCAATCGAACATTTGTCACGCAGTTGACCATGACAGGCGGCGCCTACAAGGGCGGCTTTATTGCAAATGGCACTGTTTTGCCAAGCGGGCTTTTTGAAGCTGATGCTGCGCGGTCAAATATGACACTTTCCGGCGGCCTTGCTGGCAATCCGGTGGACCAAGCGGCTTACATTTTTTCCGGCCGGATCGATGCCAATGCCATTGCTGGCGGTGCCACTTTCTGGCGTAAAGCGCCCTGATGAAGGTCTGAATAAGGCAAGTTCCGCGTTTGCCTTCAGCAATTCGATACGCTACTTTATTGGCGTACTTTGCCACCCCTTTGCAGCCCTCAGGCTGTTTTTGGACGCACCACTCTCATCATCTTTATCAGCTCAAACAATGAATTGAGAAATGTCAAATACATTAGAAAACGAAACACTGCGGGCCTTGCTTGAGCTCAAATCAGTTCAGCTTGAGCTGTTCACGCTGACCCACCGCAATTTGCACGCAGCTTTAAGTGCATGGCAGGATCAAGTTCGCTTCCTGGACCCACGGTTGCAAGACCCGCGGGTCGTCACCGGTGCGCATGGGCAAGTCTATAGTCAGAACAACGAAGACGGGATCATTAGCGAGATCTTTAGGCGTATAGGCACCAAGAACCGTAGCTTTGTAGAGTTTGGCGTTGGAGACGGCCAACAAAACAATACCCGACTTCTCTTGGAGCTTGGATGGTCAGGCCGCTGGGTTGAGGGAAATGCGCAGTCAGCAACAGCCATACGTGATCAGTTTAAAGAGCAACTAAAAACGGGGCAGCTCGAACTGATTGAAACTATGGTCACGCGAGAAAATGCCAGGGGCTTGGCGCACCTTGATCAACATGGGGATGAACCCGACCTGTTATCCGTTGACGTTGATTTTCTGACTTCACACGTTTGGCGAGAGCTCTCAAACATCAAGCCCCGACTGGTTTGTATTGAATACAACGCGCACTTTCCCGCCAGTGTGGCCCATGAGGTGCCTTACAAGCCAGAGCAGGCCTGGAAGGGCGACACCCGCTTTGGCGCCAGCCTGAAGCAACTTGAGTTGATTGGCACTGAGCTTGGCTATGTGCTGGTTGGTTGCGATCTGATGGGTGTGAATGCATTTTTTGTGCGTGCGGACCTGGCTAGCACGGAGCATTTTCTTCAACCATTTACCTCAGAGAACCATTACCAGCCGCCACGCTTTTCCTTGGTTCACCATCGCGGGCACCCGTCGGCTCCACCGATCGTTGCTGAGTAGTCGCCGCATCGGTGCCGATGAGGCTGCGGTCAATGGTCATGCGCGGTTTGAGCAGGGCCATGCCGATGCTTGGCGGGTAGTCGCGGTTAATTAACTCAAACACGAGCCCGCCGTCTTTCCAGTCGTAAGTGTGGCCAACGCCATCGCTCGTGTCGATAAGGCCGTAGCTGATGGAGTAGCTGCCGGGCCCCAAATCTAGAGCCTGCTCGAACTCAAAGGTGATCGTTTCGCCGGCTAGAAGATTGCTAACGGTTCGCCCCAAAAGTTGGGTGTTGGTACCAAAAACAGGGTTTCCCACCTTGTCCCTCAACATGATGCCGACCGCCAGTGTCGGGGTGTCCTTGTAAACGCGGCAGGTAAGACGTAAAACACTTTTTTCACCACAATTGAGCAAAGAGCGTGCAAAGCCGTCACGCCCCAGAAGCTCAATTTTCTCAACCAGTATCTCGCCGCCGCCAGAGCGGGTGGTGGTCCCAGACAGGCCGCCGGTCTGCTGAATGATGCCGGCTTGGCGCTCGCGGTCCAGGACGAGTGCATGGTAGTAGTCAAGCACTTCCGCAGGGTTGCCGTCTTTGACTTTTTTACCGCTTTCGATCAGTACAACTCGATCACACAGGGCGCGTATAGCCCCGAAGTCATGCGAGACAAAAAGTAGCGTGGTGCCTAAAGCGCGGTACTCGCGTATGCGGGCAAAGCTTTTGTGCTGGAAATAGGCGTCACCCACTGACAGCACTTCGTCAACTATAAGTACATCTGGGCGTACGGCGGTTGCGATGCTGAAGGCCAGCCGCGCCTGCATACCGCTGGAGTAGGTGCGCAAGGGCTCGTTAAGTTGCTGCGCGAGCTCGGAAAATGCCGCTATGCCTGGCAGTGATGCCTCGATTTCCTCCCCCGACAAACCCATAAGGCGCCCAGCCATGAGGATGTTTTGATGGCCCGTGAGCTCAGGGTGAAAACCGATGCCTAGCTCTAACATGGCGGCAAGCCGGCCCTCTAGATGCACATGACCTGTTGAGGGGACGGTAGTGCCTGCAATAAGTTTGAGCAGCGTGCTTTTACCCGCGCCGTTGTACCCCAGCAGCGCAACTGCCTCACCGGATGCCACAGACAAGTCAATGTCTTGTAAAACCCACTGTGCAGTATGGCGAGCCAAGCGGCCGAATGAGAAAATTTCTGTGGCTTTGGCTCGGTTGCTTGGGTAGCGTTTGTAAAACTTACCTACGCCACGCAAAGTAATGCTGCCCTTGGTCATAGCTCATCCGCAAATTCTGCAGCCTTGCTGCGGAACATGGCGTAGCCAAGCCAAAGGGTGAAAATCGAAAACAGCAGTCCCCGGAATATACCCATGGGATCTAGGCTGCCTGTGCCAAGAAACAAGCTGTGCATGGCCGCCACCATGGGCTCAAGGGGGTTTAAAGAAAGCCAATGACGCAGCTCCAGCGGAATCACCGCGACCGGCCAGACAATAGGGGTAAGCCAAAACCAAAACTGCAGCAAAATGGCTTGCACTTGGTTCACGTCACGAAAGAAAACATTGAGCGTTCCAAGAAACAAGCCCAGCCCCACCGCAGGCAATATGAGCAACAGACTCACCGGAATGCTGAGAAAAAAAGCAGACCAGCTGAGTCGCCCCACAATCAGCATAAAGAGCATAAAAATGCCCATCAGCATGGCGAAATTAATCAGCGAAGACACCAGTACGATGGCCGGCAGGCAGACCCGGGGAAAGGCTGACTTTTTGATGAGGTTGCCGTACTCAATGAACATGTTGGTTGAGCGTGAGACAATTTCGGCAAAACAAGTCCAAGGAATCAGGCCCGCACAAAGATAAATGCTATAGCCCAACACATCATCAGCCTGCCCCGGCATGCGAGAACGCATGACATGTGAAAAAACCAGCGTGTAAACGAGTATTTGCACAAAAGGATTGATGATGACCCACGACATCCCCAACGCTGAACCGGCGTAGCGGCCCCGAAACTCTTGCAGCACGCTGTGAGCAATGAAGCCACGGTACTGCCATAACTTTAGGATCATGGGTTTTGCAGTTCGTTGTCTGGGACTGTAGAAATCCGAGTGTTTTGCATTTTTTAATGTTTTTAAGTAACACAACATTATCGTCCAAGCGCATCTGTCTATTGCTTGCAGCGCTGACTTTTGGATTGACGCCCCTGCAATTTGCCCATGCCGACGAATCACCGGATTCCGACAATGCAGCCTACGGCCGTGCGCTTAGCGACTTGGCGGCGGGCAGAACACAGGCAGCGATAGACGGGTTCAGTGCCATTGTGGCGCGTTACCCCAACCATCAGGGGGCATTGCTGGATTTGGCGTTGGCATACTGCCAAGGGGCCTTGCCGCAAGATGCAGAGATACTTTTCGAACGCATGCTTGCGTCGCCTGATTTACCGCCAGCGATTCAAGAAGTCATCAAGTTTTACAGGCTGGGGGCCTGTCAAACCCCTTCCCCGGTATGGCGCACCATGCTCGCTACGGGTGTCGGGCGAGCCCAGAATTTGAATCAGGCACCTCAGAGTGGCCTTTTATATGTGCCAACCTTGGACATCACTTTGCAGCTGGCAGAAAAATCACGCCCGCAGAGAGACAACTTTTTAATCACTGAAGCCGTTTTGTTACGCCAGCCAGACAGCTCGGGATGGGGCGGCGGGCTTTTTTTGCAGAACGCCACTTATGGACAGCAAGACGCTTTTGACTACACCCTGACAACGGGTTTATTAACGCGAAGAACTCAATGGGGTGCAGCGCAGGTGGAGCTACAGGGCACCCTGCTGAATCAGCAATATGGCGGACAAAAACACCTGAACTCGATGTCACTTGCAGGGTCTGCAATATGGGGGGGGCAAGCCGGGTTGGTTGCATCGGTCGCCAGCTTTAGCTACCCGAAATTGCCCGAGTACCGGTCACAGCAGTTAGATCTGCGGGGGCGTTGGCAAAGCGATAAAAATAACGCGTTCAACTTGGTCGGGGATGTCGGCTGGAACATTGACCAAGCCATGGCCGACCGTCCTGGCGGCGACCGCGCAGGCCCAATGGCGCAGATCACCGCGCAGTGGGCATTTGCATCCAAGCATTCTCTGGAAGTGATTCAACGGCTGGCTTGGAAGGATGACTCCAAGCCCTATAGCGCATTGTTTTTTGGTGACGTGCATCGAGAAAACCGGCAAGCATCCACTTATGTCGCCTGGCGATACCGTGTTTCAAAAAATTGGCAGTGGCGTGTAGAGGGTCGGTATGCGACAAGCAAGGACACGGTGTCACTGTTTACCTACAACTCTTCTGCCCTGTCGGCGATGCTGGAATGGGAGCCGCGCTGAAGCAGCATGACCGATTTGCCGGGCTGGATGCTCTGCGCAGACTTGCTGCACTGATGCGTGGCGTGTTTGGTTTTTTCACTGGGGTTGTTCTGGTCGGTATCATGCCAAGCAAGTCCGCTGCGTCACGCCTCTGGGATGGGATAGGCTAGCCGCCGCCAAGTCGAGAGCAGGCCAATGGTTTTTGCGTAAAGGTTAGTCACCACTATGAATGGAAAAAATATGGCTGAAAGCAGCCTGCTGGTCACTGGTCAGGCCGGTTTTGTGGGCCAGCACGCACTTTCACAGTGGCCTTATGCGTGTGGATTAGAGGGCGCCAGCGGGCCCATTGACATTCTGGACAAGGTGGCTCTTTCGCAGTATTTTTTAAACAAAATGCCGAGCAAGGTGCTGCACCTGGCGGCATTGAGCTTTGTGCCAGACTCATTCAAGGCACCAGAAAAAACTTTTGAGGTTAATTTTTTCGGCACTCTTCGCTTGCTGGAGGCGCTTGCAGCCAGCGGGTTTAAAGGCCGCTTTTTGTTTGTTAGCAGCGGTGACACGTATGGTGTTGCGCCCATGGAGAGCATGCCCATCAAGGAGAACTTGAATTTACGGCCGCGCAATCCGTATGCCGTGAGCAAGGTGGCAGCAGAGGCGCTGTGCTACCAATGGAGCCAAACCGGGCCGTTTGAGGTGGTGATGGCCAGGCCTTTCAACCACATTGGTGCAGGGCAAGCGCCGACTTTCGCCATTTCGGATTTTGCCCGGCAGATCGCAGAGATCAGCGCCGGCCAGCGTCCGCCGGTACTGAAGGTGGGTAACATTGATGTCACCCGGGACTTCACGGACGTCAAAGATGTTTTGAAGGCCTACGAACTGCTGCTCAGTAAAGGCCGCAACGGTGAGGTCTACAACGTGTGTTCTGGCGTGGAGCGCTCCGTGCGGTCGCTGGTTGAACGATTATTGGAACTTGCCGGTGTCAAGGCAGAGATTCAAAACGACCCGACTCGTTTTAGGCCCTCAGACCAGCCGCGGGTGTGCGGTGACCATGCGAAACTGTCCAGAGACACCGGCTGGCAGCCTGAGGTGCCGATGGACGAGACATTGTTAAATCTTTACCGCTACTGGGAACATGAAATTGGCAAATCAACATAAAAATGCATTGATCACAGGCATCACCGGTCAGGACGGGGCTTACCTGGCCAAGTTGTTGCTTGACAAGGGTTACCGGGTTTTTGGGCTGCATGCCCGTCGTTCCACCGATACGTTGTGGCGTCTGCGCCAACTCGGGGTTGAGAGCGAGGTGAATTTTATAGACGGTGACTTAACCGATATGTCGGCCGTGATTCGCGCCATGGAAAAATCGGCTGCTGAAGAGGTCTATAACCTCGGTGCGCAGAGCTTTGTAGGTAGCTCTTGGGACCAGCCGGTGCTGACGGCCAATGTGACCGGCGTCGGCGCCTTGAATGTGCTGGAGGCGGTGCGCATCGTCAACCCTAAAGCGCGCTTTTACCAGGCCTCGACCAGTGAGATGTTTGGCCTGATTCAGGAGTCCATGCAAAGCGAGACCACCCCTTTCTACCCGCGCAGTCCGTATGGCGTGGCCAAGCTGTACGCGCACTGGATGACCGTGAATTACCGCGAAAGCTTTGGCTTGCACGCGTCTAGCGGCATCTTGTTCAATCACGAATCCCCGTTGCGCGGAATTGAATTTGTGACCCGCAAGGTGACAGACGCAGTGGCGCGCATCAAGCAGGGCAAGCAAAAAGAATTGCGTCTGGGCAACATTGATGCCAAGCGTGACTGGGGCTTTGCCGGTGACTACGTTGAGGCCATGTGGCTGATGTTGCAGCAAGACACGCCCGACGACTTCGTTGTTGCGACAGGCTTGACAACCACGGTGCGGGACATGTGCCGCATTGCCTTTAACCATGTCGGTTTGCAGCATGAGGACCATGTGGTCATCGACCCGAAGTTCTACCGCCCAGCCGAAGTGGAGGTGCTGTTGGGCAACCCGGCCAAGGCAAAAGCCAAACTGGGCTGGGTGGCAAAGACCAACTTAGAAACCTTGATCACGATGATGGTCGATGCAGATATGGTGCGGGTAGGAAAAGAGTAGGACATGACCGCTCCGGTTGCACCCGAGGCTTCTCAAACGAAGCAAACCATAACGGTACACCTTCAAAACATACCGTTGCTGGCGGGTGTCAATGAAGATACCCTGAAGCAAGTGGGTGCAGCACTGCAATTTCGTGTCGTTGAACGCGGCCATCACGTTATACAAAAAGGCAGTACGGGCCACCATCTGATGTTTTTGCTAACGGGTCGCCTGCAGGCGGTAGACCTGACAGAAGATGGGCGCGAAGTTGGATTGAACTTTTTGTCGCCGGGTGACTATTTTGGCGAGTTGTCCATTATTGACAGCTTGCCACGCTCGGCCACCGTGGTCGCTTGCGAAAACTCTCTGGTTGCTTCGCTGCCGCGTGCGCAGGCACTGGCGCTGTTCTATCACACCCCTTTGGTGGCAGAGCGACTTATCAATCGCATGGCCTCAAGTATTCGCAACGCCGCCAATTACCGGACTATTTTGAGCATCCCCAGTGCTTTTCAGCGCGTTTTTGCCTTGTTGAACCAGTTTGCCAAGACGGCGCCCGGTGGCTTGGTAGTGATTGAGAAAATGCCGACTCAGCAGGAAATTGCAATCATGGTCAACACCAGCCGGGAGACGGTTTCCCGCGCGATACAAATCCTGCTGCAAAAAGGGGTGGTGGAAAAAGACTTGCGCCGGCTCATCGTGCGCCAGCCAGAGGAGCTGAGCAAGGCCGTCAATCAAGAAATAAGCCCGACCGAACAAAACTAAAATTTTGCACTTTTCCCAACCATCTCCTAGTCACTTGATGCCCTATTTTCTGCGCCAGTTTTTCGTGGTCTTGCCCTTCAAACTGCGTGAAGAAGACAAGATCAAGCACATGGCCTGGAGTTTTGGTTTGACGCTCATGGCTTTGGCTGTGCTGCCGCCCGTGCTGGCTTTTGCTGCCGTCTTTTTAATCGGTTTGGCCAAGGAGTGCTGGGATCATTTTTATGGCAGCGGTTTTTGTTGGTTTGACATGACGGGTAACTTGATTGGAATTGCTGTCGCATTGGTTCTGGGCAGCCTTTTTATCTACGGATTTTTAGCTAAAACACCGGAGTGGTGCCTTGCCTGCCTGTAAGAAATTAACAAATGGCAACATCAAGTCAAATCAATGTGGGAATTGGCACAACTGTGCTTCACAAGGGCGTAAACGCCTCAGGTATCGATGGAATTGGGCACTACACCAAAGAACTTCTTGACTGTTTGTCGAACAATCCAGACATTCAATTGCAGCCTTTTACGCTAGGTTCTTTCGGCAAGCATGGTGTCGGCAATGTTTTGTATCAGCTTCCACGCTTCTCACTTGGCACGCTGCCATCTCTTGTTCTAGGGCGATCCTATTACGGCAGTCAGAAACTTCGCAGCAGTGTCGATCTCATTCATGCGACTGACCATCTCATTCCTCGCTGCCAGGGCGTTCCGGTCGTTGCCACCGTCATGGATGCAATCCCACTGGCCCATCCTGAATGGGTGAACACTCGGTTTAGCGCATTAAAGAATGCCATATGGAAAAAAACTGTTGGCTTCGCAGACCGGGTGATCACCATCTCTGAACATTCAAAAAGCGATTTGATCGAACACTTTGGCATTCCAGAGGACAGGATAAGTATCACGCCACTGGGTGTGGACGAGCGCTGGTTTAAGCAAGCTTCGCCGGAGCACCTGGCTACGGTCCGTAGCCGCTACAAACTCCCGGAGAATTTTTTTGTATTTGTCGGAACATTGCAGCCACGAAAAAATGTCAGCAGAATTATTGACGCGCATCGCGCGCTGCCAGACGATATCCAAAAATCCCACCCCTTGATCATTATTGGTCGTGCAGGATGGCAATACCAGGATGTTCTTGATCGCTTGCAATCCGAAAACACCTGCGTGCGTTGGCTCAAGTATGTTTCAGGGGACGATTTACCAAGTATTCTGCGTTGTGCTTCGGCTCTTGTTTTTCCATCCCTGCATGAGGGTTTTGGCTTACCTGTGTTGGAAGCGTTCGCAGCTGAGCTGCCTGTTATCACGTCTAATGTCACCTCATTGCCAGAGGTGGCTGGCAATGCCGCCTTATTGATTAATCCCTACGACGTTCAACATATTTCTTGGGCAATGCAGCAACTCATTGAAGACACGGCTACGACAAACCGTTTGCGACTGTTGGGATTAAACAGGGCCAAGGAGTTCACCTGGCATAAAACGGCTCAAACGACCGTCGGCGTCTATCGTCAAGCAATCGCTGGTTTCTAAAATGCATCAAGTTCCCGCACAAAGTAGCCGCCTTCGTATCCTGCACATTTACCGGACCTATTTCCCGGAAACCCAAGGCGGTGGGCAGGAGGCGATTCGCCAGCTCTGTCTTGCGACCCAGCCGCTGGGGGTGGACAACATGATCTTTGCGTTGGCGCGCCAGCCAGAGCCGCATGTCATGGAACGTCCGGAGGGCAAGCTGATACGGGCCCGCTCTTGGCTGGAAGTGGCATCGTGTGACATCGGCGCTTGGGCGGCGTTCAGTCGCTGCCGGGATGCGGCTGCGCAGTGCGACATCATTCAGATTCACTTTCCTTGGCCTTTTGCCGACCTGCTGCTGCCTTTTATCAGGCGCCGCAATCAACCGGTAGTGGTCACTTATCACTCGGATATCGTGCGCCAAAACGGCATGGGGCTGGGCCAGATGTATGCGCCACTGCGCCGTCGCCTGCTGGGTGCGGCCACGCGCGTAGTAGCGACTTCGCCCAATTACGTCAACAGCAGCGAAATTTTGCAGGACTACCGGGACAAGCTCACCTGTATTCCGCTTTGCATAGAAGAAGCCCCACCGCCAGACCCTGCGCTGCGCGAGCGCTGGCAAAAAGAGTTGGGCACTGATTTCTTTTTATTTGTGGGAATGCTGCGCTACTACAAGGGACTTGAGTTTTTGGTGGCCGCCGCCAGCCAGGTCACAACCCCCATTGTCCTTGTGGGTGAAGGCCCGCAAGGCGAGGATCTTCGCCAAGAAGTGCAGCGCCTGGGTTTGAAGCATGTGCATTTTGTAGGTGCGCGCTCGGATGAAGACAAGCATGCTTTGTTTTCGCTGTGTCGGGCGGTGGTGTTTCCCTCACACCTGAGGTCTGAAGCTTTTGGCATCACACTGTTAGAAGGTGCCCGGGCGGCAAAGCCGCTGATCAGCTGTGAGATTGGCACCGGTACGACCTGGGTAAACCAGCATGGCGAAACGGGACTGGTGGTGCCGCCAGCTGACGCCGCTGCACTGGCGCAAGCCATGAACACCTTGGCCGCTGATGACGCGTTGTGTATTCGCTTAGGTCAGGCTGCGCGAGCGCGTTGGCTAAAGCACTTCACGCCGAGCGTGGTGGGTTCAGCCTACCGGCAACTCTATGACGAGCTTCTGAATGCAGATGGCTAAGGGCATCGCGCCGCTTTGGCTGGCACGGCTTGGCATTGGCTTGGTGGCTTGCTTGCTCACCGTGTCGATGGAGTGGCTGCGCCCGGGTTTTGTGGAGAGTCTTGACGAGTCCTTGCGCGATACCGCACTGCAACTGCAGGCCAAGCCGCAAGCGGAAGACAGGCTGGTGGTGGTTGACATCGACGAAGGAGCGCTGAGCGACATCGGCCCTTGGCCCTGGCCGCGTGAGAAGGTGGCCGACTTGGTAGAAATTCTGCTGAGCACCTACGGGGCACGTGCCGTGGGGCTGGACATTGTTTTTACCGAACCGGGCGATACCCAAGGCAATGCCCGGTTGGCGTCACTGGCGGCGAATGCGCCATTGGCGCTGGCCCAGATTTTTGACTACACACCGCGCAGTGCGTCCATCATGCAAGGGCAACTGGCAGGCGGCGTGCCCAGCCCCCAAGCTGCGCCGGGGGCCATCAATGCCTATGGATTTATTGCCAACCATGCCGCGTTGTCTGGGGCGCGCTGTTTGGGCAATATTGGCTACCAGCCGGATGCTGATGGCGTGCTGCGCCGCTTACCGGCCCGCACCCGCTACCAAGGCCAAGATTACCCGCACTTGGTCAGCGCCTTGTTGGCTTGCGCTAACCCGTCTACCTTTGTTGCACATGGTGACTCCTCAGGCATGTGGCGGGTGCCTTACCGCCACGCACAGTCGGCCTACACCGTGATTTCAGCCAACGACATTCTGCGTGAAACCGCCCCCAAAACCCTGATAACGGGGCGCTATGTGTTGGTTGGATCTTCGGCCCTGGGGTTGGGCGACCGGGTCAGCACGCCGTTGGCGCCTATCAGTGCCGGGGTGATGGTGCATGCAGCCAGTTTGACCGGTCTGTTGGACCTGGCTGAAGGGCGAGCGCAGGCGCCTTGGTCTGGCCGGGTGTGGCTGCTGGTGTGGAGTGTGCTGAGCATTGCGCTGGCGGTGTTTTTCATCAGCCGCTTACCGGCTTGGGGCGGGCTGCTGCTGCTGCTGGGGCTGGTGGTGAGCTGGCTGGGTCTGGCCTTTGGCGGGATAGTGCGACAAGCGGAGTGGTCGGTGACGGCGCCGCTGTGGGCTTACTTCTTTTTGTTGGTGGTGGCGGTGCCGCATGAGTGGTGGCAGACACAGCGTAAATCACGACGCCTGATGGCGACGTTTTCACATTACGTTGCGCAGCCGGTGCTCGACGAAATTGTGCGTCTGGGTTTACAGCACAGCCTGACCCCCACGCTGCGCGATGTGACGGTGCTGATTGCAGACATGGAGGGCTACACCCGCGCGACCTCATCAATGTCACTTGGCGATGCGGCCAACTTGACTAAGGATTTTCTGGCCTGCCTGACGCGCCCGGTTCTTGAGGGTCACGGCACACTGGACAAGTACAGCGGTGATGGTTTGGTGGCTTTTTGGGGCGCGCCCCTGCTGTGCCCGGACCAAGCCGACCGCGCGGTAAGTGCCGGGCTCGCCATTTTGGAGGAGGTGCGGGAATTCAACATCCAGCGGCAGCGTGCTGGTTTTGCACCGGTGCAGGTGCGCATCGGGATTGAAAGCGGGCGGGCGCTGGTGGGCGATTTAGGGACCGCCTTCAGGAGCACCTACACGGCGGTGGGTGACTGTATTAATTTTGCTTCGCGCCTGGAGTCTGCCGCGCGGGACCTGCCGACCCAACTGGTGATCGGTGCGGCCGCCAATGCTTTGCTCCGGCAGCACGCCACGGTGTCATTGGGCGAGATCACATTGCGCGGAACGCAAACCACCATCGAGATCTTTACCGTTCAGACCCCCTGAGCAGCGCACTACTTCAGGGCTGCAGCACTTGGTTAATGCTGCGCACGGCTTCGGCATCGGCAGCACCGACCAGCGCCAACAGGCGGATGTTGGACATGAGGTAGATGTAGCGAGCCTGCGCCAGATCGCGCAGCACCACCGTGCGTTTTTGTTCGGCGTTCAAAACGTCCACCACCGTGCGGCTGCCAGCCTGAAAAGACTTGCTGCTGGACAACAGCAGCTGATCAGCGGAAAGCAGGGCTTGCTCCAAGGCGCTGATTTTGGGAATGTTTTCCGTCAGGCCCCGAAACTCTTTGTGCACACGCAAACCCAGGTCACGGCGACCGGCTTCGAGCAACTGCTCAGCCCGGTCTCGGGCTGCCAGCGCTTGACGAATGCTGGAACTGACAGCACCACCGGCAAACAGCGGAACACTGAGCTGCAGGCCGACGCTGGCATTGTTGTAGCGGTTTTGGGTATTGCTCACACTTTCGCTCTGGCTGCGTGACAGTTGTGCGATGGCGTCCAGCGTAGGGAAGTGGCCGGACTGGTTTTTATCGACTTCGAGCCGGGCAACCTCGAGCTGCGCTTTGAGGGATGTTATTTGCGGGCTGTTTTGCTCAGCGCGGGCGATCCAGTCCGGCAGGCTGTTGGGCTGCGGGCCCAGCAGCTGCAGCTTGCTGACATTCAGCGTGGACAGCTGCTTAATCGGCTGATTCACCAGAATCTCCAGCTGGCGCAGGGTGAAGACCATGTTTTGACGCGCTTCAATCTCTTCGGCAGCGTTCAAGTCCAGCTGGGCCTGCGCCGCGTCAATGTCCGTGCGGGTGCCGGAGCCGGCTGCAAACGACTTGCGTGCGACATCCAGTTGCGTGGTGTAGGACTTACGCTGGGCCAGTACCAAGTCGAGTTGCTCATGCGTCAGCATGGCTTCAAAATAAGCGCCAACAACGCGCACCACCAGGGTTTGCTCTTCTTGGTTCAGCAAGGCATTGGCATCGTCAACCCGGGCGCCGGCTTGCTGGTATTGGGCTCTCAGAAAAGGGCGATACAGAGGTTGGCGCAGCGTCAGGGTCTGGTTCTGGCTCGGGTAGTTGGTTGTTGTGGTCTGATCAACGCCCAAAAAGTTAGGCGTGGTGCTGGTCAAGTTGTTTTGGTTGTAGCTCGCGCTGGCTGAGATATTGGGCAACAACTGGGCGCGGGCCTGCGGCAGGTTCTCGCGACCAGCTTGCGCGGTAGCCCGGGCAGCCAAAATAGTGGCATCTTGCAATTTGGCGGCCTCGTAGGCCTGCAACAAGTCCATGGACAGCACTGCTGTTGAACACGACAGCAAGAGGCTGGTTAACACCAACTTTTTGAAGGGTGCTCTGGAGACGACTGGGTTGAAACGGCGTGTCATGCGTTCACTCCTCTTTCATGGATGCGGCAATCCGCTTGGTCAAAGGACTCAACAAGTAGGTCAGCATGGAGCGTTCACCGGTCAAGAAAATCACCTCGACCGGCATGCCGGGTTGGAGCTGGCGCTTGCCCAGTTGCGTGTAGCCGTTGGCTGTCACGCCCACGCGGGCCAAGTAGTATGTGATGCCGTTTTGCGGGTCTGTCAGCAAATCGCCGGAGACTGAGACGACCTTGCCGTCTACCACCAACTGAGGCGTCTGGGCAAACGAGGAAAAACGCACATCAACCGGCAGGTCGGCTTTGACGCGGTCAATCAGGTGCGGAGCTACGCGGACTTCCACCAGCAAGGTCTGATCTTCGGGCACGATGTCCATTAATTTTTGCCCTTGGCTGATGACGCTGCCGACAGTCTGTATGGCCAGACCTACGACCTGACCGGCGGCCGGCGACTTGATCTCGATGCGGGCCAAGTCTTCTTTGGCAGCGGTGTAGCGTTCAGCATCACCATGCACTTCTCGCGCGACATCGGCGAGTTGTGAATCAACTTCTTTGCGGTATTCCTGCTGGCGCACGATGGCACGTTGGCGCAGCTCGGCCACAGCACGGGTGGCGCGAATGATGTTGCCCTGCAACTCGGCAATGCCTGAACTGATGTCTGCAGCCATGCGTTCGAGTTCGAGTTGGCGGTTACGCGGGGCGTAGCCTTCTTTGACCAAGCTGCGCGTGTTGGCCAGCTCTTCACCCAGCAGAGCTTGCTGGTTTTTACGATTTTGCAACATGGATTCGTAGGCTTGAATCAAACCTAGCTGACCTTGGATAGACTCTTCATTGGACTGCAAGTCAGCCCGCAGGGACGCCCGCCGAGAGGCCATGAGTTGCTCTTGCGTCATGATCACTTGGCGTATCTGCGGGTCCTTGCTGGAGGCCAGCACATCGGGGTGAAAAACGATGCTGGCGCCGCCTCGCTGCTCGGTCAGCAAGCGCCCTTCCATGGCCCGCAGACCCAGATAGCGTTGGCGAATGCTTTCAAAGTTAGCGCGGGCAACGGCCTCGTCCAAACGAAGCAGCACCTGCCCTTCTGTGACGATCGAACCCTCTCCCACCAGCACTTCCTTGACCAGGCCACCGGACAGGTGCTGAACACTTTTGCGCTTGGTGTCGATGGCGATCATGCCTTGGCCGGGCACGCCTTCATCCAGCGGGGCCAGACCAGCCCAGAGTAAAAATCCCCCGAAACCCAGGCCCAAGGCCCACAGGCCAATGCGGGCTGCACTGCCGGTGTGCGTCGCCATGTCCTGGCCGGCGCCAGAGGCATAGGTCGCATCGGAAATGGCGTTCGCATCGAGCGACTTGTTGGAGAGACGTTTAATATCTAGTTTGGTCATGACAGACTCGGTAAAAAAAGGATGAAAGTTAAGCTGGCAGGGCCGACTGGTCGGTGGCTGGACTGGCCGGGGGCTGACGCGCCGCTTGCAATGCCGCAAGAACGGCATCACGCGGCCCATCGGCCTGCACTTGTCCATCACGCAGCATCAAAATGCGATCGGCCACTGCCACGGCACCGGGACGATGGGTGATCAAAAACACGGTTGTGCCTTTGGCTTTGAGCAATTGAACGGTTTTGAGCAGCGCCGCTTCTCCGGCGTCGTCGAGGTTGGCATTGGGCTCGTCAAGCACGATGAACACGGGGCTGCCGTAGATGGCACGCGCCAATCCAATGCGCTGGCGCTGACCGCCGGACAGCATGTTGCCGGCCTCGCCAATCGAGGTGTCGTAGCCTTTGGGAAAGCGCAAAATCATCTCGTGCAAGCCGGCGTTTTGGGCGGCTTCAATCACCAGCTCGGGGTCGACCTCACCAAAGCGAGCAATGTTTTCTGCAATCGTGCCCTCTAGCAACTCGACGTCTTGCGGCAGGTAACCCAGGTAGGGGCCCAACTCAATGCGGTTCCAGCCTGCAATCGGCAAACCATTTAAAACCACTTGACCCGTGACATCGGGCCAGATGCCCACCAGGACGCGCGCCAAAGTGGATTTGCCCGAGCCCGAAGGGCCCAGTACGGCCGTGATGGTGCCAGCCGGCACATTGAGATTGATGTTCTGCAAAATGGGGGTTGTGCGGCCAGGCGCATCGGCAAAGACGCTCCTGAGGACGATGTCGCCCTTTGGCGGTACGCGTTTGAAATCCGGGTCGCGCGGAGGAAACTCGAGTAACAAGGTCTCCAGCCGGGCAAAAGCTGCGCGCATGCCGATGAACTGGCGCCAGCTACCCACAATCATGTCGATGGGGGCCAGCGCACGACCCATCAAGACATTGGCTGCAATCATGCCGCCGGGGGAGAGTTGCCCGTCAATCACCAGCAGCGCACCGCCGCCCAAAGCCAAGGATTGCTGGGCGTAGCGAAGAAACTTACTGATGGCTGTGATGCGGTGCGTCAAATGCTGCGATACCCCATGCCGCTCCAGGTACGTCCGGTGACGGGCAGCCCAGCGCGCCTGCAGGTTGCGGATCATGCCCATGGATTCCAGCACTTCGGCATTGCGTAACTTGCCCTGTAAAAAACTACCGGCTTCTGCATTGGCTGCGTTGGCGGCCTCAGACGGCGCCAAGGTGTGCCGATGGCCAAACCAAGCCAGTGCGGCCTGAATTAACGCAAAGACCACGCCCGCATAACCCAACCAAGGGTGCAGGAAGAACAGCACGGCCATGTAAATGGGTGTCCAGGGGGCGTCAAAGAAGGCAAAGATGCCGTTGCCTGTCAGGAACTGGCGGATCTGAATCAGGTCGCCGAATGAACGCACGGGGGCGCTGCCGGATTGGCTCAGGCGGGCCTCAAAACTGGCGTTGAACACCTGGGTGCTGAGCTGTTTGTCCAGCCGCACGCCCGCACTGACCAAGACGCGAGAACGCATCCACTCGGCAAAGCCCATGACGGCAAACAGAAACAGGGTTAACAGGGACATGGCCACCAAGGTCAGCTCGCTCTGGCTAAGCAGCACCCGGTCGTAGACCTGCAACATGTACAGCGTGGGGGAGAGCATCAGCACGTTGGCCACCATGCTAAAAATACCGACGATCAGAAACTCACGCCGAAACAGCCACAGGGTAGCGGTGAGTTCGCTGCGCTTGAAAAATTCAGGGGTTTTCATAGGGGTCTAAAAGTAAGCATCAAGCGTTTGCGGGAACCACCACGGCACCTTGGCGAGCCTTGGCAACGGCCTCGGAAAGGGCTTTCAACACCTCGTCGCGGGGGCCGAACATCTGCAGCTGTCCGTCGCGCAGCACCAGCATCTTGTCGGCCACACTGAGCACGCTGGTGCGGTGAGTCATCACAATAAAGGTGCTGCCTTTGGCTTTGAGCTGCGTGATAGCACTGGCCAAGTCGGCATCGCCCTGTTCATCCAAGCTGGAGTTCGGTTCATCCAGCACGATGAAGGCTGGATTGCCGTAAAACGCACGGGCCAGACCGACGCGCTGGCGTTGGCCACCCGACAACATGGTGCCTTCGCGACCGACCGGGCTGTCATAGCCTTGCGGCAGCGACAGGATGAAGTCATGCAGGCCGATGGCGCGCGCGGCGGCCTCGACCTTGGCCTGGTCGAGTTCGCCAAAGCGTGCAATGTTCTCTGCCATGGAGCCGTCAAACAGTTCAACCCCCTGCGGTAAATAGCCGATGTGGGGGCCCAGTTCCAGTTTGTCCCATGTGAAGACGTCCACGCCGTCAAGCCGAACTTTGCCATTGATGGCTGGCCACAGGCCCACCAACAAACGCGCCAAAGTGGTCTTGCCGGAGGCCGAAGGACCGACCACGGCCAACACGTCGCCCGGCTGTAAACCAAAGCTGATGCCCTTGAGAATAGGCACCGGAATGCCGGGCGCACCGGCAATCAATCCATCAACTTGCAGATGACCCAGCGGCGCTGGCAGTGCCATGCTTTCAGGCCGCAAAGCGACCGTCGACAGCATGCTGTCGAGCCGGCTGTAGGCATCACGCACATTCACCACGGTTTGCCATTGCGAGACGATTTGCACCAGGGGTGCCAGCACCCGGCCGCCCAGAATGGAGCCAATGATCATGTACGCCTCGCCTCCATTGAGCTGGTTGCGCAGCAGCAACCAGGCACCTAAGCCGAGAAGCATAGAAGTGGTGGTGTTTTGGAGAAACTTGGAGACCGCCTGGTAAAAACCAGCATGGTCGGATGCTTGGGCCTGCAGGCCCAAAAATTCTTGCTGCTTGCCCATCCAGCGCTTGTGGATGCTGCCCAACATCCCCATCGACTCAATCACTTGCGCATTGCGAAGCGTGCCGTCGGCATATTGCTGGGCGGCAATGGCGCTGCGGTTGGCGGCCAATAAGGGCGGTTGAGTGCTGCGCTCATTCAACCAGCCGACGAAGGTGACCAAGATCGCGGCGACCACAGCTGACCAACCGAGTACGGGGCTGATGGCAAAAATCAGGATTAAAAACGTGAGCGCCACCGGTGCTTCCATCAAAGCGAGTAGTACCGGAGTAGACAAAAAATCACGCACAGAGCGCAAATCATTCATGGGCTGGGCGCTACCACCGGGCAGGCGTTTGAGGTTAGCCTCAAAAATGGCGCTGAAAATGCGGCCGCTCATGCGCCGGTCAAAGGCCATGGAGGCCTCATGCATGACTTCAGATCGCACCCACTCCAGCACCTCCATCACCACAAAGGCAAACAGCACCACCACCGTCAGCATGGCAAGTGTCATGTGACTGCGGGTGTTGACGACGCGGTCATAAACTTCAAGCATGTAGACCGAGGGCGCCAAAATCAGCAGGCTGG
>JBIKPY010000118.1:0-3225 GCA_044357185.1 Polaromonas sp.
GAGCCCTATGTCAGGCCCAAAGCTTTGCAGTACCTGGAAGAAGGCAAAGTCGTTATTTTCGCGGCCGGCACGGGCAACCCGTTTTTCACCACCGACACAGCGGCTGCTTTGCGGGGCGCTGAAATCGGCGCCGAGATCGTGCTCAAGGCCACCAAGGTGGATGGGGTCTACAGCGCAGATCCGCGAAAAGACCCGGCTGCAACCCGCTACACCAGCATTACTTTCGATGAAGTCATCAGCCGTAACCTTGAAGTGATGGATGCCACTGCTTTTGCGCTTTGCCGTGACCAGAAGCTGCCGGTCAAAGTCTTCAGCATTTTTAAACTTGGCGCCCTCAAGCGCGTTGTGCTCGGTGAGAACGAAGGCACACTGGTCCATATTTGAGCTGTCTGAGCGGCGTGCCAGCACCGCCTGCCGGTTTTTTATTTTTCTTTGTATCTGGAGTCTCCATCATGAGCATTGCTGACACCAAACAAAATGCGGAAGCAAAGATGCAGCAGTCGCTGGAGTCTTTCAAGCACGCGCTGACCAAAATCCGCACCGGCCGGGCCAATCCTGGATTGCTCGACACCGTGCAGGTGGATTACTACGGCTCGATGGTGCCGATCAGCCAGGTGGCCAATGTCTCCCTGCTGGATGCGCGCACCATCAGTGTGGCCCCCTGGGAAAAAGGCATGGGTGCCAAGATCGAAAAAGCCATTCGCGACTCCGATCTTGGTCTGAACCCGGCCTCGCAGGGTGATCTGATTCGCGTGCCCATGCCGGCCATGACCGAGGAGCGCCGCAAAGAGCTGACCAAAGTGGTCAAGGGCGAAGGCGAGCACGCCAAGGTGGCTATCCGCAATCTTCGTCGTGACGCCAACGACGGCGTTAAAAAGCTGGTCAAAGACAAGCTGGTCTCTGAGGATGACGAACGCCGCGCCCAGGAAGACATCCAGAAGTTCACAGACCGTTTCATTGCCGAGGTCGACAAACTGGTCGCCGGCAAGGAACAAGACATCATGGCGGTTTGAGGCGCTCCCGCCGGCCTAACGTTCATGGCCTCTAACGCCTTACACAACATGCCGCAACACGTGGCCATCGTCATGGATGGCAACGGCCGCTGGGCCGCCAAGCGGTTTTTGCCTCGCCTGGCCGGCCATCAGCAAGGCGTGGTGGCGCTGCGTCGCTGTGTCAAAGCCTGTGTTGAGCGCGGCGTCGGCGTGTTGACTGTTTTTGCGTTTTCCTCCGAGAACTGGAACCGTCCCGCTAAGGAAGTATCGAGCCTGATGGAGCTGCTGGTTCATGCGGTGGTCAATGAAGTGCCGGATCTTCAAAAAAACGGGGTCCGCTTGTATTTTGTCGGCGACCGCCAGCGTCTGTCTGCCAAAGTGCAGGCCGCGCTGAGCAGCGCCGAGCTCAGCACAGCTTCCCAGTCGCGCATGGTGCTCAACGTCTGTTTTAACTATGGCGGACGCTGGGACATGGCTCAGGCCGCGCAAAAGGTGGCTGCCAGCGGCCAGCCCATCACCGAGCTGGCCATCGACCGTGCTTTGGCGCTGGCGCATGTGCCTGACCCCGATCTCTTGATTCGAACCGGCGGCGAGTTACGGATCAGTAACTTTTTGCTCTGGCAAGCCGCCTACACCGAACTGCATTTCACCGACAAGCTCTGGCCTGAGTTTGACGAGACTGCGCTGGACGAGGCGCTGCAGGTGTACCGCAGCCGCGAGCGGCGGTTTGGACAATCTTCCGCCCAGATACAGGCAGCAGAAGTGAAGCCATCGGATCAATCTGTGAAAGCCGCTTGATGCTCAAACAGCGCGTGATCACAGCCGTGCTGCTGCTGGCTGTTTTGTTGCCGGCGCTGTTCAATGCTTCTCCTTTGCCGTTTTGCGCGCTGGCTTTGTTGTTGATTTCTGCGGGTGGATGGGAGTGGGGCCGGCTCAACGGCTGTGGTCCCGGCCTGTCTTGGCTGATTGGCGTGCTTTGTTTTGTCGCTGGCCTGTTGGCCTGGCAATTCGGGTGGTTAAATCTGGCGCTGCCCTGGCTTTGGAGTGGTGTGGGCGCCGCCTGGGTGCTGGGTGGCGCATGGCTGCTGCAGCGTGGTGTTGAGGGCTGGCCGCTGGTTTCCCGCGCACTGCGTTTGCTCATAGGCGCTATGGCGCTCTGGCTGGCCTGGCTGGCACTGGCACAGGCCCGGTATATGGGTGTTAATTTTTTGCTATCGGTCATGGTGCTGGTATGGGTTGCCGATATTGGCGCCTACTTTGCCGGCAAGGCATTCGGTACCCGCTTTATCCGGCGCAAGTTGGCCGCCTCCATCAGCCCCGGTAAAAGCTGGGAAGGGGTGCTGGGCGGCATGGCCGGCGCACTGTTGATGGCCCTGGCCTGGACTCTGCTGGACCGCAGCGTTGCAACTGGCGACGCCAGTTTTTACACAACGCTGGCAGAGCGGCACTCAGTGCCCTTGATGCTGCTGGTGGTACTCTTTATGGCGGCCATGAGCGTGGTGGGTGATCTGGTTGAATCGCTGGTCAAACGCAGCGCCGGCGCCAAAGACTCCAGTGCGCTACTGCCCGGGCACGGCGGTGTGCTTGACCGCCTGGATGCGCTCATACCCACTTTGCCTCTGGCCATGATGTTGGTCAGCCTCTGAGATGACACAAAAAATCACCATCCTCGGTTCCACCGGCTCCATTGGTGTCAACACCCTGGATGTGTTGTCCCTGCACCCGGATCGCTTTGAGGTCTTTGCCCTGAGCGCCGCCGTACAGGTTGACTTGATGCTGGCGCAGTGCCGCCGCTTCAAACCCGTTTTTGCGGTCATGGCCAGCGCGCCGCACGGGAGCTTATTGGCGGGAAAAATCCGTGATCACCAACTGCCCACACAAGTCTTGTCGGGTCCTGCAGCGCTTGAAATGATCGCCTCGCATGAGTCTGTCGATGCGGTCATGGCGGCCATCGTGGGCGCCGCCGGCTTGCCCCCGTGTATGGCTGCGGTCAAGGCTGGCAAGCGGCTGTTGCTCGCGAACAAAGAGGCCCTGGTGGTGGGCGGTGAGGTCTTTATGCAGGCCGTGCGCCAGGGGGGCGCGCAGTTGCTACCCATCGACAGCGAGCACTCGGCGATTTTTCAGTCTTTGCCTGAAGATCCCGGCACCTGGGCTGAGCGGGTGGAAAAAATCATCCTGACAGCGTCGGGCGGGCCTTTTCGTGAGCGCGATCCCGACACATTGCAGCATGTCA
>JBIKPY010000099.1:0-7459 GCA_044357185.1 Polaromonas sp.
TGGCGTTTGGAACCGGCCAGCAAGCCCAGAATGAAGCGCCCGACGATGAACATCAGGGACAACTCCACCAAGCTTTTCAAAATCACCATGGCCAGCAACATAGGCAGCAAAATCTTTCAGAACGAAATCTCAATTCTCGGCACTGTGTTCACCTGTCCTGACTGTTTCCTGACAACCCTACGAAGGCAAATCTCAAGCCTCGGGTTAACCCTGGAAACTTCTTTCGCATAATGGTATTTGAGCGCTCACGACAGAAAAATAAGGGTAAGCACTAGGTTCTAAAAGCGGACAGCCTTGGGCTGTACGGACGCTTGACCCGCTCAGGCTGAGCGCGGGGCAGACGCAGGGCGCGCCATGCCGACAGGCACTTTGGCAGCCGCATTCCAATGTCCGGCCGCAAACCAGGCGCCTCCCATCAGGTAGTCGCGCAGCATGGGCAGCGCATCCAGGCCCCAGAAAACCTTGTCGTCGACCCGCATGACAGGCACGCCGAAAACGCCGGCGGCAATCGCACGGGTGGTATTGGTTTTGAGTTGGGCTTTCACCTCTTCGCTGCCAGGGTCATGCGCCGGCGCCAACTGCGCGCGCAAAGTCGCCAGGCGCGCTGCGTCTGCGGCATCCTGACCGCCAAGCCAGACATGGCGAAAAATGGTCTCGCACACATAGCGGTTGACTTGCCCCTTGTCACCACAGGCCAGCGCCAGCCGCAGCAGCGCCAGCGGGTTGAAGGGATGCGTCGCCGGCATATCCAAGGGGGTTGCCTGCTGCCCGGCCAACCATTGCACCTGACGGTAAGTCCAATCACGCTTGCCCTCAATTTCAGCGGGGCCCAGTTGGCCGTGGTGTTGCAAGATGCCGGCAAACAGCACGGGCTGGTAGTCCACGCTGTAGCTCAGCCCTTCCAGCGCCCGGGGCAAACGCTCAAAGGCGAGGTAGGCATAGGGCGAAATAAAGTCCAGGTAAAAGGTGATGTGCTTGAGGCCGGACATAAGAGTCTTTCAGACAGGCTGGCAAAAATAAGACGATTTTCCGGAATGATAGGCGCTCGTGAGACATTCATCAGACGCTCAAGCGACCGGCAGCCGCTGCGCAATCGCCTGCCAGATAGCGCGCTTGCGCTGCGGCCCTGCCGCGCTCCAAGCGGCGATTTCGTCCAGCGTTCTGTAGCAGCCTTCGCAGCGGCCCGAAGCGCTGTCGATCTGACACACCGAGATGCACGGCGAAGGAACCTCGCCGGACTCAGTGATGGCGGCAGCGAGGGCACGCAGGTGCGCCAAGGCCGCTTGCTGCGAGCTTGGCTCCGGCGCAGGGACACCGGTCACTGGCGTGGCCGACTCAGCGACATCGACCCAGGGCGCAGCGGTCAACTGTGCCAAAGCCTGCGGGCTGAGCTGGAACACCGCGTTCGGATGCCCGGCCGCAGCCCATACCGTGTCAAAACGCCGCAGAGATTGGTCCAGCACCAGCATCACTTGGCCGGCATGGGCCAACGGCGAGACGCCGCCTATGCTGAAACCCGTTCTCGCCTTGACGAAGGCCGCGTCGGCGCGGCCCAGGCGCTTGCCATCGGCGCAGACCAAGGCTTCGAGTTTTTTTTCGTCCACACGCTGGTCGCCCGAGGTCACTACCATCACGGCCATGTCATCGGCCTTGCGCCTGAACACGATGCTCTTGGCAATCTGCCCCGGCAGCACGCCCAGACCGTCGGCCGCCTGCTGCGCTGTACGCGCCGCATCACCCAACATCAGCGGCATGTGTGCGTGACCGCGCTCTTGCAAATACGCTGCCACGCGCTGCACGCCCTCGGGCAAGGCCTGCAACTCTACCCCGCACATCAACCCGCTCGCTTGCTGAGAATGGCAGTGGCCACGCGTGAGCCGCTCGGGCGGCCCAGAAAGTCGCTGATGAACTTGCCTGCATCCACCAGTTTGTCCAGATCAATGCCGGTGTTGATGCCCATGCCGTGAAGCATGTAGACCACATCTTCGGTGGCCACATTGCCGGTGGCGCCTTTGGCGTAAGGGCAACCACCCAGCCCGGCCACTGAGGACTGAAAGTTCCAGACGCCCATGTCCAGGGCCGCCAAGGTATTGGCCAGGGCTTGGCCGTAGGTGTCGTGAAAGTGACCGCAGATCTGCGCGGGCGCAAAGTGCTTGAGGGTGGCTTCTATGGCTTTTTGCACCTTGAGAGGCGTGCCCACGCCGATGGTGTCTGCCATGTCCACGCGCTGCACGCCTATCTGCTTCATCAAACCGGCAAGGTAGGACACGCTGGCAGGTGAAACATCGCCTTCATAGGGGCAGCCCACGGCGCAGCTCATCGCGCCGCGCACCGCAATGCCCACAGCCAGCGCGGCTTGCACCACCGGGGCAAAGCGCCCCATGCTTTCTGCAATCGAGCAGTTGATGTTTTTGCGGCTGAAAGCTTCACTGGCGGCACCAAAGACCACGATCTCGTCGGGCCTGGACTTGAGCGCCGCCTCAAAACCGATCTGGTTGGGCGTGAGCACCGAGTAACGCACACCCGCCTGGCGCTGGATGCCGGCCATCACTTCGGCGTTGTCGGCCATTTGCGGCACCCACTTGGGCGACACAAAACTGGTGACCTCGATCTCGGTCAGGCCGGCGGCCTGCAGACGATGCACCAGCTCGATTTTGACGGCAGCAGGCACAGGCAATTTTTCATTTTGCAGGCCATCGCGAGGGCCTACGTCGATGAGTTGAACACGTTGAGGTATTTGCATGAACTTGAGTATCCCTGATCAGGATTTATCACGCCCGCCGGGCGGCTTAGCTTGCAGACGCAGTAACTCGGCGCCCTCTTGCACCTGGTCACCGGGTGCATAAAGGATTTCAGCCACTAAGCCGTCGGCCGGCGCGGCAATCGTGTATTCCATCTTCATGGCTTCCATGACGGCCAGGGCCTGGCCCCGGCTGACCTTGTCGCCGGCTTGCACCGCAAAAGACAGCACCTTGCCCGGCATGGGCGCCGTCAGCCGGCCCGCCTCATGCTGCGCCACGCCGGCATGGGCCAGCAGGTCAATCACGGTGATCTGCGTGGCGCCGCCCGCGCTAAACAGATGCACCTGCTCTCCCAGCCGGTAGACCTGCAAGTGGGCGCGCTGGCCGTTCAGTGTGACCAACAAACCGTCTGCTGCGGGCTCGATGTGCAGGCTCAAGAGCTGGCCGTCCAGCGCCAGTTGCAGGCTGCCCTCATGCTGGTAAGTCAGCTGCGCCTTGTGCGGCTGGCCATGAAACTCAAACTCAAAAGACCGACTGACCGGCCCATGTGAACGCCAGCCGTCACGCCGGCTGAAAGGGTCCGCTGTTTCCAGCGCCTTTTCTTGTAGCAGCGTGAACGCAATAGCGCCCGCCATCGCCAGCGGCGCACCGATTTTTTCTTGCTCGAACAGCACCGCAGCTTCCCGCTGTATCAGCGCAGTGTCCAGATCGGCCTTGGCAAAGGACTCGCTGGCCACCACATGCCGCAAAAACTGCACATTGGTCTGCAGGCCAACGATATGGAATTCGCCCAGCGCCTGGTCCATGCGCGCCAGCGCTTCTTCGCGCGTGTCGCCGTGCACGATCAACTTGGCCACCATCGAGTCGTAGTAGGGCGAGATCGCATCGCCCTCGCGCACCCCGTCGTCAATGCGCACACCGCCGTCTGCACGCTCAAAGCGCGTGCAGGCCGGCTGGCGGTACACCTGCAACGTGCCGGTGGCGGGCAGAAATTGCTTATCCGGATTTTCAGCGCAGATGCGCGCTTCGATAGCGTGGCCGTGGATTTTCAACTGCGCTTGCTTGAGCGGCAGCGGCTGGCCGGCCGCCACGCGGAACTGCCACTCGACCAAGTCAAGGCCGGTGATGGCTTCCGTCACAGGATGCTCGACCTGCAGCCTCGTATTCATCTCCATAAAGTAGAACTTCATCTTTCCATCAAGCTGCTCAACAATGAATTCCACCGTGCCGGCGCCCACGTAATTGACAGCGCGCGCAGCGGCCACGGCGGCTTCGCCCATCTCGCGGCGCAAGGCTTCTGTCATGCCGGGGGCCGGGGCTTCTTCCAGCACTTTCTGGTGGCGCCGCTGCACCGAGCAGTCGCGCTCGAACAGGTAAACGTAATTGCCCTGCGTGTCGCCAAAGACTTGAATCTCGATGTGGCGCGGGCGCTGCGCATATTTTTCAACCAGCACGGCGTCGTCGCCAAAACTGTTGATGGCTTCGCGCCGGCAGGAGGCCAGGGCTGCGGCGAAGTCTTCGGATTTATCCACCGCGCGCATGCCTTTGCCGCCGCCGCCGGCGCTGGCCTTGATCAGCACCGGGTAACCGATGCGGTCGGCTTCGCGTTGCAAGAGCGCCGGGTCCTGGTCGCTGCCGTGGTAACCGGGCACCAGCGGCACTCCGGCTTTTTCCATGAGTTGCTTGGACTCGGCCTTCAGACCCATGGCCTGTATGGCCGAGGCCGGCGGGCCGATGAAAACCAGCCCGGCTTTGACGCAGGCCCGCGCAAACTCTTCGTTCTCGCTCAAAAACCCGTAGCCTGGGTGAATCGCTTCAGCGCCCGTTGCGCGGGCGGCCTCGATGATGCGTTCCCAGCGCAAATAACTCTCGCCGGGGGCGCTGCCGCCGATGTGCACCGCCTCGTCGCAAGCGGCCACATGTTTGGCGCCGGCATCGGCATCGGAATACACCGCCACCGTCTGGATGGCCATGCGCCTGGCTGTGGCCGCGACGCGGCAGGCGATCTCGCCGCGGTTGGCGATCAGGATTTTTTTAAACATGCGGTCTTTCAAACTCGTGGCCTTAAACCAGCCAGGCGGGCGGGCGCTTTTGTAAAAAAGATTGCAAGCCTTCCTTGCCTTCGTCGCTGGCGCGTATGTCGGCGATGCGGCGGGCGGTGTCTGCGCGCAGCGCCTCGCTCATGGGCGCGGCGCTCACATCGCGCACCAGCTGCTTGCAGGCACGCGTGGCCAGCGGCCCATTGGCGACAAGCGTGGCTACCAGCGCGGCGACTTCGCTGTCCAGCTGCTCAGGCGCGCACAGCGTGTGCACAAAGCCATGGCCCTGCGCCTGTGCCGCACTAAAGCGCTCGGCTGTGACCATGTAGCTGCGTGAGGCCTGCACGCCCAGTGCGCGGATCACGTAAGGGCTGATCGTGGCGGGCAACAGGCCCAGCCGCGCCTCAGACAAACAGAAGGTGGCGCTGTCGGCTGCCACCACCACGTCACACACCGCCGCCAGCCCCATGCCGCCGGCATAGCAGTCACCCTGCACGCGCCCAAGGATGGGCACCGGGCACTGGTCCAGCATCCACAACATGTCGGCCAGCTTTTGCGCGTCGGCACGGTTTTGCTCCCAGCTGTAGTCGGCCATGGCGCGCATCCAGTTCAGGTCAGCGCCGGCGCAAAAAGCCTTGCCACGCGCGCCCAGCACGATGACGCGCAGATCAGGCTCAGCTGACAGCGCGGCAAAGGTTTGCGTGAGCGCGGCAATAAGCTCTTCGTTGAAGGCGTTGCGCACCTCAGGCCGGTTCAGCCAGACCTCGGCGACATGGGCCGAGGGACGGTGCAGTTCAATCACATTCATGCGGCGGCCCTTGTTAGTTGTTGTTGGTAGCAGGCGCAGCACCCCCTCGGGGGGCAGCGACCACACAAAGTGGGGAGCGTGGGGGTCATCAATATCGCTTGGCAACTTCTTCGAGCATCACTTCAGTGGCGCCGCCACCGATGGCCAGCACGCGGGCGTCGCGCCACAAGCGCTCGATGGCGGTCTCGCGGATGAAGCCCATGCCGCCGTGAAATTGCTGGCAGGTCTGCACCACCTCGTTGACCAGCTCGCCGGTCAGCGCCTTGAGCATGGAGACCTCCTGCACGATGTCATGGCCCTGCGTCACCGACCAGGCGCAGTGGTACATGAACTGACGCGCGGCGCGGGTCTTGGCGTCGAGCATAGACAGGCGCTGACGAATAGTCTGCTGATCCCACAGCGTGCCGCCGAAAGCCTGGCGCTGCTTGACATAGTCCAAGGTGATTTCCAGCGCGCGCGTGCAATGCCCCACCGCCATGGCGCCCAGCGCAATGCGCTCGGTCTGAAAGTTCTGCATCACCGAGTAAAAGCCCTTGTTCTCCTCGCCCAGCAGGTTGCCGGCCGGGATGCGCACATTGTCAAAAATCAACTCGGCCGTGTCAGACGACAACCAGCCGGTTTTCTTGAGCGCGCGGCCGACAGAAAAGCCCGGCGTGCCTTTTTCAACAATGAAGATCGACATGTCACGCCGGCCCGGACCAGTCTTGGCCGCCACAAAGTACAGATTGGCATGCACGCCGTTGGTGATGAACATCTTGGTGCCGTTGATCACCCATTCATCGCCTTCGCGCCGCGCGTGGGTGCGGATGCCGGCCACGTCCGAGCCGGCGCCGGGCTCGCTGATGCCAACCGCCGTGATCAGCTCGCCCGAAGTCACACCCGGCAGGTAGCGGGCTTTTTGTGCGGGCGTACCCGCATGGTGCAGGTGCGGGCTGGCCATGTCGGTGTGCACCAGCACAGTGATGATGAAGCCGGCAAAGGTGGACTGCGACAGCGCCTCGGCAAACACCAGGTTGGTCAGCGCATCGCCCTCGCCGCCGCCGTACTGGCTCTCGTACATGAGGCCCAGCAAACCGGCCTGGCCCATGCGCCTGAGCACATCGCGCGGCACCATGCCGGTCTCTTCCCAGGCGGCCGCATGCGGCTCGACTTCTTTGGCAATGAAGCGGGCGATCTGATCGCGCAGCAATTCGTGCTCGGGGGTTTCGTAGATGGTGGCGTTCATGGTGAGAGTCTCAAAGTGAGTGAATTATTTTTGCGGGGAAATGCGCCGGGGAAAGACATTTAAGTGCGCCAAGGTTTCAATGCGGCACGACCTGCAGGCCGCGCAAGACGGCCATCACATCAAAGTCGGCGTCCCGGTGCAGCAGCATGTGGCCGTGGGCCATGCAATAGCTTGCCAGCAATACGTCGATGGGGCTGCGTACCGTGTAGCCCTGCGCGCGCAAAGCGCGGTAGTGCTCGGCGGCGAGTAGCGCGTTGTCCATGCCACCGATTTCGACCACGTCGAGCTCCAACAACAGGTCTTTGGCGCGCTTTTGCTCTTTGGGCGCCGCAAAGCCCCGCATGACTTCAAACACCACCAGGTCGGCCACACCCAGGTCCACGGTGGCATCACCTCCTTGCAACCACGCAACGAGTTACTCGACCGGCCGATTGCGGGCGCCGCGAAAGTAATCTATCCAGACGCTGGAGTCGACCAAAATCACTTGGTGCGGCTCCGTTTGGCAGGCGCGGCTTCTTTGACCTGCAAAACCTGCTGCGCGCGCCACTGGGCCCAGCCTTCGTCCGAGTCGTCCCAGTGCAAGGTGCCGCGAGCGGCCAATAAAGCGTCATAAGCCTTGCGGCGCTTGATCATTCGCAAACCCTCT
>JBIKPY010000044.1:0-23808 GCA_044357185.1 Polaromonas sp.
CTCGCTTGGTCTTGAAGCCGCCGGCCGCCATGGCGGCAGCCATCAGCTTGTCGTCGATTTCGATATTGGTTCGCATCAGGCCACCTTCAAGTGTGTATGGAAATTTAAAATCATACACATTACAAGCGCTGCATACAAGCGTTCATTGCGGCTTCCAGACCACGTCGGCGTCCACGGCGTACAAAGTGCAAGGGTTGCCGTAGCGCTGGCAGTTGCCCAGGGCGCGCCCTGCAGCGTAGTCGCCCCGGGACACGCCGAAGCCACCTTTGCTGCTGACCGCAAACGCACGAGGCAAGGCCATTTCCAAAAACTTGGCGTAGGCCGCTTTACCGGACGTGCCTACCGGGACGGAAGATGTGGCATCAATGGCTGCAAAGGCACTGGGTGGCGGTGCTTTCACGATGGCAGGGCGGTCAAAGCCCATTTGGCTTAAAAAAGCGTCCACCACGGGCAACCACTGGTCCATATTGGTGTTCAGGCCGCTGTGTCCGTCCTCACCAACAGGCGCGAATCCCTTAAATTCGGCTATCCCGCCACCATCGACCCAGGCCTTGTGCCAGGTTTTAGGATTGTCCGGCCCCCAGTATTTGTCGTTTTCCCAGTACAGCCAGAGCATGGGAACTTTGGCGTCCTTGGCAATCTGACCCCAGTATTGCGTGGTGGCGCCGGGATTGCAAGGCCGGCCGGGGTTGTTGTCCGGATTGCCTCCGGTACCCCCCGAAAAATTGATGCCGCCCACCAAGCCTGCAGGTGAGCGACCCACCGTCGCCACGGAGGTCAGACCGCCAACGGACTGGCCGGCCACCACCCAACGGCTGGTGTCCACATAGGGCAAGGTTTTGGCAAATTCCACTGCGGCCAAGACCTGTTCGGAGGCAGCAATAGACATGGGCTCAATGCTGCGGCAGCCACTGTTTTCAGGGTCGAAGCTGCCATAGGTTTCCCAGTAGCCGATGCGGTTAGGAACCAGCACCACAAAACCCTTGGCCACCAGGTAGCGCGCCACCGATTCAGGCCTGTAGCGCCCTTGGCTGGCGCGCCTGGCTTGCACCGCCCGGCCATGGTTGAAAACGACCAAAGGAAACGGCCCGTCGCCAGGCGGGCGGTACACCGTCATGGGCAGGGGCCTGGTCTCCTGGCGGCCATGCATGTCTTTGACCGTGGCCTGGGTGCGCAGCACCTCCTCTCGCAGGTCTTTGGCCAGCACTTCGACCGCTGGGCTGGATTTGTCTTCTTGGGCCCACAAACTTCCACACAGCTGCAGCGCAAGAAACAATACAAAAAAGACTTTCATCCTGCGCCCCACCCTACATCCGGAACACGCCGAACTTCGGCTCGCCTATCGGCGCATTGAGCGAAGCCGACAGGCCCAGCGCCAGCACGCGGCGGGTGTCGGCCGGGTCGATCACGCCGTCGTCCCACAGGCGCGCGCTGGCGTAGTAAGGGTGCGACTGGTGGGCGAACTGGTCGAGCACGGGTTGCTTGAAGGTCGCTTCTTCGTCGGCGCTCCATTGGCCGCCGCGCCCTTCAATGCCGTCGCGCTTGACAGTGGCCAGCACACCGGCCGCCTGCTCGCCGCCCATCACACAGATGCGCGCGTTCGGCCACATCCATAAAAAGCGAGGCGAAAAAGCGCGGCCGCACATGCCGTAGTTACCGGCGCCGTAACTGCCGCCAATGATCACCGTGAACTTGGGCACGCTGGCCGTGGCCACCGCCGTGACCATCTTGGCGCCGTGGCGGGCAATGCCTTCGTTTTCGTATTTTTTGCCGACCATGAAGCCGGTGATGTTCTGCAAAAACACCAGCGGCACCTTGCGCTGGCAGCACAGCTCGATGAAGTGCGCGCCCTTTTGCGCGCTTTCAGAAAACAGCACGCCGTTGTTGGCGATGATGCCGACCGGCATGCCTTCGATGTGCGCAAAACCACACATCAGCGTAGCGCCAAAACGCGCCTTGAACTCATGAAACTCGCTGCCATCGACGATGCGGGCGATCACCTCGTGCACGTCATAGGGCTTGCGCGTGTCGGCCGGTATCACGCCGTAAAGCTCGCTGGCCTCATAGAGCGGCGGCACCGGCGTGCGCAGGGTTTGTTCAACGTGCTTGCTGCGGTTCAGGCTGGCGACGGCCTGCCGCGCCAGTGCCAGCGCGTGCGCGTCGTTTTGCGCCAGATGGTCGGCCACGCCAGACAAGCGGGTGTGCACGTCGCCGCCGCCCAGGTCTTCGGCGCTGACGATCTCGCCGATGGCGGCTTTGACCAGCGGCGGGCCGCCCAGAAAAATAGTGCCCTGGTTTTTGACGATGATGGTCTCGTCACTCATGGCCGGCACATAAGCGCCGCCCGCTGTGCAACTGCCCATGACCACGGCAATCTGCGCGATGCCCTGCGCGCTCATGTTGGCCTGGTTGTAGAAAATGCGGCCGAAGTGCTCGCGGTCCGGGAATACGTCGTCCTGGTTGGGCAGGTTGGCGCCGCCCGAGTCCACCAGGTAAATGCAGGGCAAATTGTTTTGCATCGCCACTTCCTGGGCACGCAAATGCTTTTTCACTGTCATCGGGTAGTAGGTGCCGCCCTTGACAGTGGCGTCGTTGCAGATGATCAGGCAATCGATACCGCTGACACGGCCGACGCCGGCAATCAAACCGGCGCAGGGTGCGCTGTCACTGCCATCGCGGTCCGGGTACATGGCCAGCGCGGCCAGCGGCGCCAGCTCCAGAAAAGGCGTGCCCGGGTCCAGCAGCATCTGCACGCGTTCGCGCGGCGGCAACTTGCCGCGCGCCACATGTTTGGCACGCGCTGCCTCGCCACCGCCGGCAGCCACTTTGGCAAGCTGCACCGCCAGGTCTTGCACCTGCTCGCGCAGGACGGCTGCATTGGCTTGGAAGTCGGCCGATCGGACATTGAGCTGGGTTTGCAGAACTGACATGTGTTTCCTTGTTACCGGGTGCCGCGTGCTGCCGGCCGGCAGCTGCCATCAAGCATGCGCAGAGTGCCCGAAAAAGCAAACTGCGCGCCGCTGCAGCAAAGCGCTGCGATAGCAGGCTGAATCAGAGCCCGGCCTGTGCGCCCTCGCCCAGGGCGATGTCCAGCATCATGTCGCTGGCCAGGGCGCCCACGTCGCGCTGCAGCGCCTCCACCGACAGGGAGGCCGGCACGCGCAATTGCGCCTTGACCTTGAATGTCTTTTGACCATCCGTGCTGCTGCGCACGATGTCGGTGTGAATGCTCTCAATGCTGATGGCGCGCTCGGCCAGCAGCTTGGTGAGTTTGCTGACGATGCCGACCTGGTCTTGCCCGACCAGTTCCAGCTCGACCAGGCGCTGCGAGGCGGGCAGTGCAGCGCCTTCGCTGCCGGCGATCACCACCTGCAAACCGCTGGAGGCCAGGCCTTGCAAAGAGTTGGTCAATGCCTGCGCGTTCTCGCGCGGTACCTCGATATGAACCATGCCGGCAAATTCACCGGCCAGACGGGTCATGCGGCTGGCGGCCCAGTTGGCGCCGAAGCGCTGCGCACGATCAGCCAGAGAATTGACGATGCCCGGGCGGTCGGTGCCGACGATGGACACCACCAGCGAGGTGTTGGTGGGCGCGGCCTCACCGGGCAGCAAGACAGCCTTGCGGATCATGGGGGCGCGGGTGGCAAAGGCCGGATCTTGCACGTTGGCCGGCACCTTACCGGTCTGGCGCGCACCGTGCACCACTTGGCGCAAGAGCTTGATGCCCATGGGCGCCAGCGCGCGCTCCCACAACTCGCGTGCGTTCTCACCTTTTTTGACAAAGCACCAGTCCTGCGCGGCAATGCCACCGGCGTCCCAGCCGTCGGCCAGGTGGTAGACCGAGCCGCCGGCAATCGCGTCGCCTTCAAGAATCGTCCACTCCACCGCTGCAATGCCGCGGTGCCGGGGTAACAGCGAAGGGTGGTAGCCGACACCGCCCAGACGAGAACGCGCCAGCGCCTCGTCACTCACGCGGGCATGGGTGTGGGCGGCGATGATCAGGTCCGTGCCCTCGGGAATCGCGTGGCCGGGCACAATTTTGGGGTTCTCCAACACGTGCAAGGCAATGCCGGCAGCACGTGCGGCCACGGCCAGACGATCGTCCTCAGCCGGGGCCACGATGCCGATGAACTCTATGCCCTCTTCGTGACGCAGCGCCTCAAAAACTGAAGCCGCAAAAAAACGGGAACCCACCAGTGCACATTTCATGGAAGTCACTCTTTGTAAGAAAGAAGGCGCTGCCAGTCAAAGCGCTGCCAGCGCGGATCGAGGTGTCAGCCGGCGACGGCTTCGGCTACGTTTTCAGTCAAGCCGACACGGTCTAAAGCGCCGGCCAGGTTGGCCACGGTGTGGTCGACATGGTGCCACTTGTCCAAGCCAAACAGGCCGATACGGAAGGTCTTGAAGTCCGGCCGCTCATCGCATTGCAGCGGCACACCAGCGGCCGTTTGCAGGCCTTGCTCCAGGAACTTCTTACCTGTGTGGATATCCTGGTCGGTGGTGTAGCTGACCACCACGCCCGGCGCCTTGAAGCCTTCGGCAGCCACACTGCGCAGGCCGCGGTCTTCAAACAGCGTGCGTACTTTTTTGCCCAGCAGCTCCTGCTCGGCCTTGACCTTGGCAAAGCCGTAAGCCTGGGTCTCTTTCATGACGCTGCACAAACGCGTCAGGGCGTCGGTAGGCAATGTGGCGTGGTAAGCATGGCCGCCTTTTTCGTAGGTTTCCATGATCTGCAGCCACTTTTTGAGGTCGCAGGAAAAGCTGGAGCTGGTGGTGCCTTCGATGGCGGTGCGGGCACGCTCGCTGAGCATGACCATGGCGCAGCAAGGTGAGCTGCTCCAGCCTTTTTGCGGCGCAGAGACCAGCACATCAACGCCCGTGGCTTTCATGTCCACCCACATGGCACCGGAGGCAATGCAGTCCAGCACAAACAAGCCGCCCACCGCGTGTACGGCATCGGCCACAGCACGCAGGTAGTTGTCGGGCAGGATCATGCCGGCAGAGGTTTCAACGTGCGGCGCGAACACCACCGCCGGCTTTTCTTTGGCAATGGCGGCCTGCACTTCGGCAATCGGTGCCGGTGCCCAGGGGGCTTGCGCCTCGGCGGCTGTCTGGCGCGCCTTGATCACTGTGTGCGTCGCGGGAATCTGGCCCATGTCAAAAATCTGCGTCCAGCGGTAGCTGAACCAACCATTGCGGATGACCATCACGTGTTTGCCGCCGGCAAACTGGCGGGCCACCGATTCCATGCCATAGGTGCCGCTGCCGGGCACCAGCACGGCGGAATGCGCGCCATAGACTTCCTTGAGCATGCCGGAAATGTCCGTCATCACGCCCTGAAAGCTCTTGGACATGTGGTTAAGGGACCGGTCGGTGTAGACCACCGAAAATTCGAGCAGGCCGTCAGGGTCGACATTGGGTAGAAGTCCGGGCATAAGGCTCTCTTTAGTTAAGGTTAAAAACAGTGCAGCATTACAGCTTATCACCAGTGAGGGATTTCGTGAAGAAGCCTTAAAGAAGGCCGGCCAGGGCGTCCATGTCAGTGAAAACCCGCTGTGCACCCGCCGCCAGCAAGGCCTGGGGGGCGTCATGGCCGGCTGAGGAGGGGCTGTAGCCATAGACCGTTGCACCCGCGGCCAAGCCGGCCATGACGCCGGTGACCGTGTCTTCGACCACTGCGCAGTGCTGCGGCGCCACCCCCAGGGCCGCCGCCGCAGCCAGGTAAACGTCGGGGGCCGGCTTGGTGCGTGGCATTTCATGGCCGCTGAAGATAAAGCCTTCAAAGTAAGGCATAAACCCGCATTTTTTCAGCTGCAACTCCACCTTGAAACGGTCTGCGCCGGATGCGCAGGCAATCCGGCCGGCGTACTTGGTATGTATTTGCTTAACGGCGGCCAGGGCGTTGTCAATCGGCTGCAAACTGCTGACCAAGCCCTGGTTGCGACGCTCGCGAAAGCTGGCCATCCAGGCCTCGGTCAGGGGCTGGCCGGTGTGCGACTCGATGAGTTGGCGCTCGTCATGCACCGCCTTACCAACAAAATGCGCCATGCATTGGGCCAGTGTCAGCTGCCAGCCGGACTCTGCGAGCATGTCGCGCAAGACCCCGTTGGTGATGGTTTCGCTGTCAACCAGCACGCCATCGCAATCAAATAAAACCGCTTGGTATTTCATGACCTGATGATAAAGGCAAGGCTTGCGCCGGCTGCCCGAGTGGCGCGATGCTCAGAGTTGCTCGCCATCGACATAAAACCAGCGCCCAGCCTCCAGCACAAAGCGGCTGCGCTCATGCAGGCGCACCGCCTTGCCGGCTACGCGCATGCGCGCCACAAACTCGACTTCGGCATCATCAGGCCCGGTGCTTACGTGAGCGCGCACTTCCAGTCCCAGCCAACGGGCATCAGGCTCAAAGCTCAGCGTGGCCGGCCGTGTGCGGGCGTGCCAGGTGGCCAGCAGGTAGTCGGCGCGCTCCAGCACAAAGGCGCTGTAGCGCGAGCGCATCAGGCTGGGTGCGTCCGGCGCGGGCCGTTGTTCAAAGTCGTGAAGGTAAGGGCCGCAGCAGTCGGCCAGTTGGCGCGGCTGGCCGGGCTTGGCCTCACGGCCGCAGGGACAAGCTGCGTTTGCGGCCAAGGCCACGCGGCTCAGGCCTTGCCGGCAGGCCGGCTGGCGGCCTTGTGTTCTTCCAGGGTTTGCACCGGCGCACCCTGAGCGCACCAGTCGGCAAAACCGCCATCGATGTGCGCCACGTTGGTCATGCCCATGTCTTGCAGCGCCTTGGCCGCCAGCGCACTTCGCCAGCCGGCGCCACAAAACAGCACGAACTGGCGGCTTTCGTCGCCGAACACCGGTTTGAAATACGGCGAAGCCGGGTCCACCCAGAACTCCAGCATGCCGCGCGGCGCCAGCAAAGCGCCGGGCACAGTGCCGCCACGCTCAAGCTCGCGCGGGTCTCGAATGTCGACAATCTGCAAGTCAGCACTGCCCATGCGCGCCTGAACTTGCGCCACGCTGAGGGTAGTGACCTCGGCCATGGCTTCGTCGACCAGCTGGCGGAATCCTTTGGTGATGGGCATGGGGCTCCTTTGCGAATTGGCGGGTTTGCGCTGGGATTGTCGTCTTCTTCAGAATCCAGGCTTGGTTTAAACCTGTGAGCGAGAAGCGTTGTATTCGACACATGGGTAACGTCGAACTCAAGCCGCAACGCGCTTGCGCGTTGTCGTTCTTGGACGACCCGCCAAATTTCGTTCCACTTCCAGACGAAGCGCAGCGTTGATTCTGGATTGATACCCCGCCCCGGTTGACTTGAAGAACTCCAAGATATCAGCATCCAAGCGGACGGAGGTAAGTACCTTTGTAGGCACTGCCTGAGGACCGCGGCCACGCTTGAAGACAGGAGCACCCAGCATTTCTTCCGTCCATGCCGGGTTGTCTGGGTCGTTGACCTTAGCCGAGGTTTTCTTTGGCAACTTGGCGGTAGTAGCGAGCTTCATGTTTTTCTGCCTTTCGCAGCGATATCACGTGGGGCCCTTTCGGGCGTTCTGTGTAAACCATCACAACCACATCAGCCTCAAGAAGGCCAAAGCAAACCAGGCGCTCTTCACCATAGTCTTGCCGTTTGTCTTCGCGGGTCACTGTGAAGTGGTCCCAGATTGCGTCGCACCCAACGAAGTCAAGCCCGTGATTCTTGATGTTCAGCTTACGCTTGGGTTCGTCCCATGTGAGCATGTTTAATTGTATCTACAAAATACTCGGTCGCGCGGTGAAATTTAACGTTCAAGGCAAGCGGGCAAATACTGGGGGGCGCCAGGCTCGAGCGGGCGAAAACGTAGCGCGTACAGCCAGACCAGGCATAGCGGCCTGCTGTTGGTGCTCCGTTTGAGTGAGGGGTTAGGCGACACGCCCCGGAAACAAAACTGGCATATGTATGCCGGCTCACATGAACAAGCGCAGAACCTACTGCCTTTCGCGAAACCAGTGCGCGAGCGCCTCTACACACCGCGAGAGTTCAAGCTTCTCTTCAGTTCCAAGTAGCTGAGCCTTAATTGTCCAGAGCCCTACTGAGTCAGGATCGACAAGCCCAGCCGTATTCATGAGTTCCTCAAGCTTACGCACCCGTTTACGAGCATCGCCGTCAAGCCCGCTCTCGTCCATGCGGTGAAAGGCAGTTCTGAGTATTTTGAAGGCCTCCACAATTGAGTCTGCCTCCCCTGATGAGGTTGGCAGCATGAGTACATCTCTTGCTGCGCTTAGCTTCTGAGACAGATAACCGTAATCCATGGTGAGCCTTTAGGGTGAGATTGAAATTTGGACTCAGGAAGAGGGAAAGCCCTGGTTATCGCTTGTGCCACCCAAGGCTGCTTTGACCAGTACCTGGGCTACAGACTTCACAAGGTCAAATGACATTTCAATTCCCTTCTCTGTGAAGACCTTCTTTGTCTTTGTCCAAACAGTGTCGTTGCGGATTGAGTCAAGGAACTCATGACCCTCCCAAGTTAGGCTCTGGGCGAAGAACTCCTTAACTTCTGGTCCGGTCGTCTGCACTACCTGACCCTTGACAAGGCCGGCCTCAATTAAAAGACTCATGTGATAGGAGATTGCGGCTGCTCGCTGTTCATCGAAATCCGCTAGCCGAACCATCTCCGTAGGTAAGGTGCACTCCTCGACCTTGTTCAAGAGCTCTCGAATCGTGTCCCAATCGCGCTTCATTTCAACCTTTGATTAACGGTGATTCAGTTTGTGGAGCCTAACGTTTGATCTAACTTTTCCATGAAGCCGTGCACTCCTTCGCTGCAGTCCACCCACTTGCTGGATTAGCTTTGGGCTTATTTACGATAAAAGTACTATATCTTGTGTGCGTAAAACCGCAAGCCCGTATTGGCCGCAATCTTTCGTTTAATGACACGGCCGCAATGGCTAGTCACTAGCTTCCCCTAGGGCAAGCTAGTGCGGCACGGGGCCTGAGGGCGGTGGATTAGATAAGTTCTACAGCGAGGGCTGTGCCTTCGCCGCCGCCTATGCACAAGGTGGCCACGCCACGCTTGAGGCCACGCGCCTTGAGCGCGTACAGCAGGGTGACGATGATGCGCGCGCCGCTGGCGCCTATCGGGTGACCCAGCGCGCAGGCGCCGCCGTTGACGTTGACGATGTCGTGGCTGAGGCCCAGCTCTTTCATGGCGGCCATGGGCACCACGGCAAAGGCTTCGTTGACTTCCCACAGGTCCACGTCTTTGACGCTCCAGCCGATTTTTTTGAGCAGTTTTTGCACGGCGCCCACCGGGGCGGTGGTGAACCACTCGGGCGCTTGCGCAAAAGTGGCGTGGCCGACGATGCGGGCAATCGGCTTGGCGCCCAGAGCCTGGGCAGTCGATGCGCGCGCCAGCACCAGGGCGGCGGCGCCGTCGTTGATGGACGAGCTGGAAGCGGCGGTGATGGTGCCATCTTTTTTGAAGGCCGGTTTGAGGCTGCTGATTTTGTCGAGCTTGACCTTGCCCGGGCCTTCGTCGATGGCAACTAAAACTTCGCCGCTGCGCGTCTTGACGGTGACCGGCGTGATCTCTGCCTTGAAGGCGCCCGAATCGGTAGCGGCCTTGGCGCGCTGCACGCTGGCAATGGCAAAGGCGTCTTGCGCTTCCCGGGTGAACTGATATTTGTCAGCGCACTGCTCACCAAAGGTGCCCATGGCGCGGCCCGGCTCGTAAGCGTCTTCCAGGCCGTCGAGCATCATGTGGTCATAAATGCGGTCGTGGCCGATGCGGATGCCGCTGCGGCCTTTGGGCAGCAGGTGCGGTGCGTTGGTCATGCTCTCCATGCCGCCAGCGACCATCAGGTCGCGGCTGCCCGCCACCAATTGGTCGTGCGCCAGTAGGGTGGCCTCCATGCCCGAGCCGCACATTTTGGACAGCGTGACAGCGCCGGTGCTGGCCGGCAAGCCGCCCTTAAAGCCCGCCTGACGCGCAGGCGCCTGGCCCTGGCCGGCCATCAGGCAATTGCCAAACAGCACTTCGTCAATTTTGTCAGGCGCGACACCGGCGCGCTCGACAGCGGCGCGGATGGCGGCGCCACCCAGGTCGTGCGCAGCCAGGCTGGCGAAGTCGCCCTGAAAGCCGCCCATGGGGGTGCGCGCAGCGCCTAGGATGACGATGGATTCAGACATAAAAACTACCTCAAATAAATAATCTGCTTGTTCAGAGCCGCTTGGCCTGCCCCACGCCTTGAATAGCCGCCTTGTAGACCGCTTCCAGGCTGTCGTTGCCGGTGACTGTGATGCCCATGTCTTTGAGCAAGCCGTCGTGAATGCCGTACACCCAGCCATGCAAGGCGACCACCTGACCGCGCAGCCAGGCATCTTGCAAGACCGTGCTTTGGGCGACGTTGACCACTTGCTCGATGGCGTTGAGCTCGACCAGAGCGTCGCAGCGCCGCTCTTCAGCAATGCTCTCGAGCAAGTCGCGGTGCAAGTCGCGCACGTCTTGAATATGGCGCAGCCAGTTGTCTGCCAGGCCGATGCGCGCGCCTTCCAGCGCGGCGCGCACGCCCGAGCAACCGTAGTGACCGACCACCATGACGTGCTCGACCTTCAAACGCTCAACAGCGAACTGAATGGTTGACAAGGCATTGAGGTCTGAGTGCACTACCACGTTGGCCACGTTGCGATGCACGAACACCTCGCCGGGCTCCAGCCCCGTGATCTGGTTGGCCGGTACGCGGCTGTCAGAGCAGCCTATCCACATGTACTTGGGCGTTTGCTGCTGCACCAGGCTGGTAAAAAAGTCGGGGCGCTCGGCCTCCATTTGCGCTGCCCAGGCGCGGTTGTGGGCAAAGAGGTCGCTGATTGAGGTCGTCATAAGATTATTTTTTTGTGAGCGCCCAAAGCGCTACATGGTTTCTGCAAACAGCTCACGGCCGATGAGCATGCGGCGGATTTCGCTGGTGCCCGCGCCGATCTCGTAGAGCTTGGCGTCGCGCCACAGACGGCCCAGCGGGTAGTCGTTGATGTAACCGTTACCGCCAAAAATTTGCACGCCTTCGCCGGCCATCCAGGTGGCTTTTTCGGCGGTCCACAAGATCACGCTGGCGCAGTCTTTGCGCACGCGGCGCACATGCTCGGCGCCCAGGGCATCGAGGTTTTTAGCCACCGTGTAGGCAAACGAGCGTCCGGCTTGCAGCACGGTGTACATGTCAGCGAGCTTGCCCTGAATGAGCTGAAACTCGCCAATGCTTTGGCCGAACTGCTTGCGCTCGTGGATGTAGGGAACGACGTTGTCCATCACCGCCTGCATGATGCCCAGCGGCCCGCCGGACAGCACCGCGCGCTCGTAGTCCAGCCCGCTCATCAGCACCTTGGCGCCCTGGTTCAGGCCGCCAAGCACATTGGCCAGCGGCACTTCAACGTTGTGAAACACCAGCTCGCCCGTGTGGCTGCCGCGCATGCCGAGCTTGTCTAGCTTTTGCGCCACAGAGAAACCGGGCATGCTTTTTTCAATGAGAAAGGCCGTCACGCCGCGTGCGCCGAGCTCGGGCTCGCTCTTGGCGTAGACCACCAGCGTGTCGGCGTCAGGGCCGTTAGTAATCCACATCTTGCTTCCGTTGAGCAGGTAGTAGCCGCCTTTGTCTTCAGCGCGCAGCTTCATGCCCAGCACGTCGCTGCCCGCACCGGGCTCGCTCATGGCCAGCGCGCCCACGTGTTCGCCGCTGATGAGTTTGGGCAGGTACTTGCTGCGCTGCTCGGGGGTGCCGTTACGCTTGATCTGGTTGACGCACAAATTGCTGTGCGCGCCGTAAGACAGACCCACGCTGGCGCTGGCGCGCGAGATTTCTTCCATGGCGACCATGTGCGCCAGGTAGCCCATGTTGGCGCCGCCGTATTCCTCACCCACGGTGATGCCGAGCACGCCCAGGCTGCCCATTTTTTGCCACAAGTCCATGGGGAACTGGTCGTGTTTGTCGATCTCAGCAGCGCGCGGTGCGATCTCGGCTTGCGCAAATTCGCGCACCGCGTCACGCAGGGCGTCGACGTCTTCGCCAAGTTGAAAGTCCAGGCCGGGCAGATTGTTCATGAAATTTCCTTGCGATAGGTCTGCAGCGATTTGAGGGTCTTTGCGCTCAGTAAGTCTGCGCCACCGGCACCAAAGTCTGCTGCATCACGGCGCAGTCGCTGACCTTGCCGTCGGCCGCCACGTGCCGGACTTCGGCCATGGTGACGATGATGCGTTTGCCGCCCTTGAGCACGCGGCCGGTGGCGCGCAACTCGCCATCCCGAAAGGCGGCCAAAAAGTTGACCTTGTATTCGACCGTGGTCACTTCCATGCCTGCTGGTGCCACCGTCAGACCGGCATAGCCCCCGGCAATGTCGGCCAGCGCGCCCATGGCGCCGCCATGAAAGCCGCCTTGTTGCTGGGTCACGCGGTCTGAGTAAGGCAGCACCACTTCACACAAGCCGGGCTCGACACGCACGAGCCGCGCGCCCAAGTGCTGCATCAGGCCCTGGCGCACAAAGCTGGCCTGTACTCTGGCAAAGAGCGCCTCGGCGTCTTGACTGGCCAACGGGGCTTGGGTGTGAGACATGTTGGATTACAGGTAAAAGTGCAGCGTTGACGTTAACGTCAATTATGGACGACTTTGTTTTTTCACTGGCTTGCGGCTGGCCTTGTTGAGCAGGGCGCAGGTTTCTTTTTCATGCGCCTTGAGCTCCTCCAGATTAGCTTGCAGGTCGGTCATCTGGCTCTCGAGTTGTTGGCGATGACCTGCCAGCACGGCCAGAAATTTTTTCAATTGCGGCACGGTGTCGCGCGGACTGTCGTAAGAGTCAATGATGTCCTTGGCCTCTGTCAGCGACAGGCCCAGGCGCTTGGCGCGCAAAGTCAGCTTGAGCCGGGTGCGGTCGCGGGCACTGTAGATGCGGTTGCGCCCGCCGGGGCCTGCGCGTACAGGTTGCAGCAGGCCCATGTCTTCGTAAAAGCGCATGGCGCGGGTGGTCAGGTCAAACTCTTTGGCAAGGTCGCTGATGGTGTAAGTCGTGGCCATGGTGAAAACGAAAGCTGTTGAGGCAAGACGCCTGGCTTAGCCCTGACGGACCAGCACCAAATCAGCCACGCGGCGCTTGAGCCAGGCAAAGTCAACCGGCTTTTTCAAAACCTCCATGCGCGCAGAAAGCCCCCCCTGGGCATTGATCTGCTCCGGCAGCAAACCGCTGACCACAAGGATCTGCATGGCGGCGTGCAGCGGCCGGCCTTCGATTTCGCGCAGCATCTGCTGGCCGTCCATGCCGGGCATCGACAAGTCGGTGATCAACAGGTCCGGGCGCAGCTGGTCAATGCCTTGCAAGACGTCGGCGGCCGAACTCATCCAGCTGCAAGCCACAGGCAGGGCCCAGATTTCAAATTGGCATTGGTAGAGCTCGAGCATGAGCTCGTCGTCTTCAACGACCAGCACGCGCAGTGCACCACTCACCATTTGGGCACCATTTCGTCTTTGAGCTGGGAACGCAGCTCGGCATAGTCGGGCACAACATGGCGCACCGTGTCCCAAAAGCGCGGGCTGTGGTCCATCACGCGCAAGTGGCTGAGCTCGTGCACCACCACATAGTCAATGACCGATAGCTTGAAGTGAATGAGTCGCCAATTCAAACGGATAGAACCGTCGGCGCTGGCGCTGCCCCAGCGGGTGCCGGCGCTGCTCAGGCTGAGGCGACGCCACTGAACGCCGAGCTCTGGCGCAAAGTGGTTCAGGCGTTGCTCAAACAGCTGCCTGGCGTAGCGCATCAACCAGGCCTGGGCGGCATCGCGGATTTGCGTGGCTGTTGCGTTATGCGCCAGCCCCAGACACAGCGTGTTGTGCTCATCAGTTGGCGGCAGCCCCTGAGCGCCATCAACGGCATCGGGTACGGCGCTGACGGGCTGCACCACCATGGCGGACACCGATTGCCGAGGGTCGAGCACAACCGTCAGCACGCCACCCAGAAAAGGCAGGGTGGCGCCGTCTTTCCAGTCAATGCGAACGGCCTCCAGGCGTTTGTGGCGCTCCCGGGTTTCCTGCAGTTTTTTCACAATCCAGCCGGCTTTTTCCTGGACGGCACGGTCAATTTCGTTGAGCAGCACCCATTTGGGCGCACTCACCGCCAGACCTTCAGCACCCACAGAAAACCCGATGGTGCGGCGCTTGCCGCGCTTGAATGCATAGGCCACCAACACGCCGTCCAGCAAGGCTTCACGGTTAGCCTCAGGGTGGCGGTAAGTGGCCGGGGCCAGCGCTTCTTGCAGACTTTGGGTGGGGCGGGTATCGGCCGGTGCCGACGGCAACACAGGTGAAGGTGCGGGTGAAGGTGCCGCTGCAGACGCAGGCTCGGGCGCAAACAGATCGAGTGTTCGCTGAAGGAGCGTGTGCATGGTGGCAGTTTAGTTGCAAGCCGGACTCTGCGCAGTCAGCGCATCAGCGCTTGGCGGCGGTGCTGCTTTCGTGCAGATAGGCCTCGGGGTCGAGGCGGCGCATTTCCCCCTCGATCCAGGCTTGCACCTCGCTCATCAATTCTTCAGGCTTGCGGCCTACGCTGCTGATGGGCTTGCCGATTGATATGTCCACAATACCGGGGCGCTTGATAAAAGCCTTGCGCGGCCAGCATTTGGCCGAGGTCACCGCCACCGGAATCACGGGCGCGCCGGTCTCTATGGCCAGCCGCGTGCCGCCGCTTTTATAAACACCCTGTTGGCCGCGTGCAATGCGCGTTCCTTCCGGGAACATGATGACCCAAACGCCCTGGCTCATGAGTCGCCGGCCCTGCTCGACCACCTTGGAGAAGGCTTCGGCGCGCTTGCTGCGGTCGATGTGAATCATGTCCATGCGGCTCATGGCCCAACCAAAAAACGGCACGTGCAAGAGTTCTTTTTTGAACACATAGGCCAGCGGATGCGGCATCAAGGTGACCATTGAAAAAGTCTCCCATGTGCTTTGATGTTTGACCAGCAACACGCAAGCACTGGTCTGCCCGGTGGGCAGGTTTTCCATGCCGGTGACGCGGTTCTGGATGCCCAGGATCACGGTGCCGCCGGTCACTGCCATACGCAACCAGCCGGCGCACATCCAATAAATGCGGGTGCTGTTCATGAAGGGTGCAGCCACCAACACCGCCAGCGCCCAGGGGATCACAGTGACAACCATCCAGAGCAAATGAACGATGGAGCGGATGATTGGCATGGCGGTCTTTAAAACAAGTCAGGGCGCAGGATGCGCTACCGGCAGCTCTTGGCCGGCGCTTGCGCTGCGTTCGAGCAAAAAGTCGGCAAAGGCTGACAGGTCCCGGTGCAGCCGCGTGCCGGCCGGCAAGCCTTCGGGCTGACCTCCCGCCAGAAATGCGCTGGACTTGCCGGTCAAGACAAGATGCGGCTCGCAACCGGCGCTGGCGCCGGCCACCACGTCACGTACGGTGTCACCGCATGCAGGAACACCCTTGAGTGGGACCCCATAGCGCTGACCGATCTGCTCAAAAAGCCCGGGCAGGGGTTTGCGGCAGCGGCAGTTGTCGTCGGGGGTGTGCGGGCAGTAAAACACCGCGTCAATACGCCCGCCCATGGTGGCCAGCTGCTTATTCATCTTGGCATGCATGGCGTTGAGCGCCGCCACATCAAACAAGCCGCGCCCCAAACCCGATTGGTTGGAGGCGATGACGACGCGCCAGCCTGCATGCGTCAGTCTGGCAATGCCTTCCAGCGCACCAGGCAGGGCTTGCCATTCATCAGGCGACTTGATGTAGTCGTCGCTGTCGCGATTGATCGTGCCGTCGCGGTCTAGGATGACTAGTTTCATGACAAGCCTAGCTGGCCAGTTTCGACAAATCGGCCACACGGTTCATGGCCACGTGCAGGGTTTTGAGCAAGCCCAGGCGGTTCCGGCGCACATCGAGCTGCTCGGCGTTGACCATGACGCTGTCGAAGAAAGCATCGACAGGCTCGCGGAAAAAAGCCAGTTCCTGCAGGCTGTCGGTGTAATTGCCTGACTCGAACATCCTCTGCGCTTCGGGCAAAAAGATTTGCATTGCAGTGTGAAGCGCTTTTTCAGCGTCCTCTAGCAACAAGTCCACTCTGAAATGATCGTCTACATCGTCGGTCTTTTTGAGGATGTTGGCTATGCGCTTGTTGGCGGCAGCCAGGGCTGGGGCCTCGGGCAGTGCAACAAAGGCGCGCACCGCGGCCAGCCGGCGGCTGACATCGCCGAGTTGCTGCGGACGCAAGGCCAGCACGGCGTCGACTTCCTGCGCGCTGTAGTCCTGTTCGCGCAGGCTGCCGGACAGGCGCTCGTAGATGAAGTCGAGCAAAGCCGGCGACGCATCGGTGATTTTGTCGCCGAAGACACGGCTGGCGTCTTGCACCAGCGCGTCCAGATTCAATGGCAGCGCCTTGTCGGCCAGCATACGCACCACGCCCAGCGCATGACGGCGCAGCGCAAACGGGTCCTTGTCGCCGGTCGGCAGGTTGCCAATGCCAAACATGCCCACCAGTGTCTCGAGCTTGTCGGCCAGCGCCACCGCCAGCCCGACCGGGCTGCGCGGCAGCTCGTCGCCGGCAAAGCGCGGCTTGTAGTGGTCTTCTATCGCGTCGGCGACCTCGGGCGCCAGGCCGTCGTTGAGCGCGTAGTAGCGGCCCATGATGCCTTGCAGCTCGGGGAACTCGCCCACCATGTCGGTCACCAGATCGGTTTTGGCGAGTTGGGCCGCCTGGTCGGCTTGTGCCGCCAGCGCAGCGCCGCCGAGTTGCTGGCCGATGGCCTGGGCAATCGCGCGCACACGCGCCACACGTTCGCCCTGCGAGCCGAGCTTGTTGTGATAAACCACTTTGTCCAGGCCGGCCACACGCGAAGCCAGTGTCTTTTTGCGGTCCTGGTCGAAGAAAAATTTGGCGTCTGCCAAACGAGGACGCACCACGCGCTCGTTGCCACCAATCACCGCACTGGCGTCTGCCGGGTTGATGTTGCTGACCACCAAAAACCGGTTTGTCAGTTTGCCGGCGGCGTCGAGCAGCGGAAAGTATTTTTGATTGGCCTTCATGGTCAGGATCAGGCATTCCTGCGGTACCGCGAGGAACTCTTTTTCAAAGCTGCAGACCAGCACCTTGGGCCGCTCGACCAAGGCCGTGACTTCGTCGAGCAGCGCCTCGTCTTCAATCGGCTTCACACCGCCGCCAATGCTGGCAGCCGCAGCAGCCAGCTGGCGCACGATCTCCATCTTGCGCACTAGAAAGCTAGCGATCACAGCGCCGTCTTTTAGCAGCGTTTCTGCGTACTGGTCGGCATGCTGGATGACCACGGGCGAAACAGATGCTTCAAAACGGTGGCCTTGGGTGCTATTGCCTGAAGTCAGGCCCAGCGCATGCACTGGCACGACATCCGCGCCATGCAAGGCCAGCAGGCCGTGGGCAGGCCGCACAAAACTCACGCTGCTCCAGCCGGGCAGCTCGCAGTCACGCTCGAGCTGATAGCTCATGACTTTGGGGATGGGCAGTTTGGTGATGGCTTCGAGCAAGGCTTTTTGCAGGCCCTCGGCCAGCGTCGCGCCCTTGACCATGCTGTCGTAAAACAGGGCCTCGGCCTTGCCGTCCATGGCGCGTTTGAGCTTCGGCACGGCCGAAGCGTCGGCACCGAGTGCGCTCAGCCGCTTGAGCAGCGCGGGTGTGGCGTTGCCGCTGGCGTCCAGCCCCACACTGACGGGCATGAGTTTTTGCGAGACGGCTTTGTCGGCCGCTTGGGACGATACATTGGTGATGTAGGCGCCCAACCTTCTAGGCGAAGCAAATCGTTGGACAAGGGAAAAGCCGGGTTTAGCAGCTGGCTGTCTGCCATCAGGCGGGTCTTCGGCCGCTACTTGTTTTTCAAGCAGGCCGGACTTAGCCAATTCTTCAGACAAGACTAGCGCAAAAGCGGAGCCAAGTGTTTGCAGGGCCTTGGGCGGCAGCTCTTCAACAAAGAGTTCGAGCAAGAGATTTGCGGTTGTCATCGTCATCTTGCTCACGCGGCTTTCTGGTTCAACACAGGCATGGCAGTTTGCATTTGCGCCACCCATTCGCGCGGCGCCAGCGGAAATCCCAGACGTTCACGGCTGTCAAAGTAACTTTGTGCCACGGCGCGCGCCAGGTTGCGGATGCGGCCGATGTAGGCGGCGCGCTCGGTCACGGAAATTGCGCCGCGTGCGTCGAGCAGGTTAAAGCTGTGCGCAGCTTTGAGCACTTGCTCGTAGGCTGGCAGCGCGAGCTGGGTCTCGATCAAGTGTTTGGCTTGTTTTTCATGCGCAGCAAAGGCGGTGAACAGAAACTCAGCATCGCTGTGCTCAAAGTTATAGGTCGATTGCTCGACCTCGTTTTGTTTGTACACGTCCCCATAGCTGAGCCCCTCTGTCCAGTTCAGGTTGTAGACGTTGTCCACGCCCTGCAGGTACATGGCCAGGCGCTCCAGGCCATAGGTGATCTCGCCGGTGATGGGCTGACAGTTGATGCCGCCGACTTGCTGGAAGTAGGTGAACTGCGTGACCTCCATGCCGTTGAGCCAGACTTCCCAGCCCAGGCCCCAGGCGCCCAGCGTCGGGTTTTCCCAGTCGTCTTCGACAAAGCGGATGTCGTTTTGCTTGAGGTCAAAGCCCAGCGCTTCGAGCGAGCCGAGGTAGAGCTCGAGGATGTTGCTGGGCGCGGGTTTGAGCACCACCTGGTACTGGTAGTAGTGTTGCAGGCGGTTGGGGTTTTCGCCGTAGCGGCCGTCTTTGGGGCGGCGGCTGGGCTGCACGTAAGCTGCTTTCCAGGGCTCGGGGCCAAGCGCTCTTAAAAAAGTAGCGGTGTGCGAGGTGCCTGCGCCGACCTCCATGTCATAGGGCTGCAGCAGGGCGCAGCCTTGGTCAGCCCAGTACGACTGGAGCTTGAGAATGATTTGCTGGAAAGTGAGCATGGCAACTTGGGTTCTAGGGGCAAGGCGCTTGGCGCGCCAACCCTTTCATTTTACGCCGCGCACTCAGACTGGACGGGTCGTGCGCCAGCGGGCTAGCGCGGCGATCAGTAAGACGCTGCCGCCCAGCAGCCACCAGGGCGTGAGCCCGAAGTGCGAGACCCAGCGCGCATACAGGGTCAGGCCGTCAGCACCCTGCACCTGGGCCACCAGAGCGCCGCGTGTATGACGCTCCAACGCATGCGTGACGCGGCCTTGCGCATCTATCACCACGGTTGCGCCGGTGTTGGTAGCGCGCAGCATGGGACGGGCAAATTCAAGTGCACGCATCCGCGAGATGTTCAGATGCTGGTCAATGGCCACTGTGTTGCCAAACCAGGCGATGTTGCTCACGTTGACCAGTACGGTGGGCGCACGCGCCGCGTCTTTGAACTGGGCGCCGATTTCTTCCCCGAAAAGGTCTTCATAGCAAATGTTGGGCGCCAAGCGCTCGCCCTGCCATTCCAGCGCAGTTTGCACCAAAGGGCCGCGGTTGAAGTCTCCTAGCGGAATATTCATCATGCGGATGAACCATTGGAAAAATGGAGGGACAAATTCGCCAAATGGCACCAGGTGATGTTTTTCGTAGCGATACGCTGTTGCACCTGGTTTGAGTCCCAGGACAGCGTTGCTGTAGCCCTCTTGGGCTGAGCCGATTGGCAAGCCGATCAGCGCCGCCTGCTGGCCAGTGGCAAAGCGCTGTGCAATCGCAGCCCAATAACCGGGCGGCAACTGAGCGGGCAGCAGGGGTAATGCCGTTTCAGGCAAGACGATCAGTGCGGTTTGGGCTGCCTGCAACTGCTCTGCGTAAAAAGTCAGTGCGTCCCGCACACCCGTGCCGGCTTGGAACTTCTGGTCTTGCGCAATATTGCCTTGCAACAGGGTGACCGACAGCGGTGCACGCAGGGGCGCAGGGGCATAGGCCGCAGGCAGCAGCGACACAAGCAGGCACGCGACCAGCAATGCTGCCGTAGCCATGCCGTCTTGCAGGCCGCGAGTAGCTTGCAGGGCACGCAGGCAAGTTGCTAGCAAGGCAGCCACGAAGGCCGCTAACAGTGTCAAACCATGAACACCCACCCAACCGGCCAGGGGCCGCGCCCAGCCGTCTATGTGCGCATAGCCGCCCTCACCCCATGGGAAACCGGTGAATACTTGAACCCGGGCTATTTCGGCAAGCAGCCAAGCTGCAGCAAATAGGGCAGCCCGCCCTACGGCAGCACTGGGTGCAAGCCATGCAAACAAAGCGGCCGCCAGTGCGTAGTACAAGCTAAGGGCAGCGGCCAGCGCAAAAACCGCCAGCACGGCCAGCGGAGCGGGCAGGCCACCAAAAAAATGCATCGAAATATAAAGCCACCAGAATGTGCCGCACAGCATGGCGCAAGCAAACAACCAGGCCAACTTAGCCGCCTGACCAATACGCCGTGCTGAAAGTGTGGGCCCCAGTTGCCAGGCCAACACGGCCAGCGAGCCGATTTGCAAGCCGCCCCAAGCTTGCCCTGTTTGTAAAGGGCCAAGGTCTGAAAAAGGCCAGGCGATGCTCAGCGCATGGGCGTAGCCGGCCGCCAGCACAAGCAGCGCAGAAATCCATGCGGGTTGTCTTGTGACTTGTTCTTGCGCGCCTTCAAGAGGCAGGGCTGCTGTCTGGAAGCTCGGCATGAGTCGCTTTGCGGCTGATCGTTTTGCGACTCAGCCGGCTCAGGCGACTTGACCGGCTGTTGGGGCTTGATTTTCAGGAGACACCTTGAACCACCGTACGGCTCCACCTTTGGTGTGCAAGACAACAAACTGCAGGCCGGCCAAGACCAGTCGTTCATTGCGTTTGGGTACATGACCCATTTCATGAGCTACCAGGCCACCGATAGTTTCAAAATCAGTTTCGGGCAGGTTCACCCCGAAGGCCTCGTTGACGCGCTCTATGGCGGTGTCGCCACTGACACGGTAGGTCCGGTCGCCAAGACCAAAGATGTCGCCGTCGTCTTCTGCAATGTCAAACTCGTCTTCGATTTCTCCAACGATTTGCTCGAGTACGTCTTCAATCGTGATGAGGCCGGCAACACGTCCGAATTCGTCTATCACGATGGCCAGGTGATTGCGGTTCCCTCGAAACTCACGCAACAAATCATTCAGGCCTTTGCTTTCGGGCACAAAGGCAGCGGGTCGCAGCAAGGCGCGAATATTCAGCTCCGGCGCGCGCTGCAGTTTGAGCAAATCCTTGGCCATGAGGATGCCCAGAATATTTTCTTTTTCGCCTTCGTAGACAGGAAAGCGCGAGTGGGCGGTGTCTATGACCAGGTGAAGCAATTCGTCGAATGGCGCATCGATGTTGATGACGTCCATGCGCGGTGCTGCGACCATTACATCGCCAGCTGTCATATCGGCCATGCGTATGACACCTTCGAGCATCTCGCGGCTTTGTGCGCCTATGACTTCGTTGTCTTGCGCTTCGACCAGGGTCTCTATCAACTCGTCTTTAGAGTCGGGGCCGGGGTGAAGCATTTCAGCTAGCTTTTGCAGAAAGCCGCGTTTGTCTTCCGTTTTATGGGATCGACTGGGGGGGGCGTCGGACACGTAGGTGTTCGGTAGTTAATAAGAGCTCAAGGATAGCCGATATTGATTTCAATGCCTAAGGCGCTGTCAAAGCCTTAGCTTGGTGTACGCGTTTTCGCCTCACGCACGCCAAGTCGCACCTCTTGCATCATGCGCACAACATCCCAGAACTGTTTGGCCTGCACCTTCAATCGATAGTCGGTTTGAGCGAGATGCTCCTCGAACATCTCTGTCATTCGCGAGTCCAAGTCTGCAGGCCGTAGCCTGAGGTAGGCATCGCTTTCAGCACCGTCTCTTTGGAGTACGGCGCCGGAATGACGTGCGATGTTCAGCATGGCGGTGTTTTCACTGAGCGCATGGATGAACATCATTTCCACACCTTCATTGCGCGCATGCATCACGGCCCTGTCGAATAAACTGCCGCCGTAGCCTTTGCCGCGTGCATGAGCCAGCACGGAGACACCAAACTCTGCGCAGCTGCTGAAATCTGTTTCCACAGAATACGCCAGATGTGCCATTCCGATTAATTCAAGCCGTCGGTTGTAGATGCCAAAAATCTCATCGCGATCAAAGTTCAAGCCGGCAACGTAGCGCTGAATCATTTCATCGCTTGCACTGTAGCCAAAGCGCAGATAGCGGTCTGCATTGGACAGTGCCAGTAAATGTTGAGTGATCTGATGCGCGTGACTGACACTCAAAGCCCGAATCGGCACCTTGACAGCCGTCCGGCCTCCTTGGGTTTGGGTTTGGGTTTGGGTTTGGGTTTGGGTTTGTCGTTGAGCTTGCAACCGTCCAAATAATTTTTTTCCGGCCTCAAAGTATTCTTTGATGAGTTTGCTAGCAGTGATCATTCACCTACTTTAAGGGTTTTCCCTAGTCTCTGATTGTTTTTAATCACTTTATGTTTATTGCCTGTCTTTTAATTTTTTATTTTCTTAAAAGCCTCCCAATGACCCAGATTTATTAAGATTGTCGCTTCGTTTAACATAGCGCTCTTTAGTTTTATGTTGAACAAATGTTGCACTGCAGCAACAAAATTACGGTTCTGTCTTTTTAGCCGCGTCCTTTTGCTCCCTTTTCACGCTCGAAGTTCTCAAGGGTCGCAAAGTTTTTTTGAATGTATGATTTTCTTTGATGATCTTGTCTTCGATGTCTGAAAGGAATTTTTTGCCTGCTTCAGTTTCTTTTCCTCTTGGTTTACAGGTCATCGAAAGGGGATGGCTGTCTTCCAACATAGTTGTTATTTCCGGTGAAAGTTCAACAGCGCTGATTGACAGTGGTTACGCTTCTCACAGCGCTCAAACTGTGGCTTTGGTGCAATCTGCACTTGGCAACTTATCCCCGGATCTTCTGCTGAATACGCATCTTCACAGTGACCATTGCGGTGGCAATGCCGCTTTACAGGCCAAGTTCCCATCACTCAAAACGCTAATACCTCCGGGCCAATCTCAATTCGTTTCAAATTGGGACCCCGTCGCACTCAGCTATCAGCCCACCGGTCAAATTTGTCCTCAATTCAGCTTTCAAGGCTTGCTAAAGCCCGGCGCTGAGATTGTTTTAGGTGGTCTTGTCTGGGAAATTCATTCGGCTGCAGGTCACGACCCTCATTCGCTTGTGTTTTTTCAGCGCGATACACGCCTGCTTGTTTCTGCTGATGCGTTGTGGGAAAACGGCTTTGGTATTGTTTTCCCCGAATTAGAGGGCGAGTCCGCTTTTGATGAAGTTTCTTCTACCCTGGATCTGATTGAGGAGTTGCTCCCTCTCACAGTCATTCCAGGCCATGGAGCGCCATTTTTTTATTCCAATGAAATCATGTCGCGCGCGCGTGAGCGTCTGGCCGCGTTTGTTACGAATCCTGTTAAGCATGCCAAACATGCGGCGAAAGTTCTTTTGAAATTCAAGCTTTTGGAAGTTCAGTCACAGTCAGCGGCTGACTTTAAAGCTTGGGCCTTGCAAACCCCCTACTTCGAACTCGTTAGAAGTCGGTTTTTCTCTGCCGTTAATCCGAGTCAATGGGTTGACGAGTTGATAGCAGAACTGGTATTGAGTAATGCCGCACGTCGCTTAGACGACAAAATTAGCAATCTGTAAGCCGCAAAAGGGAAAAGCCCGATTAATCGTTAGATCAACCGGGCTTTTCTGGCTATAAGAGCCTGACAATGTCCTACTTTCACACGGGAATCCGCACTATCATCGGCGCTAAGTCGTTTCACTGTCCTGTTCGGGATGGGAAGGAGTGGTACCAACTTGCTATGGTCATCAGGCATAACTGTTTGACAGGTTGTTACTAGAACAACCCATCGAATTCAT
>JBIKPY010000002.1:0-74921 GCA_044357185.1 Polaromonas sp.
TTGACCGCCTCGTCTTTGAACTCGAGGGCGTATTTCGTTCTCTGCATTTGCTTTTCTCCATTTCAGTTTTGACATCATATTTGTCTACTGATTTGGGGGAATACCAGACACCCTAACAAAGAGTCTTCGAAACCGTCAGCAGGCCTGATAAGATAAAAATTTGGGACTTCCCAAAGGCTTCTGAATGGCACCGCTATTCCTCGATGCGACCAGATGGGGTACGCTGATCTTCACCGCTTCGCTCCTATCCTTCTTGCTGTATGCAGCAGGAGTACCCGGAGCATTGCTGCTGGGGCCTATGCTTGCGGGAGCTTTTGCACGCGCCAGGGGGTGGGCCACCAGCGTGCCAGGCAGCTTGCATACTGTTGCTATGGCGATTCTGGGTGCCTTCGTCGGCGGCTCGATTTCGCTGGCTAGCGCCACACAAATTCTTACACATGCACCGCTTTTAATCGGCCTCGTGCTCCTGATGGTCGTGGGGACCACGCTGCTCAGTCTGGCACTAGTGCGCTGGGGCACCCTGCCCGGGTCGACTGCGGTGTGGGGCATTTCTCCCGGGGCCGGGTTGGTCATGGTTGTTCTTGCAAAGACATACGGCGCGGATGCTAGCCTAGTGGGTCTCATGCAGTACTTGCGTGTGGCGCTGGCAGCCCTGCTAGCAGGCTTTGTGGCACGCTTCTGGTTCGATGCCCCTGCCACACTTGCGCAAGCGACGGGTTGGTTTGCCCCCTTCAATGTGACAGCGTTGGTCGCTGCACTTGCAGTCGCCGCCATCGGAGGGTTTGTCGCGCTCAGGCTGTGCATGCCTGCTGGCGTCATGCTATTCCCTATGCTGCTGGGCGCCATTGTGCAAGTATCGGGTTGGAGTCCAATTGTTGTGCCCCCCGCACTGCAATCGCTGGTCTTCGCCACAGTAGGAATGCAGATTGGGCTAGGCTTTGATCGAACCACTCTGGAACACGCTCAAACCAATATGCGCCTCATCCTGCTGTCCATTGCCTCGATGCTCGGGCTTTGTGCTGCGTGTGGCTGGGCGCTGGTGGTACTACTAGAACTGGATCCACTCACCGCTTATCTTGCCACTAGCCCTGGCGGAATGGACTCTATGGCGGTCATCTCTGCATCAAGTCAAGCCGACCTCGCTTTTGTGATGGCGATGCAGTCAGTCAGGTTCTTGGTTGTGCTCGCGGTCGCCCCCGCCCTTGCGCGGGCTGCCTCGACCTGGGCTGGTTACAACCGTAAATGAACAGATGAGGAGTATCACATGCACAAGATGATGGTGATCCTCGGCGCTGACACGGCTTCGCGGGGTTTTACCAAGCAGGCGCAGTGGGACGTCGACCGCATGAAGACTGCGCTTGGTGCACGTGGCCTACGCCGCATGGTGCGCAACACTGTTCAGGAATCCGTACGCCGCGCACACATGCCAGCTTCAGAGCAGGTTATTTCAATTGTCGAGGAGTTGTGGTTTGACACGGAGCCATCGAGGGAGGATCTTGATGCTTTGCTACGTCCAACCGAGGCCCATGCCGTGCTCCAGGCTGCGTTTGTTCGGGAACACGTCGTTTTCCGCCGTCCTGTCGGAGACAAGTCTCCCATCAAACGATTGAGCCTTCTTCAGCGACGCGCCGACATCTCGCCACAGGAATTTAGCAACTACTGGGAGCATGTGCATGGTCCTCTTGCGCACTGCCATCGCCATGTCGCGCTGTATGTGCAAAACCATTCGGCGCCGCACGGTACAAAGCCACTGCTTTTCGACGGCATCGCCGAATTTCAGATCACCGATCTTGCGGCGATGCAGATCGACTATAGGACCCAGCAGGGAATTTCCATGCGTGCCGACGTCGCGAATTTCGCGAGCACGGTATCTACCTACCTAGTCGTTGCCCGGGAGTTTCCATGTGCCCTAGGGTAATCCCCAGAATAGATTCAGTTGGCTTCGCATAAAGTTTGGATATATATTAATATTTTCGGGCATGCATCATAGTGTTACATGCACATATCATCTATGGCATCCACTGCCCCGCAGAACTCCGGCATCGTCCTAATCACTGGTGGAGTTCGCGGCATCGGTCTCGAAACGGCGAGCGTGCTTCATCTGGCGGGTTGGAAAGTCGCAGTCGGGGATCTTCAACTGTCGACGGATGACGAACTGCGCGAAGACCCGCGCTTGAACCAATTCTTTCGGGTGTACATGGACGTCGCGGAAAGCGCATCAGTACAGGAAGCTGTCAAGGCGGTTGTTAAGGAGTTCGGCGGGCTTAGCGGCCTAGTCAATGCCGCAGGCTACAACAAGCACCAATCGGTCGCGGAGCTCGAGGACAGTACCTTTCAGAACCTGTTCGAGGTTCACCTCGGCGGTGTTCTGCGCTGCATGCGTGCGGCCTTTCCTGCGCTCTGCGACAGCGAGCGCGGCGTGGTTGTCAATTTTTCTTCGATCGGCGGGCGCCGCGGGCGGCCGAACCGGGCTCCCTACGCGGCCGCGAAAGCTGGCATCGAAGCCATTACACGCACTACGGCTATCGAGTGGGCACCCAAGAATATCCGCGTGAACGCTGTCGTCCCGGGCGTCATCAATACTCGGCTTGTGCAGCAAAATATCGCTACTGGGCGCGTGGCCGCCAACAGCTTGCTCAGGGGCATTCCCATGCGGCGTTTCGGCGAACCTAGTGAGGTCGCCAACGTCGTGGGTTTCCTAATGTCGCCGCTATCGAGCTACATGACCGGCCAGAGCCTTGTCGTGGATGGCGGCGCCATCATCAATGGCGATTGGTAATCAGAAGGTCCCACATGATCAAGATCCATATCTATGAACACAAATGCGTTGGTGCCGGGCAGTGCGTGATGGCGTCCCCCGAAGTGTTCGACCAGAGTCAAGACGACGGCATCGTCATCTTGCTTCAGCAACATCCGCCCGATGAACTGGCTCGTTCCGTGCGCAATGCTGCGAAATTGTGTCCCGCGCTTGCCATCAAGGTGGAAGAGACCTAATGCCAGCATGAACCGTATTGTTGTGGTTGGTGCATCACTGGCCGGCCTGACGGCGGTCGAGACGCTGCGGGAGGAGGGTTTTGATGGCGAACTCGTTTTGATCAACGGTGAGACGCATAACGGGTACGACCGGCCACCGCTATCGAAAAAGGTTCTGTCGGGTGTCATGAACGAGTCCGAAGTGATGTTGAAGTCGTCGGATTTCTTCGTCACGAATCGCATCGACCACCGCATCGCCACGTACGCTACAGCCCTGGACCTGAATGCGCGCACCATAGCACTGGGCAGCGGCGAGGTCCTAGCTTTCGACGGGCTGCTCGTCGCCACCGGCCTGCGTCCACGCCCACTGCCGCGGCAGCCCGTATTGCGCGGAGTGCACATGCTTCGAACGCTGGACGACGCAATCGCGCTGCGCGCAGACATGATGAAGGAAAAGGTCCTCAAGGAAACTGCACATGATGGTACAACCTCCGGTAGTCTTGCGATCGTGATTGTTGGAGCCGGTTTCCTCGGCTGCGAAGTCGCGGCTACGGCCCGCCAGATGGGACTTCAAGTTATTCTGGTCGATCCATTGGAGCTGCCGATGGCCAGACAGGTCGGCCGTGAACTGGCAGGCGCATTGGTGCGAAAGCACATGCATCAGGGCGTGGACGTCCGTTGTCGGAGATCGGTGAGCAGCTTTCAGGAAAACAAAGGGCAACTCTCCGGCGTGACGCTGGACGACGGAACGCAGATCCCGACAAGGATAGTGGTGGTGACCATTGGATCGCTCACGAACACCGAATGGTTGCAGTCCAGTGGTATACCGCTGGACAACGGCGTCGTCTGTGACTCGTTCTGTCGTGCCGCGCCCGGCGTATATGCAGCCGGCGACGTGGCAAGTTGGTTGCACCCGCGGCTGGGAGTACAGATGCGGCTGGAACATCGAATGCACGCCACCCAACAGGCGATGGCCGCGGCTCGCAACATGCTCGGTGCCGATATCGCCTTCGACTCGCTGCCCTACTTCTGGACCGACTTCTATGACACGCGGATTCAGGTATACGGTAGGATTCCGGCAGAGTATGAAATGACGGTTTTGTCAGGTCACCTTGGCGAATCCAACTACACGGCCGCGTTTTCCCGGGGCGGTATCGTCGAGGCCGTGGCAGGGTGGAACGCAGGGCGCGACATTCACAAGATCAGCATACTAGTGGGCAAGCCGGCGCTGAAAGGGGTCGTTGCTGTCTGATGCGGCGGCCCGAAACAATTCATCAATATCAAAAAGGATCAATCATGGTCATAGAACAAGGAATGGGTGTACGGGAGGCGGATCTCCCCTGGGTCGACATAGCGGTTCGGCCCGGCTACAAGCAACGCTATAAGGGCTTCTACGACAGCGCCAAAAGACTGGGCCTGCGAATCGGCAGCCTCTATGCGGACCCGTACTACCTGTCTCCACGGCATCGCCATACCTTCCAGCAGGTGCGCTTTCTCGTGAAGGGAAAGATGCGTTACGGCAAGGAAATTTACAGCCCGGGTGACTGCCTCTACATTCCGGAAGGTGCGTATTACGGACCCATAACGCCGGTAGATATCAAGGACGGCGGAGTCGACCAGATGCACTTCGTCGACATGCAGTTCGAGGGGCCTTCAGGCATTCCTTATCCGGAGCCCGACGTTGTCATCGATGCGCAGCGAGCGCTCGCGAAGAAAGGTACCTTTGATGAGGGCATTTACACCTATTCAACGGGCCGCAAGCGCGACGCTTATGAAGCCATCCTTGAGGAACTGACCGGCAAACCGGTGGAGTACCCTCCGAGCCGTCTCGACACCTACGTAGTGATGCGCTCGGGCAGGTTCCCCTGGATTGATTCAGAGTTTCCTGGCGTGAAGATGCGCCGTATGGGCTACTTCTTCGAGTGCGGTCCCAACATCCAGATGCTGCAGATGGAAGCAGGCCGCAAGCTGCCGGCGGGAACACCTTCGGGTCACCGCGCGATGTTTCTGCTTTCCGGCAAGGTTCGTTTCTCCGGCCAGGAGTTCGAACCTTTCTCCTACTTTATGTTGCCGGAGGGTGCACCATACGACGACATGGAGGCGTTGGAGACATCCGAGTTGCTGGCCATCGGTTGGACCCTCCCCGGAAAAACCGTGCCGCTGGCGCTATTTTGAGCTGGCACGCCCATGCGCATCGGAACGTACCGCATCTCTAGAAGCAGTGACTGGCGCGCATCGCTCCTCGTCACACCCGACACTGTGCTCGACCTCGCCGATGCCGCGAAGGCCCTGGACCGGCCGGTGCCGCTAGCTAACGACTGGCGCCCACCTACGGATGTCGTGAACTGGATCACGCCGCAGGGTATTGGTCTAGCTCGTGCAATTCTGGCGGCTAGTGATGGGGGTCTCATGGGCGCGCATGTGCGAGCCTTGGCCTCCGTCGAGCATGGTCCGCCGATGCCCCGACCCGGAAAGTTCATAGCGGTCGGGCGCAACTACATGAATCACGTTCGGGAGGGCCAGAAGATCTGGGCCGCGCGCGGCAAGGTCGTGGCATTGCCGACCTTCCCCGCTTCCTTTGTTAAGTTCGCCTCCAGCATCGTCGCACACGGCAAGACGCTAGTAATTCCGCAAGGCGTTGAGAACGTCGACTACGAAGTCGAGCTCGCATTTGTCATTGGTCGCCCCGCCTATCGCGTTCCGGTGGAACGAGCGCTCGAATACATTGCTGGCTACACTGTGTGCAACGATGTCGGAGCTCGGGCGATACAGCGGCTGGAAATGGAATCGCAGATCGGCATCACGCTCTCGAAAAATTTTCCCAGCTTCGCGCCCTTGGGCCCATGGCTGGTGACCGCCGACGAAATTCCGGATCCGCAGCGGCTCGAGGTCAGCCTGCATGTAAACGGCGAACAACGTCAGCATTGCGGGACCGCGGACATGATCTTCCCCGTGGCGCAGCTTGTGTCCTACTGGTCGCAAGTGGGCCTAGAGCCTGGCGACATGATCACGACTGGTACCCCTGCCGGAGTTGCGTTGGCGATGCCTGAACCGGAGCGCTACTACCTTAAGCCTGGCGACGAGGTGAGGGCATCAATCACACGCATCGGCGACTTGGTTAACACAGTCTGTGCTGAAACACTAGAAGACACTTGAGAACAAGATGCTGGAAGCACCTTCATCAATCATTGATAAATTGTATCGCCCACTCTCCTTCGGGCGACGGGAGCTTCGAAACCGCATAGCGATGGCGCCAATGACCCGAAACCGTTCGCCCGGCGGAGTACCTACGGAAGCTGTCGTGCGCTATTACGCACGCCGGGCAGCAGGCGGCACGGGACTCATCATCACCGAAGGAACGTACATCGACCATACCGCCTCAAACGGCTACCGCGACGTGCCTGCTTTTTATGGTGCGGGCCTAGAAGGCTGGCAGCGGGTGGTCCAAGCCGTGCATGACGAGGGGGCACTCATCGTGCCGCAGTTGTGGCACGTAGGTTCAGTGCGCAGGCGCGGCATGGAGCCAAACCCTGCGGTTCCGGGAGTTGGGCCGATGGACATCTTCGAGGACGGGGAGCGAGTTGTTGAAGCGATGACCGCAAGTGACCTGGCGGCCGTAGCGCAGTCATATGCACGCGCCGCACGCGCCGCGGAAGAACTCGGCTTTGACGGCGTCGAGATTCACGGAGCGCATGGCTACCTGATAGACCAGTTTTTGTGGGAGTTCACCAATCAGCGCCAGGACATGTATGGCGGGACAATTCCCAACCGGGTTCGCTTCGCCACTGAGGTGGTTGCCGCTATGCGTATGGCCGTGGCCGACGACTTTCCCATCGTCTACCGTTTTTCTCAATGGAAGATGTCTGACTATTCGGCGCACATCGCCAATACTGCTGAAGAATTGGCGCAGATTCTTCAGCCGATTGCGGCCGCAGGTGCCAGCATGTTTCATGCGAGCACGCGACGCTTCTGGGAGCCCGCATTCTCAGGCAGCGACGAAAACCTCGCCGCCTGCGCCCGGCGACTCACGGGCAAACCCGTGATCGCTGTTGGTAGCGTGGGGCTCGCGCAACAGCACGAAACGCGCAGGCTGCGTACGCGAGACAACATAGGGTCCGAAATCGCTGGTCTCGAACGATTACTCGAGTGCCTCGGACGCGACGATTTCGATGTCGTCGCAGTTGGGCGGGGCATGATTGCCGATCCGCAATGGGCCGAGAAGGTTCGCAACGGCCGTACCGAAAACTTGAACCCTCTATCCCCTGATATGTTGGAAGACCTTAGATGAAAAATTGCAACAAGTCCGGCATCCGCGTCGGATTCGTCGGCCTGGGCTTGATGGGTTTGCCCATAGCACGCCATCTCGCAGCAGCCGGACACCCACTCTTCATCGCGAGCACGAGTCGCGAAGCCCTGGATGCGCTGGCGGCCGTTGGCGCGTCGGTATGTGGATCGCCTGCGGAGATCGCACCGCAGGTTGATGTCTTCTTTTCCTGTCGTGTGACGCCTCAACAATCCCGCGATACCTTCCTTGGCAAAGACGGAGTCCTCGCAACGGGCCGCCCGGGCCTTTTATGCATAGACCTAGCGACGACTGAGCCGGAGACGGCGATAGAGATCGGAGCAGTCCTGGAAGGTAAAGGCATCGGCTTCCTCGATGCACCAATCAGTGGTGGACCAGACGGGGCAGAAGGCAAGACGCTCAGCATCATCGTCGGCGGATCTTCTGAAAATGTCGCGCGCGCTGAGTCACTCTTCGCGCTGCTGGGGAAAAAGACCTTTCACATGGGCCCAGTCGGTGCGGGCGTTGCTACCAAGCTGTGCAACAACATGATCACTATCACCACGCATGCCTTGCTCGCAGAAGCTATGGTTTTCGGGGTTAAAGCGGGTATAGACGCCGAACAGCTTTATGAAGTGCTGCGTTCAAGCTCAGCTTATAGCCGCACGCTGGAACGGGTAGTACCCAAGCATTTCCTGAAGCGCGACTTCGAAGCTTCCGCGTCAGTGACCACAATCATGAAAGACTTGGACTGTGCAATTGCAACCGGGCGCCGACTGGGCGTGCGTCTGCTTCTGCCGAACGTGGCCCTGCAATGCTATATCGATGCAGCGGGACGCGGCCACGGGCAAGACGACATTGCTTCGGTCATCCTGCCGATGGAAGAAATCGCTGGTGTACGGGTAGGTACTGCGCCGGATAAATGAACGCAGCCAAATTCGGCCTTTTTCCCCTTTCGGCCTGTTCAATGTCATCGCTCGCAACAACGTCACGGCGCACGATAGGGCCGCCGGATACGCTCTGCCGGATTTCAACAACTCCTTTCATTTCGAGCAACAACGATGCTTAGCGAACGATGCTGCAGCCGCGGCCTCTCTTGGTCACCAACGTCCGCTCGGATGACGCCGCGCACCCTCCTCGAGTGATGTAACAGCTCGCCTAGAGACTTTTTTTCTTTTCGCCGTCTTTACCTGACTCGCCCTGATTCGAAAATATCAACAATGAATTCATCAGAACAGCCCAAACTCGTCTACATAGCGCAACGACATCCTCGCTACGGTCCTGGCGACTTCACTAGCCGCTGGCGTCAACATGCAGCCCTCGGAATGAGTCAGCCTCGCTGGAGAAATATTGCCCGATACCTCCACTGCGACCATATCGACGGCCTACCCTCTGGCGTTACCGCTGTTGAGTGCGATGGTGTCGCAATTGTCGTTTACCGAAGTGAGGCTCACCGGCGTGAACACATCGCTGTCGAGGAGGCAAGACGCACGATGAAGGCCGACGAGCTCGAGACGTTTGCACAACCCGTGTCCCGAACCTCCTTACTCTCTACGGAGCAACTAGTGATTCCGGCCAGCGGGGAGAGCTTTCGGCTTTTCGTCTTCTGGGCCTCGGAATCAGCGCAATTCCATTATTCTTGGGATGCTGCGGCGATTCGCTGGGGCGGCGCGCTACCCCAGGATGTGGGCTTCGTGCGGAACATGCCGACCGGCGATCCCGGAGAATTTCGCTGTGCCGGCATCGATGAGCTTATAGCTACTCGCCCCGAGCCTTTGTGCGATCTCGCGAGGCAGTGGGAGTATGGCTCTCGACTGCCAGGCGTCGCACGAATGGCACTAACGCGCACATCCATACTTTACGACCAGCCGCAACCTTGATGAAGACTGTCCGGTAGCACAGTCGCCGTTTGCCACTACCAAGCCACTATCAGACTGTGTAGTCCATAGATCTGCGAGTCATACTTGAACTTGATCATGTCGAACGGCTCCGCCAAGTGCAGTTTCGGGAAGCGCTGGAACAACGCCGGAAACACTACTTGCAACTCGATGCGCGCAAGCCCTTGGCCGAGGCATCGGTGAATGCCAAAGCCGAAAGCAAGGTGGTTACTCGCGTCTCGGGAGAGATCCAGCACGTCCGGGTTCGGAAACTCCGCCGGATCGCGATTCGCCGCAGCGGGGACTGCGAATACGCCATCTCCCTGCTTGATCTGTACACCGTCAATCTCGGCATCTTCCAGCGCTACTCGGCGAGGGGCGAACTGCACCGGCGACAAATAGCGAAGCAGTTCATCGACTGCGCCTTCAATCAACTCCGGTTGTGACTTGAGCATCGCCAGTTGATCAGGATGCTGCAGCAGCAGCAATGTGCCCAATCCGATCATATTCGTTGTGGTGTCGTGTCCGGCTCGCAGCACCATGGAACACATGTCGGCGAACTCGTCGCGTGTGAGATGGCCTGGAACTACGAATTCTTGTATCACCCGACTCATCATGTCATCCGCCGGTTCGATCTCTTTCTTTGAGATCAGTTTGCGGCAGTACTCGACAAGGTCCGTAGCCGATTTCACTGCCTCTGCAGGTGATTGCGTCAACCCGTGGCGGCCCGATGCGAGTTTGGCGATGTACCGGTGGTCTTCGTAGGGCGAACCGAACAGCGCGCACATCACGAGTGCTGGCATCTCTACTGCCAATGCAGCCACGAGGTCACATGGGGGACCCTTGCGCTCCATGTCGTCAAGCAAATCTTGAGTAATTGCCTGAATTTTTGGTTGCAGAGCCATCATCCGCTTGGCCGTGAATTCCTTCATGAGCATGCGGCGATAGTGGTCATGGCGTGGGTTGTCCATGCCAACAAACGACTTTTCCGCCTTGTCAATGCTTTGACGCGCTTCCGTCACGCAGGGGAAGTCGGGGCGCACGAACTCTCCGCTAAAGCGCTCATCGACGAGCACTGCACGGAATTCAGAATGCTTGCCCACGAGCCAGGCGCGCTGATCATTCCAGAGCGTCACAGGCAACGGACACTTTCCGGAAACTTCTGCATATTCGGTCGGAAGATCGAACTGCCGCGAACGGCTAAAAGGAAAAATGGGGAACTTGCTTGATCCGTCAGAAGACATGACACGCTTTAAAGTGGAATAGATGGTTGCATTACGGGCCTTAGCCGCGGTGCACTGCCTTGTCGATGGCCAAGAGACCCGAGTTGACGGCCACGGCAAATATGGCAACCAGTAGCGTCACGGACATGATAGTGGCGCTGTCGTTGATGTTGATACTGTTCATCAGCAAGTAGCCCAGGCCACGGGTGGATGCAAACATCTCTCCAATCATCACGCCCAAAAATGTGATTGAAAAACTGATGCGAATACCCGTTACCAGTTCCGGCACCATCGCCGGCACGATGACGGTGGTGAGCGTCTGCAGCCTAGTGAGCCGCATGACTCGCGCAGTCTTTGGCAAAGCTTGATTCATACTCTGAATCGCGTTGATCACGATCAACATCATCGGGATCAATCCGTACATTGCACCAAACACAATCTTTGCCTGCAGTCCAATACCAAAAAAAAGTAATACCAGCGGATAAAGGGCCACCTTAGGCAGCGCATACAAGGTGACCAACACCGGCGAAACTGCTGCCGTCGCCAACGCACTCATGCCCACCAGTGAGCCGAGCAAAGCACCGGCAGCGCAAGAAATAATCAGTGAAAAGCTGAGAGCCTTGAAAGTTTCACCAACGTGCACCCAAAGTACCTCGCCACCCATCAGAGTGACCGTATGGGTAAAAGTTACACCAGGTGCGGCCAGTGCCTCCCTGCCAACAATCGTATGGCCCCACTGCCACAAGCCAAGCAGAACTAACGTTACAACCAATACTGCGAGCAGCTTAGATAGGCCCGTCGTATTCTGCAGCATATTATTTACGGGTGCTGCGCCCGAACGGTGTTCTACAGCACGACTCGCGCGAAGCATTAACGTAGTCAAAAGAGAAACTACAATAAGCAAAAAAAGCAGCAAGGCATACATTTTTTTGTCTTCAAAATTGTTGTATGCGAAGGCAATGTTGTAACCGTAGCCGTCGGTTGCCAAAATGAATTCGGATCCAAGCACGCCGGTAATGGAATAGCCAAAAGCAAGCTTGGCACCAGTGAACACGTAAGGCGCAGCTGCAGGTAGCGAGATATATAAGGCCTGTTGTAGACTATTCATTCGTAGCACTCGACCTGTGCGTACGAGTACAGGGGGTATGCGATCAAGCCCGTTAAGAACTCCAATGATTACAGCCATCAGCGCGTAAAGAAAACCAATGAGGATAATGGGTTTCGTATTCATTCCCATTAGTACGATTAGCAAGGGATAAACTACAAAAAAGGGTAAGGCATACCACGAAGCGATTAATGGTTCGCTTGCCCCGCGTACACGCGGAAATGCATGTAGCACGAGCCCTATGATGGTTCCAAAAGCCAGTGCCAGCACAAAAGCTGTCGTAATACACCCTGCGCTAGTCCCTACACTGGCCCAAAAACTTGCAGTCCCCATTAGCCTAGCAAGCTCGGCCACCATCAGGGATGGGGCCACCACTAGGCCGGGTTTGACCCAACCCATCCGGCAGATCAGCTCGAGCGTAAAAACTAGCGACAAAATTGTCGCATTGCGAACAAAGGCCGGCCTCTTTGTTTCGGAGATCATTTGGCTAACTGCCCTTGCGCATTCATAGCCTTTATCGACTCGCCACGCAGCAACTCCCAGATGTGCCCCGTGACCTTACCGAATTCGGGCAAAGAAGCTATCCGGCTGTCGCGGTCGGCCGGCCAACCAGTTTCAATTATCTCTATGAACTTACCTGGGCGTGAAGACATCACACCGACTCGGTCGGCCAACATTACTGCCTCATCAATCGAGTGGGTGATGAGCATAACTGTAGCGCCAGTCTCTCGCCAAAGCCTCAGCAATTCGTCGCCCATAAGTAAACGTGTCTGCTGGTCAAGGGCACCGAACGGTTCATCAAGCAAGATTAAACGAGGCTGCATCACAAGCGTACGCGCGATGCACACCCGCTGACGCATACCGCCTGAGAGCTGGCTTGGGTAAGATTTCGCGAAGGCCTGCAGACCCATAAACTGTATCGCACGACTAACGCGCGATCGAATTTCCGCCGCAGGTACCCCCCGGCGCTTTAATCCAAAACCAATATTGCCTTCCACGCTCAGCCATGGAAAACTTGCATCATCCTGAAATACTACCCCTACACCATCTGGGACATTGCCATCTATGAGCTGATCCTCAAAGTGAATTTGACCACTAGTGGGTCCGTTAAGGCCTGCGAGTACGTCCAGCATTGTCGATTTGCCGCAGCCCGAGGGCCCTACCACTGAAAAGAATTCATTTGAACGTAATTGCAGGTCAATAGGCCCAAGCGCATGCAAGCTGCCATATGATCTATTGACCCCACTAAAAGTGACGCTAATATCGGCCCGAGAATCCACAGAAGTTATAGGAGTGTTTGCACTTTGCATCGATTTGACTTTAAGCGGTGAAGAGAATCAACCGCCTTGTAAAAGCTAAGCAGAAGATGATGGTACTTTGGTAAAAAGAATAGCGAAAACTCACTATCAAGTGTTGCGCAGATCCGCAGGAAGGAACGACCGATCTATCATCGAAGCAAGGTTAGCATCGCCGGTCCACTCTCCCTGCTCTCGCATCGCATCAACCATTAGATTAAGCCCCCTCATGTCGATATCACCTCGGCTCCAGAATTTGATCATCTGCATCGACTTAACTGCCGACATCGCCACATCCAAAGGAAGCGTCTGTACCCCATAGCGCTTCGAAATTATTCGCGCAGCGTCCTCGCCATTTTCATAGGTGTAAGTTACACATTGATCCCACGCTTTCACTAGGGCACGCACCACTTCGGGCTGTTCCTTTATCAACTTGCCTGAAGCGACACCGACCATTTGCGACATCGGGGGCAGCTCAGCTAGATCGAAAGCTACTTGGTAGCGCCCCTTGCGTGCACTCCATATTGGTTCAAGGATTAGCGCTGCATCGACGCCACCAGATTCAAGAGCCGAAAGACCGGCACCAACTGCCCCAAGAGAAACTAGCGTGACCTGACCGTCCATGCCTGCCTGCTTAATCTTCCACTTTGCCATTGTTTCGCTTATCGACTTTGGACGTGTGAAGCCAATTTTTTTGCCCTTGAGGTCTTGAATGGACTTGATGCCGCTGTTGGGCATAGAGACCCAAAATAGATCGGCCATAGTTCTTACTGCATTGTGTACGATCTTGATATCTAGTCCACTTTTGATACCACTCAGAATCGCAGATGTGCTAATCACACCGTAATCGAGATTACCCCCCACCATATTTCGAACAGCAGTGCCGCCACCGCCACCTGTCACGAAATCGGTGACTTCGACCAGTGGCGTCTTGTAGAAACCCTTTTCGGAGCCAACTGCCACAACACTAGTATTCATTAGCGCGCCGAAGTAGTCGGTCATGATCGCCATCTTCTTTTGGGCATAGGCGTTATTGTGCGTAAGCAGGCCAGAAGCACTTAAAGCTGCTGCCATGCCTAGGGCGCCGCGACGCGTAGTGAAGTGTGAAAGCATGTATGTCTCCTATGAGTTGATTAGACCGCCCTTTTATAGGCTGGTTAAAGTTAAAACAATTGAAGCATGTGAACATATCTACGATTGATTACAGATAGTGCTAACCCTAAGCAAACGGTTCGGGCTCGACTCAAACTCTTGACACATGAGCAGTGCAAGACTATGGTGCACCAGTTGCTAATTACAAACATTCTTAACCAAAATGATTCTCAGACAGGCATATGAATAAGGGGGACGATAAGGTTTTGACGCAGACTCAGGAACTCGCCCTTTGGTCCATCAGGCAGACGGCGGCCGATTTACCTAGAGACGTGATCGAGCTTGCCAAGGACTGCCTTCTCGACCACATCGCCGCAGCTATGCATGGCATGCGCCAGCCCTGGTCACGCTTCGTGACCGAACAGGTCGGAGACGACGCGGGGGTAGCCGAATCAAGCATCTATGGGCAAGGCATCCGTGTTCCCGCACGCGCAGCTGCTTTGGCCAACGGCACGGCGGCACACGCATTTGAACTTGACGATTGGCATGGCGGTTCACTCGCGCATCTGGGCGCGTGCGTAATTCCAGCAGTGTTGGCTGTCGGCGAACGGCATCATCTGTCCGGATCGCGTGCTCTGGTTGCCATCGTGACCGGCTTCGAGGTGATGGCTCGCTGCGGAATGTCCGTGGTGCCATCGGTCATCATCCGCGGCTTCCATCCCACTGGCTCACATGGCCCGATGGGCTCAGCCGCCGCCATCGCCAACTTGCTGCGGTTCACGCCGTCGCAGGCGACGTCGGCCATAGCAATCGCCACCTCCTGCGCGGGCGGCCTGATGGAGTTCAGCCAGGACCCGCAAGGCATGATGGTCAAGCGATTCCATGCCGGCCGTGGCGCCGAGGCGGGCGTCGTCGCGGCGAGTCTGGCGCTACGCGGCATGACCGGGCCGAAGTCGGCGCTGGAGGGCAAGTTCGGTTACTGCAACGTGTTCTCTACAGCCCCGCGAGCGGAGCTTCTGACGAACCGTCTCGGGGAAGATTTCCAGATTCGTCACAACAACGTCAAGCTGTATGCTTGTTGCGGCGCGATGCACGCGGCCATCGATATTGTTCAAGAGCTGCTTGCAACTCACGGATTCGGCCCGCAAGACGTCGCGAAGGTGGTATTTGGTGGCAACCAATCTCACCTTGTGCGCCACTGCGACCCGGTGCCCAGTTCAGTGATGGCGGCGCAATACAGCCTTCCCTACGCCATTGCAGTGGCGCTAACGGGCCGCGCGCTAGACCCTCGCATGTTCGACCAGGGTGCATGGGAGGATCCGGCGCTTTTGCATCTGGCCAAGCTCGTGCGCGTGGAATTGCATCCAGACGTTGAAGAAGCCTATCCGACCACCTTGGGCGGGCATGTCTGCATCACTCTAAAAGACGGTCGTGTTCTCGAGAAACTTCGGTTTGCAGCGCGCGGTGCGGGCGGCGACACCATCGATCGTTCGGCCATCCTAGAAAAGGCTACAACCTTATGCGCGCCGTTCATGGACATGGATGCCATGCAGCAGCTATTCGACTGCATATTGTCTTTCGAGCGCCTGGACGACGTGGCTCAGTTAGCACGCCTCATGGATAGCGCCACCCAGCGCAAGGGGTCGCCGGCCCTCGCCTGAGAAAACTTCGACTGCTTCTATGAAGAAACCTCCAAATGCGGTTCCGATGCAGGCCACTACATCAGCAAAAAAACACTTTTTAAAATGACTAAACACTGCTTCGGGCATGGCGCCCGACTTAGGCATGCACTACTTAGTGCCTGTGACACGTTGAACGACTTCGCCTCCTTCTCCATGGTCGTTACCATGCCGTTCACCTTGTTTTTCAACAATCAGATACCCACAATAGGCGTACTCAAATTCATATCGCTGGCTAAGACACAACCGAGCAAACGCACTTTCAGCGGCGCCGAGTCGAGCTCGCGGCTCTCGGCCGCCCTTTGGCTCACAGCCGCCCGTTGAAAGGCAATCCCATGCCCACCACTGCCTCAGGCGACAGCACCGACATGCAAGTATTGCTACGGCGCATCGACCGCATCGAATCTCGTCACCAGATCGCCGAACTTGTGGGCAATTACGCCCGTGCCTGTGACGAACACGACATCGAGACTTTAGCTGCCATCTTCACCGATGACGGTGAGATCGATTCGCCAAGCCACTTGCTCGCAGCAAAGGGACGCAAAGGAATTCGCGAAACCTTCTTGTCTCGCTACAAGATTCGCGGTCCAAGTTACCACTGGACCCACGACCATAAGCTTGCCTTTGACGACAACGACGAGAACCATGCCACAGGCGTAGTGCTGGGCCATGCGGAAACGTGTCCGAATGGTACCGTGAGTATTGCGGCTATGCGCTACGCCGATGACTATCGTCGAATCGAAGGACGTTGGCTTTTCGCGCGCCGTACGCTTACTTTTCTGTACTACGTACCGGTGACCGAGTACGCAACGGTGCTGGCAACTCCGTTGCGCTTGGTCGTGGGCAGCAATCGGCTGCCGGGCGACTACCCAGAGAGCCTAGAGTCATGGCGGAAGGTGCTTGCAAAAGCAGTCCAAACATAAGGGCACCGTTGTTTTTTGATTCCTGATGTTTTCCCACAACTCCAATCTTAGAAAGTGGCTTTTTATGAACTTGAATAAGAAAGACGGCCCTACCAGGGTGGCACTGATTGCCGGCGGTGCCCAAGGCATCGGTCGCGGCATCGCCGAACGACTGCTCCGCGAAGGCTTCCAGGTTGTCATAGGCGACATTGACGAGGTGGCGCTTGCCAACACTCTCTCACTGAAAGACCGCCCGGTGGCATTGGGGCTGCCGCTGGACGTCACCAGCGAAGACTCCGTGGCAGGCCTTATGCAGGAGATCGATCGCCGCTTTGGCAGATTGGACGTGGTCGTCAACTCGGCCGGCATACTGGGCTCGGTAAATGGCGAAATGCCGACCGTCGAAGGCTCGCCCCTTGCCGTATGGCAGCGGGTGCTTGCTGTCAATCTGACAGGTACCTTCCTGGTCTGCCGTGCCGCCATCCCACTGTTAAGGCGCGGCGGCTGGGGCCGCTTCATCAATATTTCGTCGCGCACGGCGCGCACGCGTTCCGGCAACCCGGCCTATTCGGCCTCCAAAGGTGGTGTCATCACCTTTTCTCGCAATCTGGCGGCTGAAGTGGCACCGTACGGTATCACCGTGAACTGTCTAGCTCCTTCATGGGTGGAAACACCACTGACCAAAATCCTCGACAACTCCGCATTGCGTGCGCGCAAGATCGCCGAGACTCCAATCGGCCGCATCGGCACAGTGGAAGACATGGCCGGTGCAGTGGCCTTTTTGGTGTCGAATGATGCCGGTTTCATTACCGGTTCGGTGATAGATGTGAACGGCGGCTCCTACATGCAATAAAGCGCCACGTAATTTCAGCTCGGCAACACTGATCATCTTGTTGGCAGCGGACAGCGACCGCAGACCAAGCCAGGCAACTATCCCCAAATCGCCTGTGCACGAGCTTCCCTTAGTCAGATCATGCACTTGTATTGAGCTATGAAAAGTTTCTACAGGTTTGGGGTAACACTACAGTCCGGGCCCAAAGGCAAGACGAAAACCGAACATCAAGCCTTCACGGAGCGCGCACTCGCTTCTTTCTACAAGCACGTCCGCAAACCGCGTTCGAGCGGTTGATTAAACCCTCTTGGTCCGGGAGGTAAGCGGTCTACGGCAGCTTGTACAACCGCCCCGCTACCCGAGCTATCGTTGCTCCGCTGTCGCCAAAAGGGCGTGGGTGGCAGCAACGGCGCGTTGCACCCGCTCAAGCGCGGGCATGTTTTTCGACAGCGTAGCAGTCGGTATCTCCAAAGCAAGCGGAATGCCCTGTGGTGCCGCACGAAGTAAAGCCACGAGCGCTATCGAGCCTTCACCAGGAAACAGTCGTTCCTGGGTAGCGACATGTAACTGTGATGCGATCGAGTAGTCGGTGCAAACCGGTGCATCGCAAACCTGCAGAAAGCGAAACCATGCTGGCGGCAGAGCTGCCACCTCCTCGGGCCGGCCATGTGAGCGGTCGAAATGCAGCGCGTCGACCACGATGCCCAGGTTGTCGGTGGCAATATCGCGTACTAGGACGACGGCGTCTGCGAGCGAACCCACGCTCATCCACGGTACGAATTCGATTTCGACGCGCAGTCCGTGCCGTCTTGACATCTCGCACAGTTGCGCCAGTTTGGCGGTACCGCGCGCAGAGTCATTATCGTCAATGGTGCACATCACATGGCGAACGCCCAGTTCGGCGCATGCAGCAAGAAACGGTTGAAAATCAGAAATCCGAGTGGCGGGCCGGATACGGGCTGCGCTGGCCTCCAGGGCGGTCAAGCCCAGTTCCGCCATGCGCGAGCGCGCTTCGCGGCGCAGCGCAGCGCTTAGCAACAGTGGGGCAGAGGTGCCGTCCGGTGCGCCGTCCAGCAGCCGAACGCCGACTTGGTTGCAGCCAGCGCGCGCAGCAACTTCCATCATGTCCGGGAACGACAGTTCAGGAACCGTGTAGTACGACAGCGAGAGACTTCTTGGTGCCACCAATTTGCTGTCAACCCGCGAGCTTTCCAACATGGCCTGGCGCCCGAGCGCCCGGCAATGCCACCTTCGGATGATGCCCCAGCAAGCGACGAGCATTGTCGGCTAGTCCAGCGATTTCTGCCCCCTTTTTGACCGATGTCTGCTGGTCCCAGCCTGCAAAGTTAGTCCCCATAACTAGATGGTCGGTGCCCATGATCTGCATCAGGAAAGCCAATGAGCGTGGGTCGCCGACGTTGGTATCAAACCAGAGTCGTGCAAGTTGCGTCTCAAATGCGCCTTCTTCTTTGAGCCACTCCTCAGCCCACGGCCGTTTCATTCCGGCTTGTTTCATACGACCCGCCAGAAAAGGCGTGGCCCCGCCACCATCGCTGATGCATATCCGCAGGGTCGGATGACGCCTCAGCACTCCGCCATAGATCAATGTCGCTACGGCAATAGTGCCCTGGGCAGCGAATCCGCAGACGACATCAAGATCAAAGCGCTTGAGATTGGGGTCGCCCGGTGGTCCGTCTATGCCAGCAGGACCGCCATGTATGAAGATCGGCACATCAAGTTCACAGGCCTTAGCGTACAGCGGATCAAGCTCGGCGCTATCGAGTGAGCGACCGAAGTCGGTGCCAATCGCTGCGCCTGCGAGGCCTAATTGCGTCACCGCGCGTTCCAACTCCATAATGGCGGCGACCGGGTCCTGCATGGGCAAAGTCGCCAAGCCGGTGACTCGGTCGGCGTTTTTAATGACAATGGCTGCAAGGGCATCGTTCCATTGCTTGCAATAAGCTGCTGCCTGTTCCGGCTCTATGAAATGGAAGTAGGTCAGAGGGCTGGGCGACAGCACCTGGAAATCAATCCCCGCGGCAGCCATGAACTTGAGCCGAAGCTCGATGTCGGTAAACGGGCTGCTGGTGTGGCGCACGCCGCGCAACTGGTAATTGCCGATGCGGTACCAAGGCTTGCCGTCGCTGTCGGTGCCGTATTCGGGGCCGTGCGTCCACGCCGGGCCCATGTCAACTTCAATGCGCACGTGCGCGTGGCAGTCGATCACGTCGGCTGTAGCAAGTCCGGTCATGTCACGAATCTTTGTTGTTGCATGCGTTTGCTCTCAAAGGCCCGGGTATTCACCGCCATCAAGAAGAATATTTTGCCCGGTCATGTAGCTGGCATGTGTGCTGGCAAGAAAGGCGCAGAACATGCCAAATTCTTCGGGACGACCGAACCGCTTCATCGGATTAGCGCTCCACAGTTTCATTGCTGCTGTTTCCTCATCCAGCCCTTGAGACTTCGCTATGCTGGTAATGTAGGACTGCAAGCGACCGGTGGAGAATCGTCCAGGTAACAAATTATTGACGGTGACCCCGTCCTCCGCAATCTCGCGCGCCAGGCCGGCAACAAACCCTGTAAGCCCGCTGCGTGCGCCATTAGATAGCCCCAGGAGTGGCAGCGGCGCCTTTACTGCCGACGAGGTGATGTTGATGATGCGGCCCCAGTGCTGCGCCCTCATGGCCGGCAAGAAAGCCTTCATCAGCATGATGGGCGCAAGCATGTTGGAGCTGAGCGCCGAGTGCCAGTGCGACTCATCCCAATCCTGCAAGAGCCCGGTCGGCGGGCCCGCCGCGTTGTTCACGAGTATGTCGGGTGCCTTACATTGGCTCAACAGGGCTGACCGACCTGGCTCGGTGGTGACATCAGCGGCAATATAAGGCACCAGCCTACCGAATTTATCTTGCAGTTCACTGGTCGCCTGACGCAAGCGGGACTCGTCGCGACCGTTGAGGGTTACTTTACAACCGGCTTGCAGCAGTGCTTCGGCGCAAGCGCGGCCCAGACCCGCGCTAGAGCCGCAGACCAGGGCCGTCTTGTCTTTCAGCCCAAGATCAAAAAGGTGCGACGTATGCTGCATTTAAATATTATTTGATGTGGTATTGGCTGCGCGACGCTCGCTGTGTGGTGTGCAGCGCTGCATCACCGCAAAGTGCGCGGCTTGCGAATTTCATAGCTTCGTGCATCGATATTGAAATAAAGGCGCTCAGGTTTGTATTGGCCGGATGACACGGTAATGCCGTAGCTTTCTTCATTAAGCGCATGAAAACCGTGGATGTCATGGGGTGGCGCTACAACGGCGAAATCACCGGGGCGTAGCAGGGCAGACTCTCGCTCGACAAGTTCGGCGGAGCCCTCCTTCAAATGATCATCGACTCGCTCGTAAACAGTGTGCTGCACTTCGCCACGCCAGACAAAAAGTGTCTCCCAAATACCGTGGTCATGCGGCTGAACGGCAGGTCGCATGGGTACCTTGAAAAGGACTATGGACATCATGCCATCGTAGTAGATATACCACGATTCGGCGACGTTGTTACCGGGCCTGGGCAGGCCGCATTCGAGCAAGTCATCGCGCGCTACGATACGGCGCACCGGTTCAAGCAGCGCAGCACGAAAGCGGCTGGTATCGCCGCCCTGTATCAGCGCAGCCGCCCTTTCTACTTCACCCGCAAACTCGCGCACGCTGTCACTATGAACGGCCGCTGGTAAAGCGCTCATTGCGGCACGCCCCCACGCACCACGCACCTTCGCAGAATACGTCGGTGCGTAGCCATCTCGTAGTTGGGAATGGCGCGGTGTACCAAGCTGCGGTTGTCCCAGAACACAAAGTCAAAATGCTGCCATTTCTGAGTGAACGTGTATTTTTCCTGGGTCGCGTGCGCCAGCAACTCGGCAATCAAGCGGTCAGCCTCATCCTGCTTCATGCCCATAATCTTACAGCTGTACATACCGACGAAAAGGCTTTTTCGGCCGGTCTCCGGATGAGTTCGCACCAGAGGGTGCTCAACGGGTGGCGGAATCAGCGAGGCGTCGATGATTGCGCGCTGGCCTAGTTTGTCCAGCATATGCTCGAAGCTCTGCACCACGCGCAGTCCGGCGATGAATTGCTTCTTGTCTTCCGGCAGGTCTTCCCAGGCCAGCTCCATGTTAGCGAACTGGGTGTCGCCGCCTGCTGGCGGAATTTCCAGGCCATAAAGCATGGTCATGAGGGACGGCTGGGGAAGGTAGGACTTGTCACTGTGCCAGTTGTAATTGGATTTCAACAGAGGAGACTGGGATGGTTTGCCATCGGCGTTGACGTTGGCAATGGAGTGAACCGGAGCAAGCACGCCGCCTTCTGCGTTCTTGACTTGGTTGACTTCCAGCGGGCCGAACCAGGCAGCGAAGCGCTCGATGTCGGCATCGTTCAAGGTCTGTCGTCGAACAACTAGCAAGTGATGCTTCAAAAACAGCTGCCGAATACGGACCATGTCAGTGCTCGTGGCCCGAGCAAGGTCCAGCCCGGTGATCTCGGCTGCCATAACGCTTGAAAGTGTGTTGCAGGTGAAACTGGTTTGCATCTACGTATTCCTGGAGACCCACCGTCTATCAACGTAAGTTCATCATAGCTTCATTTGACTTTTTTGCATGCTTTGATGGCTTGGGAGGGGCAGTTCACAGGCCGCGCTGGCGGGGGACCTCCATGTACGACCCAACCACTTGTGGCCAGAACGCCGGCGTCCACAGCGAGGTCCGTGCCGGTGATGGCAGATGCCCGGTCAGAGAGCAGGAAGGCAATAGACTCAGCCACTTCTTCGGGTCTGACAATACGGCCCAGTGCGCTCAAACTACCGGGTGGGACTGGATAGCGCTTTCCGAGTTCGATGGCTGCGAGCATGCGCGGTACCCCGACGAAACCTGGCGTGATTGAGTTGACGCGTACCCCGCTCCGGCCCCATTCACCTGCCATGCCTTGTGTGAGCGCAAGGATGCCAGCCTTGGACGTTGTATAGGCGTGACCATGATTTGGTCTGTGGCCACCAATCGATGAAATATTGACGATCGCGCCTTCGCCGCGACTGGCCATTCGCCTGCCAAACTCAACGTTACAAATGTACGTGCCTCGCAAGTTAGTGCTCGTGATCCGGTCCCAGCTTTCAATATCAAGTTGTTCCGGCGGCGTTTGTGGAGCAAAAAGGGCGGCGCAGTTGACAAGACCGTAGATAGCGCCAAGGCTGCTTTCTATGCTCGCCGCAGCTATGGCAATCGAGGAGGCATCCATCACGTTAATCGAGACACTGTGGCCGCGGCAACGAGCTGCCACACCTTTGGCTGTAGACACATCAATGTCGGCGACCACAACCCCCCAGCCCCGAGAGGACAAAATTTCGCAAGTGGCGGCGCCGATGCCGCTGGCACCACCGGTTACCAAAGCAAGCCGGCCTCGGCCTTCAGATGTATGGTCACTCAAAATCAGGCCTTAATTGCTAGTTGCTCAGTTTTAACTTAGACGGATTCAAGTACGAAGTTCTGGGTTGACACACAGCAATAAGGAAGCACAGGATGTTTGGTATTCAAGGCTTCCGATCTGGGAGTCGAAGTTGCCCAATGAATAATTAGCATACCCTTAGATCATAAGATATCAGATTTACTGCCGCGCAAAATCCCAGCACGGCATCAAGCAGATTGCCAGAGGGGTGCGGCCTTAATCGCTCCGGGTTCGAACTGACCCCAGAAGTTGGAAAGTTCACTCCCAGGGCAATTCGGACGGCACCGCCGATTTTCCCGCAACGAAGGTTTCATTTTCACGGCACGCAAGATTACGGTCTTAACGACTTTCCATTTGATGGTCAAAACATTGCTGATTTAACCTAAGTGTCATTAAAAGGATTATGGGAAAAGCGTATATTTAAGATGGGTTTTTTGATGGGTAGTTAAAAATATTATAAATTTTACTTAGAAGATTATACTGACGTCCACTCCGCCAGTCATCAAGTAAATACGCCCCTTCTGGGGCGTATTTCATTCCTGCATACCCTAGGACATGTCCAGAACATATCGCGCATTGATTGGGGTAGCTCGACAGAAGTAGCTGGAGTCAGTCTGGCTCTCAATGCCGCCAATCCCGTATCAGCTTGGCAACCACCCCGACTGCGCCTGAACCTTTGCGCTGGTTGCTGACTGACAGGTAAAAATTTTGCGACATGGCTGGGGCGATGATCGGGCAGGCGCTCAGCGTGCCTTGGGCCACATCGTCTTTCACAGACTCGGTTAAGGCCACGGTGTAGCCCCATCCGGCAATCACCATTTTTTTGATCAGGTGCACGGAGTGAACTTCCATGGTGACGTTCAATGCGCGCCCCGCTTCTTTGGCAGCGGCTTCCAGCCAGACACGCGCGCCGTTGGGCATCGGCGAGACGATCAGGGGCGTTTGGGCGAGTTGTTCAAAGCGGACGCTGGCAGCCCCGGTCATTGGGTCCCCGGCCGGACCTACCAGCAGCAGGGGTGAGGTAAAAAGTCGCTCTATTTGCGGCAGTGTTTCTTGCCCCCAGTCGGACAGCACGCCCAGGTCGACCCGGCCCTCTTGGATCAGGTCCACCACCTGCCGCGTGGGTGCTTCAACCACTTGCAGGTGGATCAGGGGGTGGTTTTGACGCAGCGCAGGGTGTAGGTGCTGCATCAGCGGCCAGGAGATTGAAGCTTGCAGCGCCAGGCGCACGATGCCCTGAGCTTGAGAGAGTTCGCCGCCGATGACTTGGGCCAGTTGGTCTGCGTCCCGTAGCAGTGATTCGGCATGCCGCACCAGCAGCCGGCCCGCGTCGCTCAGACTCGCGCCTCTGCCATGCCGTTCAAACAAACGGTGGCCCAGTTGCAGCTCAAGCTGAAGAATCCGCTTGCTGATAGCCGACTGAGTGACGCCAGAAATCTGAGCCGCCTTTGAAAAGCTGCCGGTGTTGGCCACGGCCAGAAAAAGCTTGAGGTTGTCTAGCGCCATGTTTTGTATTCTTAATGAGAATATCTGAATTGTAATTATTCTCTATTGTCTTGGCTGATGCTTGCCGCAATAATCCGGCAACTTAACCTCTGCCTGCCGCCAAGTGACCCATCCCCTCAATGTTTTGGTACTGATGTCCGATGAGCACAACCCCGCATTCATGGGTTGCGCCGGTCATCCTTTCATTCAAACCCCGAACCTGGACCGGCTGGCCGCGCGCGGCACCCGGTTCACGCACGCTTACACCTGCAGCCCGATCTGTGTCCCGGCGCGGGCGGCCTTTGCCACGGGGCGTTATGTGCACGAGATCGGTTTCTGGGACAACGCTGACGCCTACGACGGCAGCATTCCCAGTTGGCACCATGTGTTGCGGCAGGCCGGCCATGACGCGGTGTCGATCGGCAAGCTGCACTTCAGGGGCCGTGCCGGTGACGACCACGGCTGGACCGAAGAGATTCTGCCCATGCATGTGATTGACGGCTTGGGCGATATCAAGGGCCTGGTGCGCGAGAACATTCCGGTGCGCAAGGGTGGCGACAAGATGGCCAAGCTGGCCGGTCCGGGCGAATCCACTTACACCGCCTATGACCGCGATATCGGCCAGACAGCCTGCGACTGGCTGAAGGCCCGAGGTCAGCAAACTGCTGACAAGCCCTGGGTCTTGTTTGTATCCATGGTGGCGCCGCATTTCCCGCTGACCGCACCTGCGCGATGGTATGAGTATTACGCTGCCATGGACCTGCCCATGCCCAAGCTCTACGACAAGGCCGTTCGACCGCACCATCCCTTCACAGACGAATACGCCCGGGTGGTGGACTACGACACGCACTTTCACAGTTCGCAGGATGTCCGGCGGGCGGTCACCGGTTACAGCGGCCTGGTCTCTTTCATGGACGAGCAAATGGGCCAGGTGCTGGCCGCGCTTGATCAGTCCGGCATGGCTGGAGACACCCTGGTGATCTACACCAGCGACCATGGCGACAACCTGGGCGCGCGTGGCTTGTGGGGCAAGTCCACGATGTATGAAGAGTCTGCCGGGGTGCCGATGATTCTGGTTGGCCCGGGTGTGGCCGCCGGTAAGGTCTTGGCCGAGCCGGTCAGCCATGTCGATTGCGCCGTCACCATTTTGCAGGCTGCGGGTGCGCCGGCGCTGCCGCAGGCCAGCGGGCAGTCGCTGCTGGACCTGGCCCAGGGCGCCGCGCCGACGCGGGCCGTGCTGTCCGAGTACCACGCCATCGGTTGCACCGCCGGCGCCACCATGCTGCGGCACGGGCGCTTCAAATACTGCCACTACGTGGACCACCCGGCGCAGCTGTTTGATTTGCAGGCAGACCCTGAGGAGTTGCAGGACCTGGCAGGCCAGCCCGCTCACCTGGCCGACTTGCAGGCCTGCGAGCAGGCCTTGCGAGCGCTGCTGGACCCGGATGCGGTGAACAAGCGCGCCAAGAAGCGCCAGCATGAACTGCTGGCCGGGCAGGGCGGGCGCGAGGCCGCGCTGGCCCGCGGCGACCTGGGTTTCACGCCGGCTCCGGGCACCGAAGCGGCTTTCAATTGAATTTCTTTTCCCCATAAACCACAAGGAAGTCATCATGTTCAGACGCAACTTCATCACCGCAGCTGCAGCGTTGGCTGGTACGGGCGTGTTGCCCAATGCCTGGGGCCAGGCCTGGCCGGCGCGGCCGATCAAACTCATCGTCCCCTTCATACCCGGAAGTGCCCCGGATGTGATGGCACGTGGCCTCGCCGAGCGCCTGACCCTGGCCCTCGGCCAAGCGGTGGTGATAGACAACAAGCCCGGTGCCGGCGGCAACATCGGCCTGGATGCGCTGGCCAAGTCCGCCGGTGACGGCTACACGATCGGGCTGGGTACCAGCAGTTTGTCAATCAACCCCTACCTGTACCGCAAGGTGCCGTATGACCCGGTCAATGACTTCACGCCCATCAACTTGACTTACGCTTTGCCGCATGCGCTGGTGGTGCAGGCCGATTCACCACACAAGACCGTGGCAGATCTGGTGCGAGCACTCAAGGCCGAGCCGGGCAAGTACAACTACGCATCGGGGGGCAACGGCAGCGGCGCGCATTTGTGCGCCGAGTTGTTCAAGTCAATGGCCGGTGTGGACGCGATGCATGTGCCCTATCGGGGCGCGCCTGAGATCATCACCGCAGTCATGGGCGGCTCGGCTTTGTTTGGCTTTCCGACGCTTTCAACCGCGGTGTCACTGGTCAAGGGCGGCAAGATACGCGCTCTGGGCGTGACAGGCCCCAAACGCAACCCGGCCATGCCCGGCGTACCGCCTGTGGGTGAGACGGTGGCCGGCTTCGAGGTGGTGTCCTGGTTCGGCATCATGGCGCCGGGCAAGTTCCCGCCTGACATGGCGCGGCGGATTGACCAGGAAGTTCAAAAGGCGCTGGCTGACCCGGCCTTCAGGGACAAGGTGCAGTCAGACGGCACCGAGATCGTGGGGCTGGGCTACGGCGGCTTTGCCGACTACCTGCGCCAGGACCTGCAAAAGTGGAAACGCGCGGTGGAACTCAGCGGCGCCAAGGTCGATTGACCAGCCCGGGCGGGCTGGGGATTTCAGACCGCGTCCACCTTGATATTTTGCGCCGCCACCACCTTTTGCCAGCTGGCGAAGTCCTGGGTCAGAAACCGGCCCAGCGCTTGCGCGCCCTGGGCTGAGGGCTCGATGGCGTCCAGCTGAAAACGTGCCAGTACATCCGGCAGTTTGACCACTTTGGCCACCGCGTCGCTCAGGCGCTCGATCACGGCGTCGGGTGTGCCCTTGGGGGCGACCAGCCCGAAATAATTGAGCACGTCAAAGTCGGCAAAGCCCGACTCGGCCATGCTGGGCACCTGCGGCAGCGCCGGCGAGCGCTTGGCGGTGCTCACAGCCAGCGCTTTGACGCGGCCGTCACGCACAAACGGCGCCAGCGCCGGGATGGTGCCGGTGACCAACTGAATCTGGCCGGAGATCATGTCCAGCGTGGCCGGTGCAATACCGCGGTAAGGAATGTGGGTGATGAAGGTGCCGCTGCGCGCCTTCAAAGTTTCCAGCACAAGGTGGTTGATACCGCCAGCGCCGGCCGAGCCGTAATTGAGCTGGCCCGGGCGTTTGCGTGCGTACTCAACCAACTCGCGCAGGTTGGCTACAGGAAGGTCTTTGTTGGCCGCCCACAGCAGCGGGCCGTTGGCAATCATGCTAACGGGGGCGAAGCTGCGCAGCGGGTCATAACCGGCTTGCGGCAAAACGGCGGCCACGGTGGTGAAAGGGGCCGCTACCAGCAGCAGGGTGTGGCCGTCAGGTGCGCTCTGGGCCACATGCTGGGCGCCGATGGCGCCTGAGGCGCCGGTGCGGTTTTCTGCCACAAACGTGCCACCCATGACTTCGCCCATTTTTTGGGCCATCAGGCGGCCGACAGCATCGGTGCCGGCTCCCGGTGCAAACGGGATGACGATGCGCACCGGACGCTCAGGGTAGCCGGCGGCGTGCACCATCGGAAAAGCGCAGACAGAGGCTGCTGCGGTGGCACGGGTCAGGAGAAGGCGTCTTGAGATGGTCATGGCAGTGTATGAGGTTTAAATTGGCATAAATGATAGCGAATGGATGGTGTCACGGGCGTATGACAAATAAATGACGAATCAGGGTTAGCCCTTGTGCCAGGGTCGGCCGCTAAACTGCAGCCATGAGCACCATTGCCCGCATCGAAACACACGTATTTAACGTCTCTTCCAAGACCAACTGGGTCTTCATTTCTGTGACATCTACCGACGGCCGAACGGGCTGGGGCGAAGCTTCGCTGATCGGCTGGGAGCCCATGCTGTTGACGGCCAGCCATGCCTTGGCGCTGGAATGGCAAGGCCGGCCGCTGGCAGACGCGCAGGCCGGGCTGAGGGTGTCGCCGCAGTCGCCTGGCGGGCTTGTGTTCAACACGGTCGTCAGTGCTGTGCAACAGGCGCTGGCTTGTTTGCTCGATGGAAGTGTGCCGGGCGCACCAGCGGCTCCTGAGTTGAGCGCTGCGGTGCTGCGCCAGCGCGTTCCGCTGTACGCCAACATCAACCGCGCCACCCGCTTGCGTACTCCGCAAGGTTTTGTCGAGACGGCCTTGCGGGCGCGTGCCCAGGGTTTCAGCCGCTTCAAGGCAGCGCCATTTGACGGTCTGACGCCTGCACTTTGCGCCTCGGCGCAGGGGCAGGCCTTGATTGCGCACGGCGTTGAATGCATGTTGGCCTTGCGTCAGGCGCTGGGCCCCGAAGCGATGCTGATGGTGGACTGCCACTGGCGCTTTGACGAGACCCGTGCTTTGCAGGCCCTGCAAGCACTGGCCCCGGCGGCCTTGCACTGGTTTGAATGCCCGATTGCCGAAACCCATGCCCACTGGCCGGCGATGCGCCGGCTGCGCGCCGCCACGCGCGAGCAGGGCGTGCTCTTGGCCGCTGCCGAGACGCAGGTGGGGCTGGCTTCTTTTCAGACACTGTTTGAAGAAGCGCTTTACGACGTGGTCATGCCCGACATAAAGTACTGCGGCGGGCCGCTGGAGATGCTGAAAATTGCACAGCGGGCTGCAGAACACGGCGTGCTGTTTTCACCGCACAACCCTTCAGGGCCGGTGTGCACCTGGCACAGTTTGCAGATTGCAGCGCTGGCACCCGAGTGCGCCATGCTCGAGCTGCAGTTTGAAGAGAGCAATTTGTATGACGCGGTGCTGGACGGCGCGCGGCTGTCCTCACAAGGCGGCAGCCTGAGCCTGGAGCGACCCTACGGCCAAAGCCTGGGGCTGAACCTGCAGGTCTTGCAAGCTCACCCTTACCAGCCGGTGCCACCCGGCATAGAGACACAGCTCAACCGCTAAGCTTGGAATTCAAACGGCGCTCAGTCGGCGCTCAATCAGCCCGAATGTTGCGCTCGGAGGCGAGTTTTTTCCAGCGCGCCACGTCAGCCGTCACGCGGGTCGCGAAGGCCTCGGGCGTGCTCGGGGCCGGGTCGCAGGCCAGCGTGGCCAGTTTGGCCTTCACATCCGGATGCTCCAGCGCCTGGTTGACCAGGGTGTTGATGCGCGTGACCACCGCCTTGGGCGTACCCGCCGGCGCCAGCACACCAAACCAGGCCTGGGTGTCAAAGCCGGGGAATGTTTCAGCCATGGCCGGCACGTCGGGCAAGCTGTGATGCCGCTTGGGCGTGGTGACCGCCAGCGCCTGCACTTTGCCCGACTTGATCAGCGCCGACCAGGGCGGCAGATTGCCCACCATGACCTGCGACTCGTCGGCCATCAATGCGTTGACTGCGGGAGCCGAGCCTTTGTAGGGAATGTGGGCCATGTCAATGCCGGCCATGCTTTTAAAGAGTTCGGCGGACATGTGGGCGGAACTGCCAACGCCACCGGAGGCGTAGTTCAGTTTGCCGGGGTTGGCTTTGGCATAGGCCAGAAACTCGGCCATTGTTTTAACCTTCACCGACGGGTTGACCACCATCACGTTGGGCGTGGTGCAAATCAAGGCAACGGGTATGAAGTCTTTAACGATGTCGTAGTTGAGCTTGGTGTAAATGCCGGCATTGACACCGTGCGAGCCGGCATTGCCGACGATCATGGTGTAGCCGTCGGGCGCAGACTTGGCGGTGAACTCTGAACCCAGTACGCCGCCGGCGCCCGGTTTGTTTTCGATGAAAACGGTTTGTCCGATCTCCCTTGAAAGGCGGTCCGCAATCATGCGGCCCATGGCATCAGAGCCGTCGCCCGGGGTGCTGGGCACGATCCAGCGTATCGGTTTGGTGGGGTAGTTTTGCGCGCCGGCCAGCGGGCTGACCAGTGCGCAGACCAAGGCCGCAAGGATGCTGTATTTCATGGATGTGACCGTTTCAATGCCGTTGTTGTGAAGTAGGCCGGGCAGCGTCATTGCGCTTAACCGCAGCTCTTTATTTTGACAGGCTGGGAAGAGGCCACTGCTATCGAAAACCCGAGTCCGCCCAATGGGAGCAGTCAATGCACTGGCAGTTTCAAGGGCCGGGCAGCAGGTGCCTGAGTTTTAACAAGCCGGTCGACATCGCTGTGCCCACAATGATGACCACAGCGCAAATCAGCATCCAGGGCGTCACGGCCTCACCTAAAAAAAGCAGGCCGTAAAGTACCGCAAACACAGGCACCAGGTAGGTCACCGACAAAGCGCGCGCCGGGCCGGCTTTGCCGATGATTCTGAAGTACAGCACATAGGCGACGCCGGTGCACAAAATGCCGACCGCCAGCAGCGCCAGCCAGGCGTTTGGGCCCGGCATTTGCGCCGGCCACAGCCACAGCGCCGGCAGCGCCAGACCGAGGGCTGCGCCGATTTGGCTGCCGGTGGCCGTGACCAGCGGCGGCAGTTCAGACAAATAGCGCCGTGTGAAACTGGCCGCTAGGGCATAACAAACACAGGCCAGCAGGCAAGCCAGAACCGCCCAACCCGGCGCCACACCTGAAGCATCGGGCTTGAAGCTAGCCTTGTCCCAGGCCAGCATGGCCACGCCTGCAAAACCAATCACCAAGCCCAGCGAGCGCGACAGCGTGGGCCGGTCGCGCAGCCACACCCAGGCCACCAGCGCGCCGAACATGGGCACCGTGGCATTGAGCAACGAGGACAGGCCGGTAGTGATCGACAGCAGCGCAAAAGCGTAGCAGGCAAAGGGAATGCCGGAGTTCAGCAGGCCGACAAAAAACACCGGCTTCCAGTGCTGGCGCAACTGGCTGCCCAGGCCTTTGTAAAGCAGGATGGGCATTAAAAATACAGACGCAATGCTGACCCGCACGGCCGCCGTGGCCACCGGCCCGAACTCCACCGTGCTGATGCGCATGAACAAAAACGAAGCGCCCCAGAGCGAGGCCAGCAGCAAGAAATCCAGGGCCCAGGCTTGGCTGTTGGCTTGAGTGGGGGAGTTTGGCAAAGCAGTTCTTTATTTCAGGATGGCTTAGGCTTGAGAGGAGCGCACGGGCAGTGCACCTTCGAGCTGCAACAAGGCCCGCTTGCGCGCCAGGCCAGCGGCGTAGCCGGTGAGCGCGCCGCCTTGGCCGACCACGCGGTGGCAGGGCACGATGACACTGAGCGGGTTGCGCCCGATCGCGCCGCCGGTTGCGCGCACAGCCGAAGGCCGGCCGATGCGCTGACTCAATTCACCGTAAGTGCAGGTTTGCCCGCGTGGCAGCGCCCGCAGGGCTTGCCAAACAGCTTGCTGAAAATCTGTGCCGGCGCTCAAGTCCAGAGGCAGCTCAAAGGTCTTCAGCGCACCGCTGAAATAGGCCTCTATCTGGCCGGCGGCCTCGCGCAGCACCGGGTGCGCCGGCGCGCTGGGCCAGGCAGCGTTGCCGGTACCGCAGAGCGCAGGCGGGCGGTGTTGCTGGTCTTCAAACCAGGCGCCGGCCAAGCCGTGCGTGCTGGCGGCCAGCGTCAATTGGCCCAAGGGGGTGGGGCAGACGCAGATCACCCAAGAAGGTTTCAATTGCATGAGGACGGTGGCTGGGGCAGGGCTGGTAGTGCGGCCGCAAGGCCGGCTTTGAACTTCTTAAGGATGATACGACGCCCACTGTGCCAGCCCTACAATCCTTGGCAAAGTTAGCCATTTTTTCAGCGCTGCTCCGCCCTAGGAAAACCCGTTCATGCAAGTGACCCCCTCGATTTTCAAGGCCTACGACATCCGTGGCGTGGTGCCTTCGACCATTCACGAAGCCATGGCCGAAGCCTTGGGCAAAGCCTTTGGCACGGTGGCGCTGGTCCAGGGTGAGGGCACGGTGGCGGTCGGGCGCGATGGCCGGCTCAGCGGTCCTTCCCTGAGCGCTGCACTGGTACGCGGCCTGCGTGCGGCCGGTGTGGCTGTCATTGACGTGGGCGCCGTCACCACACCCATGCTTTATTTTGCGGCCAGCACTTTGTGCAGCAGCGGCATTCAGGTCACCGGCAGCCACAACCCCAAGGACTACAACGGCTTCAAAATGGTCATGGCCGGCCGGGCGATTTACGGCGACGACATCCAGGCCTTGCGCAGCATGATCGAAGCCGAAAGCTGGCAACTTGCCGGCACGCCAGGTGCTTACCAGCAAGTGGATGTGCTGCCGGCTTACAGCGCGCGCATCGTCTCAGACATTCGCTTGGCGCGCCCCCTGAAGATCGTTATCGACAGCGGCAACGGCATTGCCGGTGCCTCTGCGCCGGGTATCTTTCGCGCGCTCGGCTGCGAAGTTCTTGAGCTTTTCAGTCAAGTCGATGGCAACTTTCCCAATCACCACCCGGACCCGAGTAAACCCGAAAATTTGCGTGACCTGATCGCTGCGCTTCAAAGTAGCGATGCTGACTTGGGCTTGGCCTTTGACGGTGACGGCGACCGCCTGGGCATCATCACGAAAGACGGGCAGAACATCTTTCCAGACCGGCAGATGATGCTGTTCGCCCGCGATGTGCTCTCGCGCGTGCCCGGTGGTGTGATTGTTTATGACGTCAAGTGTTCGCAAGCCTTGGGGCCGGCGATCGAGGCGGCAGGCGGCAAGCCCCTGATGTTCAAAACCGGCCACTCGCTGATCAAGGCCAAGATGCGGGAAGTCAACTCGCCGCTGGGCGGTGAGATGAGCGGGCATATTTTCTTCAAGGAACGCTGGTTCGGCTTTGACGACGGCACCTACGCGGGCGCTCGCCTGCTCGAAATCGTCAGCCGTGCCGAAGATGTGGCGGCCTTGCTCAACGGTTTGCCCAGCAGTTTCAGCACCCCAGAATTGAATGTAGCTTGCGCTGAAGGCGAGCCACCTGGGCTGGTCGCTGCCTTGGTCGAGCAGGCCATGGCCCATCCCGGCGGCGTGCCGCGTTTTGCGGCGCCGGCCCGGCTCTCCACCATCGACGGTCTGCGGGTGGACTGGCCCGATGGTTTCGGCCTGATTCGCAGCTCCAACACCACGCCGGTGCTGGTGCTGCGTTTTGAAGGAACAACGCCGGCGGCTTTGCAGCGCATTGAAAAAGACATGTTGGCGCTGCTGCACAGTGTCAAGCCGGACGCGCACTTTGCCGCTGCCGCACATTGATGCGACTGGCCGGCATTTTTGCGCCAATGCACTGAACGCATGCAAGCACTTTGTCTTGGGCTTTACGCGTGGGTGATGCAATGGGCCGGGCCTTTGCTGCGCCGCAAGCTGGCGCGTCGTGCGCTGGCCGAACCCGGTTATGCACATGCCGTGCCCGAGCGCTTTGGTCATTACACCCAAGCGCCCGAAGCAGCCAGCGAGCTGGTGTGGGTGCATGCAGTGTCGCTGGGCGAGACGCGCACGGCGGCTATTTTGCTACGCCAATGGCGTGCCCGGTCACCGGGTTTGCGCGTGTTGCTGACACACGGCACGGCCACCGGCCGTGAACAGGGCTTGGCCTTGCTGCAGCCAGGCGATGTGCAGGTTTGGCAGCCATGGGACAGCCGCGCTGCTGTCGATCGCTTTTTAACGCACTTCAAGCCGCGCCTGGGCGTGCTGCTTGAAACCGAAGTCTGGCCCAATCTGATGGCGGCAGCCCGTGCCCGTGGTTTGGCGGTGGCACTGGTGAATGCACGGCTTTCGCCCAAATCACTGGCCTCTGCACTGCGCCTGGCCTGGCTGGCCCGGCCGGCCTTTGGGGCGCTGGCTGCTGTGTACGCGCAGACCGAGGCCGATGCCCGCAGGCTGGCGCAACTGGGCGCGCCGGTGGCGGGTGTTTTGGGTAACCTCAAGTTTGACGCCAGGCCCGATGCTGCGCAGCAAGCGCTGGCCCGGCAGTGGTGCGCTGGCCTGGCACAGCCGGTGCTGATGCTGGCCAGTTCGCGAGATGGCGAAGAGATTGAATTTTTGCGGCAGTGGCAAGCCAGCAAGCTGAAGGCGCAGCCGACGACGGCTTTAAAGCGCGTGTTGATCGTGCCGCGCCATCCGCAGCGCTTTGAAGAGCTTGCACAACTGGTTCTGGCCCAGGGCTTGACCGTCTCGCGACGCAGCCAGTGGGCCGGCGCCCCCGGTGATGACCCGGCTGCCCTGAAGGCCGATGTCTGGTTGGGCGACAGCCTGGGTGAGATGGCGCTTTACTACACGCTCAGCGACATCGCGCTGTTGGGCGGTAGTTTTGAGGCCTTGGGCGGGCAAAACTTGATTGAGCCCGCAGCCTGTGCTTGCCCGGTGGTGATGGGCCCGCACACTTTTAATTTTGCAGAGGCGGCGTTGACAGCCGAAGCTGCGGGTGCTGCTTTCCGTGTGAAAGATATGCAAGCCGGGCTGGCCCGAGCGCTGGCTTTGTTGAGTGAGCCGGCAGCTTTACAGCAAGCCAAGTCGGCTGCCTTGGCCTTTGGTGCCAGCCATGGCGGGGCCGCAGAGCGCACCGTGCAGGCGCTGAACCAACTGGCTGCCGCGCCGCGCGCCTGAAGCCTTGGTTCAGGCGCTCACTTGACCAGCAGGCTGTTGATCGCTTGCAGATCTTCGGCGCGCAGCGAGCCGTTAGCCTGACGCAGACGCAAGCCACCGACCAGCACGTCGTAACGTGCTTTGGCCAGGTCGCGTTTGGTCTGGAACAACTGGCTTTGGGAGTTCAGCACGTCAATGTTGATGCGCACGCCAACCTGGTAACCCAGGCGGTTGGCTTCCAAGGCGATCTGACTGGACTGCTCAGCTGCCTCGAGGGCTTTGACCTGACCCTGACCGGAAACCACGCCAAAAAACGCCGTGCGAGTCGATTGCGCGACATTGCGACGCGCGCCTTCTAAGTCGCTGCTGGCTTTGTCGCTCAAGGACAGGGTTTCACGTATGCGGTTTTGCGTCGAAAAACCTGCAAACAGCGGCACATTCAGGCTCAGGCCGATGGTGGCGGTGTTGGTGTTGAAAGTGAGCAATGAGGATGACGTGCCACTGGGGTTGCGCGTGAGGTTGTAGCTGCCGGTCAGGTCCAGGGTGGGTTTGTGGCCGGCTTCGGCCTTGGTTATTTCAAGCTTGGCGATTTCAAGATTGCTCTGCGCCACACGGATGCTGGGGTGTACGCCTTCAGATTGCTGCACCCAGGTGTTCACATCGGCCGGCTCAATGGCTTGAAGCACAGGAGGTGCTGCCAGACTGCGCGGCTGTGTGCCTTGCTTGCCAACCAGTTGATCAAGTGCGATTTTTTTCACGCGCAAGTCATTCTCGGCGGCAATTTCCTGGGCCAGCACCAGATCAAAGCGGGCTTGCGCTTCGCGGGTGTCGGTGATGGTGGCGGTGCCCACTTCAAAGTTGCGCTTGGCCGAAGCCAGCTGCTCGGCCACGGCGGCTTTTTGCGCTTTCACAAAGTTCAGGCTGTCTTGCGAGGCCAGCGCATCAAAGTAAGTCTGGCTGGTGCGCACAATCAGCTCTTGCTCGGCGGCGTCCAGTTGTGCGCGGGCCAGCGTCAACTGCTTTTGGCCTTGATCGAAGGTAGCCCGGTTGCTGGGCCGGTACAGCGGGTGCGAGGCACTGAGGGTGGCGCCTTGGGTGCTGTAGGAACGGTTGTATGTGTTTGAGGCCGAGTTGTCAAAATCAGTGAAGGTCGCCGTGCCGGACAAGCTGGCGGTGGGCAGTATGCTGGCGCGAGACTGCTCAGCGCGTGCCAGGTTGGCGTCGTATTGCAACTTGGCTGACAGGTAGGTGGCGTCAAATGCGCGGGCTGAGTCATACAGCTCCACCAGACTTTGTGCCTGCGCAGCGGGTGCAAAAGCAGTCAGGATGCCTGTGATGGCCAGCGATAAAACGGTGAGAGAGCGTTGGGGATGAATCATGGGCTTGGGTGGTGTGAGAAAAAAAAGAAAAATCAGTAGCGTGGCACTGACGGGTCGACTTCGTGTGACCAGGCATCAATGCCGCCTTGCAGGTTGACCACGTGGGCAAAGCCGTTTTGCGCCAGGTAATTGGCGACCTGCAGGCTGCGCATGCCGTGATGGCACAGGCAGGCCAAAGGCTGACTGGGGTCGAGTTCGGCCAGGCGCTGAGGCACTTCTCGCATCGGAATGCGCAACAAGTCAAAGCCGTCTTCTTGCACGCAGGCAGTTTGCAGCTCCCAAGGTTCGCGCACGTCCAGCATTGCAGGCCTGGCAGAGCGCTCACCGGCCGCGCTCAGCTGGTCCCGCCATTGGGCGAATTCAGAAGGGGCGACTTGCGAGACCATAGGAAATTTAAAAGCGAAAGGCAGAAGGTGTCGGGAAGTTCAGCAGGCGGGGTGCCAGCGTGTCCCATGCCGCAGTGTGGCTCATGGCGTGCGCGTCGACGCGCGTGCTCAGACTGGCCCGCATGACGGGCTCGTCCCCAACGATAGCGCTCAGACGGCCGCCGGTTTTGAGCAAGGCCAGCAACTCGGGCGGCACCTGGGCCACGGAGCCGCTGAGCACAATCACATCAAAAGGCCCGGACAGTCCGGCCTGGACGGCGGCGCCGGGGTTCAGCAGGCTGGCGCCATCGAATTGCAGCACTTCGGCGTTGTGGATACCGGCTTTTTGCAGGTTCAAACGGGCCGCGCGGGCCAGCGCCGGGTCGATTTCCAGCGTGACAACATGCTGGGCACGGTGCGCCAGCAGCGCCGCCATGTAGCCGGAGCCGGTGCCGATTTCCAGCACTTTTTCGTGCTTTTGCACATTCAAGTCTTGCAGCAAGCGCGCTTCAACCCGGGGGGGCAGCATGCATTGACCCGGTTCTGCATGCGTAGCCAGTGGAATTTCCATGTCCACAAAAGCCAAGGCTTTGTGAGCCAAAGGCACAAAATCTTCGCGTTTGACCACCGCCAGCAGGGAAAGAACCTGACTGTCGAGCACCTCCCAGGGGCGGATTTGCTGCTCAATCATGTTAAAGCGGGCTTGTTCGTAGTTCATGGGTGTTCAAGGCTGCTGCAAGTGGAGAAAAGTATTCATTTTAGCGATTGGCGGACAGGTGCACTCAGACCGGCGGCGTGGCGTGGTTGGGACCCCGCCACAGTCGCTTGAGCCACTCGGCCAGATCGTCCAGGTAAGAGTAGGCCACGGGCACCACCACCAATGTCAAAAGTGAGGAGGTGATGACGCCGCCAATCACCGCCTGACCCATGGGGGCGCGCTGCTCAGAGCCTTCGGTCAGCGCGAAGGCCAGCGGCAACATGCCGAAAATCATGGCCAGTGTGGTCATCAGAATGGGGCGAAGGCGAACCCGGGCGGCCATCAAAAGCGCTTCGTTGCGCGGCAAACCTGGCTGCAGCGCGCCGTTTTCGTCGATATGTTCCTGGCGCACGCGGATGGCAAAGTCCACCAGCAAGATGGCGTTTTTAGTGACCAGGCCCATCAGCATTACCACGCCGATGATGGAGAACATGGACAGGGTCGAGCCGAACAGCATCAGCGCCAGTACCACGCCAATCAGGGTCAGCGGCAGCGCGGTCATGAGTGCCAGCGGTTGCAAAAAGCTTTTGAACTGGCTGGCCAGAATCATGTAGATGAAGAGCACGGCCAGCACCAGGGCGCTGATGGCGTAGTCAAATGATTCGGCCATGCTCTTGGTGGAGCCGCCGAACTGATAGCGGTAGCCCGGTGGAAAGTTGATGCTGTCCAGCGTGGCGCGAATCTCTTTGGAAACCTCGCCGCTGGCGCGCTGGTACACGTTGGCATTGATCGCCACTTCACGGCTGAGGTCGCGCCGGTTGATCTGGTTGGGCCCCACCCCGGCCTGGATGCTGGCCAGCTGGTTCAGCCGCGCATAGCGAACAGTGCCATCGCTGGCCGATGTGATGGCCAGCGGCAAACGCTCCAGATCTGCGGGCGTACTGCGTGCATCCGGGGCCAGCCGCACATTCACGTCATAGGTTTGGTCATTGGGCGCGCGCCAGTTGCCCACGGTCTGCCCGGCCACCAGCGTACGCAGGGAGCTGCTCAGTTGCGCCACGGAAAAGCCCAGATCGGAGGCCGCTTGGGGACGCACTTCGATTTCAAAGGTGGGTTTGTCGGCTTTGATACTGGAGTCCAGGTCCACCAGCCCGGGGATGGTGACGATTTTGGCCGTCACCAATTTCGACAGCCGTTCGAGCTCCTTGAAATCTGGGCCCTGCAAGGAAAACTCGATTTGTTTATTACCGCCCACGCTGTCCAGCAAGCCCGCATGCGTGACGGTGATGCCCGGCACCTGCTGCAGCCGCTGGCGCAATGCGGCGGCTATGTCATCGGCGCTGCGCTGGCGCGACTTGCGATCGATCAGCCGTATGTAAAGGCTGGCGTACATCTTTCCTTGAGCGTTGCCGGTATTGATGGTGGCCAGGGTGTAGCGCACTTCCGGAAAGCTGCGTACGATGGCATCAACCTGCTTGGCCTTGGCCTCGGTGGCTTCAAGCGAAGAGCCCACCGGCGTGTAAAAAGTCAGTGAGGTTTCGGAAAAATCGGCCTTGGGCACAAATTCTGTGCCCAGCAGAGGCACCATGAAAATACTGCTGACAAAAATAATCAGCGCCAGCGCCAGTGTGCTGAGCTTGTGAAAAAGCGCCCAGCGCAAGATGCGCTGGTAAGTGCCGGCCAGCGATTCTGTGGCGCGTTCAAACCAGCCTGTCACGCGGCCTATGCTGCGGTCATAAAAGTTAGGGGGGCCGGGGGTGGCGCCCTTGGGCTTGATGCTCGGGTCGTGCCAGATCGAAGAGAGCATGGGGTCCAGCGTGAAGCTGACAAACATCGAAATCAGCACAGCGGCCACGATGGTGATGCCGAACTCATGGAAAAACTTACCGATGATGCCGCCCATGAAGCCGATCGGCAAAAACACCGCCACGATGGAAAAGGTGGTGGCCAGCACGGCCAGGCCGATTTCGGAGGTGCCGTCCATCGAGGCACGATAAGCGCTTTTGCCCATTTGGACATGACGCACGATGTTCTCGCGCACCACGATGGCGTCATCAATCAGCAGGCCCACGCACAGGCTTAGCGCCATCAGCGTGATCATGTTGATCGTGAAGCCGAACAGGTTCATGAATAAAAAAGTGCCGATGATGGAGATAGGCAGCGTCAGCCCGGTGATCACGGTGGAGCGCCAGGAATTGAGAAACAAAAAGACGATGAGCACTGTCAGCAAAGCACCTTCTATCAAGGTGCGGCGCACGTTATCCACACCGACGCGTATGGGCCTGGAGTTGTCGGTGACCGGCTCCAGACGCACGCCGGGCGGCAACTGCGTGCGGATTTCGGCGAGGGCTTTGTTCAGGCCGTCGACCACCGTGATGGTGTTTTCGTCTTGGGCTTTTTGCACGTTCAGCAGCAAAGTTCGCTGGCCGTTGCGCAGCGCCAGGGAGTCGACTTCCTGCGCGCCGTCGCGCACGCTGGCTACCCGGTCCAGGGTGATGGCAACGCCGTTGCGCCGGGAGACGATGATTTTGCCGAAATCTTCAGGCCGCTTGATGCGGGCATCGATCTTGAGCACGCGCTCTTGTGACAGCGAGCGGATAGCGCCCAGAGGCAAGTCCTGGTTTTCAGTTCGCACCGCATTGACGACCTGCTCAACGCTGACGCCCAGGCTGGCCATGGCCTGGGTGTCCAGGTAGATGTTGATTTCTCGCTTGGTGCCGCCCACCAGCGTGATGGAGCCCACGCCCCGCACATTTTCAAGCCGTTTTTTGAGCACCTGGTCGGCCCAGTTGGTGAGCTGAACAGATTGTTGACTCGCCGGATCGGCTGGCGCATCGGACAGCACGGCCACGGACCAGACAGCGCGGCTGGCAGGGTCAAAGCGCAGAACCCGCGGCTCTTTGACCTCTGCGCGCAGGCTAGGGCGCAATGCTGCGACTTTTTCGCGTACGTCCTCGGCTGCCTTGCGGCCGTCCACATAGAGCTGAAACTCAACGACAACGACCGATTGCCCTTCGTAGCTGCGCGAGATCAAGCTGCTGATGCCGGCGATGGCATTGACGCCTTCTTCAATTTTCTGGCTGATTTCACTTTCAATGATTTCCGGCGACGCACCCGGGTACTCGGTGGTGACCACAACCACCGGAAAGTCGATGTTCGGAAACTGGTCAACTTTCAGGCGCTGGTATGAAAACAGGCCCAGAACCACAATGACCAGCATGGCCATGGTGGCAAAAACAGGGTTTTGAAGGCTGACGCGGGTGAACCACATGGCGTGCGGCTCAGCGTGCAGCGCCGCTTGCCGGCGGCAGCGTTGCGGCGGCTGGCGCTGGCGTGTTGGGCGTGAACAGCACCGTGCTGCCTTGACGCAGCAGGCCGATGGCACCTTTGATTAACAGCTCACCCTCAACCAGGCCCTCTACGGCCACCATTTCTTCGGAGCCAGCCATGCCACGCAGGCCCAGCGTCACGGTCTGGTGATGTACCTTGCCCTCACGGACCAGTTGCACAAAAGGCTGAACCTGGTCTGTCCGCACGCTCTTGAGCGGCACGGCCAGCACGCGCGTGCTGCTGGCGTTCAGCAAGCCTTCCGCAAAAAGTCCCTGGCGAAGTGCCAGTGACTGCCCTGCGGGCTGCTCAACTCTCAGGTAAATCAAAACACTGCGTGTGCCCGCTTGCGCGCTGGGATTGACCCGCACCAAACGTGCGGTCACCGGGCCCACAGCGCCTTCTACCCGCAGTTGGGCCAGCTGGCCCAGTTTGAGTATTGGAACGTCCACAGAAGGTAAGTAGGATTCGAGTTCGATCTGGCGCAGGTCCACAATTTCAAGAATGCGTGCATCGACGCCGACCCGCTCGCCAGCTTGAGCCAGGCGCTGCGCGACCTGACCGGAGATCGGGGCTTTGAGCACGGTGTCGTTCAGCGATTGACGAACAATGTCGGCGAAAGCCAGAGCGGCCCGGTGCGTGGCCTGCGCCGCCTGCAAGTTCGACAGCGAAGTGTCCAGCGCTGTTTTAGAAATAAAGCCTTGGTCAACCAGGGCCTTGTTGTTGGCGAACTGGCGTTGCGCGATATCGATCTGGGCCAGCGCGGCATCAGCCTGTTGTTGCGCTTGCTGCAGTCTGGCTTGAAATTCACTCGGGTCTATTTTGGCGAGCACCTGACCGGCCGTGACCGTGTCGCCCTCACGCACGCTCAGCATTTGCAGCTCGCCGGCGACGCGCGCTTTGACAATCGCTGAATTCACCGCCTTGAGGGCACCTGTCACACGCAGACCCTGGGTGATGTCCATGAGTTGGATCGATGTCACATCGGTGGCTGCTAACTCGATCTGGCCGGCGACCGGCGAGACGGCAAGCTGTGGAGCAGGCGCCTTGCGCGCTGTGTAGGCGCGCCCCAAGGCCAAGGCAATCGCCAGCACAAGAAGGGCCGCTAAGGCCCAGCCTAGGGCGCGCTTCATTGAAGACCCCCTTGACTTGGTGTGCCTGCGAACTGGGCCTCTGGGCTGGTGCCAAGCGACAATCCACGCGCAAAAATAGCGGCCTGACAGGCAATGTAGGCCTGGGGGTCTAAGGTCATGTCATCTTTCAAGCACATTACTATTGAATGCTTCGAGAGGATTAAAAACACCATGGACGCAATGACCCCGTAAACGGCCTGGTCCACATCGATGGCGCGGAATTCGCCCTGGTCGATGCCACGTTGCATCACCCGTTGGATTAACTTGTGGCCGGGGGTGACAACTTCAAGCTGGTAGAAAGCTGCAATCTCGGGAAAGTTGCGGCCTTCACTGATCATCAGTTTGCTGATCCCCGAGGCCTTGGTGGCGCCCACCCTGTCCCACCAAGTCTGCATGCAATAGCGCAACATGTCTGCGCTGCTGCCTTGAAAGCTCTCAAATTCGGCATTCCACTGGGGGAATTGACCCGAGATGTTGTGCCGCACCACAGCCTTGAAAAGATCTTCTTTGCTGGGGAAATACAAAAACACCGTGCCTTTAGACACGCCGGCACGCTCGGCCACTTCTTCCATGCGGGTGGCAGCAAAGCCTTTTTCTACAAAGAGGTCGAGTGCCGCATCCAGGAGTTCACCCGGGCGCGCTTCTTTGCGCCTGGCCCGCTTGGGCGGGGTGGCACCGGGCTCACAGCAAATTTGAGAAAGCGGCATGCGGTAGATAAGCTATTACTGACTGATTGGTTAGTAATGTAGCCCTCCGGCACAGAGCGGTCAAGCAATCCCTGCCTGGGCTCAGTATGCGCAGTGGTCGCTCACTATTGGTTAGTGAGCGGTGTTTTCGAAGCCTCGGTGCTCAGTAAAAAGCCTGCAGGCCGGTCTGTGCGCGGCCCAGGATCAGCGCATGCACATCATGCGTGCCTTCGTAGGTGTTGACCGTTTCCAAGTTGATCATGTGGCGGATCACGTGGTATTCGTCATGAATGCCGTTGCCGCCGTGCATGTCGCGCGACATGCGGGCGATGTCCAGCGACTTGCCGCAGGAGTTGCGCTTGATCATCGAGATCATCTCGGGCGCGGCCTGGCCTTCGTCCATCAAGCGACCCACGCGCAGGCAGGCCTGCAGGCCCAGAGCGATCTCGGTTTGCATGTCAGCGAGTTTTTTCTGGATCAGCTGGTTTTGCGCCAGTGGACGGCCGAACTGCTGACGGTCCATGGTGTATTGGCGGGCACGCAGCCAGCAGTCTTCAGCCGCACCCAGTGCGCCCCAGGCAATGCCGTAACGGGCTTTGTTCAGGCAACCGAAGGGGCCCTTCAGGCCGCTGACGTTCGGGAGCAGGTTGGCTTCGGGCACAAACACATCGTCCATGACGATTTCGCCGGTGACCGAGGCACGCAAGCTCATCTTGCCTTCGATCTTCGGTGCGCTCAGGCCCTTCATGCCTTTTTCAAGGATGAAGCCGCGGATGCTTTCCTGGCCGCCGACCTTGCCGTCCGGGTCTTCGAGCTTGGCCCAGACCACGAACACGTCGGCGATCGGGCTGTTGGTGATCCACATCTTGGCGCCCTTCATGATGAAGCCGCCGTCGACCGGCTTGGCGCGCGTGAGCATGCTGGCCGGGTCAGAGCCGTGGTTGGGTTCGGTCAGGCCGAAGCAGCCTACCCATTCGCCGGTGGCCAGTTTGGGCAAAAAGCGCTGGCGCTGCTCTTCGCTGCCGTATTCGTTGATGGGGTGCATGACCAGCGAGCTTTGCACGCTGATGGCGCTGCGGTAACCGCTGTCCACGCGCTCGACTTCGCGGGCGATCAGGCCGTAGGCCACGTAGCTCAGGCCGGCGCAGCCGTAGCCCTCAATCGTGCTGCCCAGAAAGCCCATGGCACCGGCTTCGTTCATGATCTCGCGGTCAAATTTTTCATGGCGCGCGGCCATCAGCACACGGGTTTGCAGCTTCTCCTGGCAAAAGCTGTGGGCGGCGTCGACGATGGCGCGCTCGTCGACGCTGAGCTGCTCGCTCATGAAGAAGGGGTCTTCCCAGTTGAATTTCGTGGCCATGTGCTGTCTCCAAATAAGTACAAAAAGTGTAGGCGCGATTGTTTGGCAGTCATGAATAGCTGTCTAATACAGATTATCGATCCAACAATACATTTTTTATATTTATGGAATTTCGCCACCTGCGTTATTTTTTGGTTCTGGCCGAGGAACTTCACTTCGGCCGGGCGGCCCGGCGGCTGGCGATTTCACAGCCGCCGCTGTCGCTCAATATTCAACAGCTCGAAGCCTCGGTGGGGGCGCGCCTGCTGACGCGCAACAGCAAGTCTGTGCAGCTGACGGCTGCCGGGCTGGCCTTTGTGCCGGCGGCGCGCGCCCTGTTAGCGCAAGCCGCGCAGGCCGCCAGCCTGGCCAAGGATGTGGGAGAAGGCATGGCCGGCAGCCTGACCATCGGCTTTTCCGGCACCATGCTGTTCAGCGGCCTGCCGGCCATCCTGACGCGTTTTCAAGCCGGCCATCCGCGGCTGCGGCTGCTACTCAAAGAGCTCAGCTCCAGTGAGCAACTGATGGAACTGGCGCAGGACCGCATCGACCTGGGTTTTGTGCACACCACGCGCGTGCCCACCGAGCTGTCGCAGATTCGCGTGGCCAGCCAGCCGCTGGTGGCATGTTTACCGGCGGGGCATGCGCTGGCGGGGCAGCACGACCTGGATTTGGCGCAGTTACAAGGCCAGCCCTTTGCCGTGGTCTCTAAAGCGGTGTCGCCGGACTATCACGAACGCATCCTGGCCTTGTGCGCCGCATCGGGGCTGGACCCGGAGATCCGCTTTGAATTGCGGCATTGGCTGAGCGTGGTCTCGCTGGTGGCGCAAGGCATGGGTGTGGCGCTGGTGCCCGCGGCACTGGCGCAGTCGGCCTTGGCCGGTGCGGTGTTTGTGCCGCTGCAAGACCAGCGCATGCGCTACGAGACGCAATGCCTCTGGAAAACCAGCCGCGACAGCCCGGCCCTGAGCGCCTTTGTCCATGCGGTGCAGGCAAGTTTGCCGGCCACGCTGTGAGCACGGGCGCGTTGAGAGGCAAAATCGGGAATCTATGCTAACTACAAGGACGAATTTTTAATGAGTGAGTTGCAAACCATCACCTTGGGCGGCGGATGTTTTTGGTGCACCGAAGCGGTGTTTGTGAAGGTGCGCGGCGTGACCGATGTGGAGTCGGGTTACAGCAACGGCCATGTGCTGCGCCCCAGCTACGAGCAGGTCTGCGGCGGCGACACCGGTCACAACGAGGTGGTCAAGCTGGTGTTTGACCCGGCGCAGATCAGCCTGCGTGAGATTCTGGAAATCTTTTTTGTGATTCACGACCCGACCACGCTGAACCGCCAGGGCAATGATGCCGGCACGCAGTACCGCAGCGGCATCTACTTCTCTACACCTGAGCAGGGTGAGATCTCCACCAACATGCTGGCCGATATGACGCAGGCCAAGGTGTTCGGCCGGCCCATCGTCACCGAGGTACTGCCCTTGAGCAACTACTGGCCGGCTGAGGACTATCACCAAGACTTTTTTGAGCGCAATCCTTTTCAAGGCTATTGCATGGCCGTGGCGGCGCCCAAGGTCGAGAAGTTTCGCAAGACCTTTGCCAGGCTGGTCAAGGCCTAGCTTCCCGCAGGCAGCGCAGCGCAACCGGGCTGCCGTAACAGCGTCAAAGCTAAGATCAGCGCCATGAATTCACTGGTGCTGAGCTCGCTGTTGCCCGTTATTATGCTGATCAGCGCCGGCTTTGCCGCCGCACGACTGGACTGGGTCCGCGAGACGGCAGTCAAGGATCTGACCAACCTGGTGTTTTTATTACTCACACCGGCGCTGTTGTTTCAAACCATGAGCCGAGTGCACCTTGAGCAGCTCGACTTCAAGCCCGTGGCAGCTTACTTTGTGGCGGTCGGCCTGTTGTTTGGCAGCACTTTTTTGTTGCAAGGCTTTAACCGCCGCGCCGCGGTTTTGGCCCTCGCAGCCACGTACTCCAACACCGTCATGATCGGCATTGCCTTGGTCTCCCTGGTCTACGGCCCGGACGGGCTGGTTACGCTGCTGACTTTGGTGGCCGTGCATTCACTGGTGCTGTTGACCAGTGCGACGGTGATGCTGGAGCTGGCTGTGGCGCGCGAGCAGTTGCCCGGTGCCTCCACGTGCCACGCGCTGACCACGGCGCTGCATGCCCTTAAAAACAGCATCTGGCATCCCGTGACGCTACCCCTGCTCTTGGGCTTGCTGTTTGCCCAAACCGGTTGGCAACTCCCACCGGCGATTCAAACCCCGCTGGAGCTGATGGCCAAGGCCTTCAGCCCGGTGGCTTTGATGCTGGTCGGTATCACGCTGGCCTTCACGCAAGTGGGTGTCCATTGGCGGGCGGCCCTGGTGTTGGCCAGTGTGAAAAACATCCTACACCCGCTGCTGGTTTTTGCGTTATGCCTCTGGATGGATGTGAGCGGCTTGCCGATGGCGGTGATGGTGGCAGCTGCGGCGCTGCCCATGGGTGCCAATGTGTTTTTATTTTCGCAGCGCTATGGCGTCGCCCAGGAACTCATCACTGCCAGCGTGGCCGTGTCTACTGTTTTGTCTGTGCTGACTTTGACTCTGGCGCTCATGCTGGTGAGCTAAAGCGCAGCCTGTCGGGGCTGATACTTACTGAGAGATCTTGCGCGCTTCTTCGACCTGGAATTCGAAATAGTGCTGAAAGCTCAAGGCCAGACTGGCCGTCAGTGCAGTGGTGCCGCCCAGCAATGCCGCAGCCACGGCCAAAATAGTCAGCCAGCTGGTCTGGCCCGCACGCGCATCCGGTGCGGCAGCAGGGTTGAAGCGGGCATTCCATTTTTCAGTGGAAGTCAGCCCGTAAACAATGGCAGTCAGCGCGCAAGCGGCCATGGTAAAGCCGAGCAGCGGAATGAGCACCCAACTCAGCGCGTCGTCAACGCCGAACTGTTGCATGCGCTGGATGCCGTAGATGCCCAGCGCGGTGGGTATGGGCATGGCCCAGCCCAGTGTGTCACTCAGTCCGTACAGGTAAAAGCGGTGCAAACCCAGAGGTCCCCCCAGAAAAGTGAGCCAGGTGGTCAGAGTTTTGTTTTTCATGCGGGCCAATCGGAACGAGGATTTTTTTGCTTTTAAGCGACCCGTGCATTACACCGCAGTTGACTGCGGCGGGCGGCTGTTTCCTGCACCCAGGGTTTTTTCCATCAACACCACATCAAGCCAGCGCTCAAACTTCCAGCCGCAAGACTTCAGCACACCCACCTGCTCAAAACCGACACTGCGGTGCACGCCGATGGAGCCGGCGTTGGCCGAGTCGCCAATCACGGCGATCAGCTTGCGCACGCCGGCTGCTTGTGCCTGTGCCGCGAGTTCTGCCAGCAAAGCGCGGCCCAGACCGCGCCGGTGCGCATCGGGAGCCAGGTAAATGGAGTCTTCAGCCGAAAAGCGGTAAGCCGGCCGTGGCTTGAACCAGTTGCAGTAGGCGAAACCCAGAATACGGCCGCCTTCCTCTGCCACCAGGAAAGGCAGATGCCGGGCCAGCACCTCGGCGCGGCGGGCCCTCATGTCGGCCAGCGTGGGGGGCTCGGTTTCAAAGGTGCCGCTGCCGTGCAGCACGTGGTGGCCGTAAATCGCGGTGATGGCCGGCAGGTCTGGTTCTTGGCTTGGGCGCAGGATAGTCATGGGTGCTCGCTTGGCTGTGTCTCGGGCTATAATCTGCGGCTTTGCAGCAATTCGCTGGCCGGGTGGCCATGTCGTGTGTCTCAAGCGCTGCAAACTCATGTTGGGTAGACAATTTTGTCTTCCCACCACCCGAAGGATAAATCATGGTCGTCATTCGACTCGCGCGCGGCGGTTCTAAGCACCGTCCCTTTTTCAATATCGTTGTGGCTGACAAACGCGTTCGCCGCGATGGTCGTTTCATCGAGCGTATCGGTTTTTACAACCCGATTGCCAAGGGCGGCGAAGAGGGCTTGCGCATTGAGCAAGACCGTCTGACCCACTGGCTTGGCGTAGGCGCACAAGCCTCGCCAACCGTTGAGCGTCTGGTCAAGCAGGGCGCTGCCAAAGCGGCCTGAACGGGCTTGCAGGCCTTTTTGCGAAGGTCTGCCAACCCGCCAGCCATGGCATGACATGCAGCAACATGGCGACTGAACTTTCACCCGGCCTCAAGCAGGCCGCCTTGCCCGAAGATGCGATCGAAGTGGGTCGCATTCTTGACGCCTGGGGCGTCAAGGGCTGGGTCAAGGTGCTTACGCACAGCGCAGAGCCTGAGTCTCTTTTTGCGGCCAAAGACTGGTTTTTGCAAGCTCCCGAAGCCCGGTTTCGCCCGGGCTTTTCCGCTTTCTCGGGCACCGTATCCATCAGCTTGGACGAGTGCAAGGTGCATTCGGACACCGTGGTTGCCAAAATCGCCGGCCTCGAAGATCGCAGCGCCGCCGAGGCCTTGCGGGGTGCACGTATTTTTTTGCCGCGCAGCAGTTTCCCCAGCGCTTCCAAAGATGAGTACTACTGGGTCGATCTGATCGGCCTGGATGTTGTGAACCGTGAAGGCCTCAGCCTGGGCACGGTACGAGACCTCATGACCACCGGCCCGCAGGCGGTGCTGTGCATCGAATACCAGGCGCTTACCGAAGACGGCACGCAGTCAGCCGCCGAGCGCATGATTCCCTTTGTGGCCGCCTATGTGGATGCGGTGGATGTGCCGGGCAAGCGCATCACGGTCGACTGGCAGCCAGACTACTGAAGCAGGCCCCGCACTGACAGTCCAATGGCTGTCCCGCGCCGCGCACAATACCCGCATGCGTTTTGACGTTATCACCCTTTTCCCTGAGCTGTTTGCCCCCTTTGTGAGCAGCGGCGTGACGCGCCGTGCCTACGAATCCGGCCAGGTGCAGCTGCGCCTGTGGAACCCGCGGGATTATTCAGAAGGCAATTACCGGCGCGTCGATGACCGGCCTTTTGGCGGCGGCCCGGGCATGGTCATGATGGCCGAGCCGCTGGTCTTGTGCCTGGAGGCCATACGCGCGGAGCGTGCTGGTAGCGAGGCCACGCCTGCCCCGGTGGTCTTGTTTTCACCCATCGGCCAGACCCTGAACCATACTGCCGTGGAGGGCTGGGCGGCTTCGAGCGGGGCGGTGCTGGTCTGCGGCCGCTACGAAGGCGTGGACCAACGTTTCATTGACGCGCATGTGGACTGCCAGATCAGTCTGGGCGACTTTGTACTCTCGGGAGGCGAGATTGCCGCCATGGCCCTGGTTGACGCGGTCACCCGCTTGCAACCCGGCGTGCTCAACGACGAGGGTAGCCACCAGCTCGACAGTTTCAACCCGGCTATCGACGGCCTGCTCGACTGCCCTTATTACACCCGGCCCGAAATCTGGCGCGGCCAGACCGTGCCGGCGCAGATGCTGTCGGGTCACCATGCGGACATAGAGCGATGGCGCCGGGAACAGCGTCTTTCGCTGACCCAGGCCCTGCGCCCGGCCTTGCTGGCGGCGGCCCGTGCAGCCGGAGGGCTGACGCCCGCAGATGAGGCTTTTTTGGCCGGGCTGGCCGGCAAAACAGGAAGCCCGCTGTAATTGGCTATAATCATGGGCTTTTCGGTCCTCTGGCGGCCACTGCAACCAAGCGACAACGGTTTACCGTTTTTGTCACCTCTGGATTTGCGGTCTTTAGCGCAGCGCGTGCATGAACGAAAAATGAAGTGAGATGGGCATTGTATGAACCTGATTCAAACCCTTGAGCAAGAAGAAATTGCTCGTCTGAACAAAAGCTTTCCCGCGTATGCCCCTGGTGACACCGTCATCGTGAGCGTCAACGTGGTTGAGGGCACCCGCAAGCGTATGCAGGCTTTCGAAGGTGTGGTGATTGCCAAGCGCAACCGCGGCCTGAACTCCAGCTTCATCGTTCGCAAGATCTCTAACGGCGAAGGTGTCGAGCGTACATTCCAGCTTTACAGCCCTTTGATCGCCAAAATTGAAGTCAAGCGCCGCGGTGATGTGCGTCGCGCCAAGTTGTATTACCTGCGCAGCCGCAGCGGCAAGTCGGCTCGTATCAAGGAAAAGCTGGGTGCCAAAGCGGCCTGATAGGCGGCGTCAAGCTCCCGGACACTGTCCTGTGAAAAGCCGCTCCCTGAGCGGCTTTTTTCTTGGTACCACCAAACCCTTTCAGTCATGACCATCACCCGTCCGCTGCCCAAAATTGACCCCCGCACTGTGCCGGTGTTGAGCGTGGACACGCACCTGCCGGATGTGCCTGCTCAGCATCTCACGCCAGAGGCTTTGCGGGCGCGTTTTCGCAGCCCCCCTGTCTGGACGCCCGAAAGCAGCGTTGAAAAGAAATTCGGTGACCGTCAACCCGCCCCTGCGGCGGTGCTTATTGCGCTGGTCATGCGCCAGGAACTGACGCTGCTGCTGACCGAACGGGGCTTGAATTTATCGACCCACTCCGGGCAGATCGCTTTTCCCGGCGGGCGCACCGATGCGGGCGACCGTGACCCCGTACACACAGCCTTGCGCGAGGCAGACGAAGAAATCGGTTTGCCGGCCAGCCATGTGGAAGTGTTGGGCAGTCTGCCTATTTACGTTACCGGTACGGCTTACATTGTCACGCCCGTGGTGGCGCTGGTGCGGCCCGGCTTTGAACTCAAGCCCAATTCGGCGGAGGTGGCCGATGTTTTCGAAGTTCCCCTGAGCCACCTCATGAGCCCGGCCAACCACCGCCGTCACGCTTTTGAGTTCGATGGGGCTGTGCGTCAATGGTTCTCTATGCCCTACACCAGCAGTGACCCGGCTCATCCCAAGGAGCGCTACATCTGGGGTGCCACGGCCGCGATGCTTCGCAATTTTTACCGTTTCATGGCGTCCTGAACCATGCGCCTGAATCGCTCAGTTTGGAATGGCCCGGCGCTGACGCTGCGCCGTTATGATTTGGCATGAGCTTTTTTGCCGTTCTGTTTGCCCTGCTGATGGAGCAGGCCCGGCCCCTGTCGCCGGGCAATTCTCTGCATGCGGGTGTGCGCGCCTGGACGCGCTGGTGCAGTCGCAACCTGGACGCGGGTCGCCAGCAGCATGGCTGGCTGGCCTGGTCCCTGGCGGTGCTGCTGCCGGCGCTGCTGGCTTTCGGCATCCACTGGCTGCTGTGGAGCGTGCACGGCTTGCTGGCTTTTGTCTGGAGCGTGCTGGTTTTGTATGTGTCTTTGGGTTTTCGCCAATTCAGTCACCATTTCACAGCCATTCGCGACGCCCTGGACATGGGCGATGAAGAAGCCGCGCGTCAGTTGCTGGCTGATTGGCAGCAAGTCGATGCCAGTTTGTTGCCGCGCAGCGAGATCGTGCGCCATGTCATTGAACACTCGGTGCTGGCTGCGCACCGCCATGTATTTGGCGTTTTGAGCTGGTTTTGTATTTTGGCTGCCTTGGGTCTGGGCCCGACGGGTGCGGTGCTTTACCGCTTGAGCGAGTTCGTTTCGCGTTACTGGAGTTACAAGTTCCGCGCCTCGGGTGAGGGTGCCAGCCCGGCCCTGCAACAGGCGTCACTGTTGGCTTGGGGGGTGATTGATTTTTTACCGGCTCGCCTCACGGCCTTGGGCTTTGCGGTGGTCGGCAGTTTTGAGGACGCTATCGACAGCTGGCGCCACTACACACAGGGCTTTGCGCTTGACGCCAAGGCCGCTTCGCCTATTCGAAATGATGGCGTTGTGCTGGCGGCCACAGCCGGTGCGGTCAATGTGCGCTTGGGCGGCAGTGCCTTGAAGGCGATTCGCCTGCCCTTTGCTCCGGGCGATGACAATGCGGTGCCGCCGGCCACCCAGGCCACACCCGGGCGCGAACCTGAGCTGGCGCATCTGCGCAGCATCGTGGGGCTGGTCTGGCGCTGCGTGGTGCTGTGGATGGTGTTGTTGGCGCTCCTCACGCTGGCGCGCTTGATCGGCTAGAGACTGCAGCGGTCGGGGCTGGCGGCTGCTCAGTAACGCGTTTGCGACAACTCTGCGAACAGCTCGCCGTACAAACGGTAGCGGCTGGCGCTGATGCTGCTGGCGCTATCGCTGCGGTTCAGCTCGGCAATCACGCCGCAGCCCGGCTCGTGCAGGTGTGTGCAGTTGTAGAACTTGCAGTGCTGGGCATGGGCCTTGAGGTCGGGCATGTAAGCGGCCAGGTGCATGGGCTCGATGTGGTGCAGCCCGAATTCCTGAAAACCCGGTGAGTCAATCAATGCGGTGCTGCGGCCGGCATCAATCCAGTACAGCGTGGTGCTGGTGGTGGTGTGCTTGCCGGAATTCAGCGCCTGAGAAATCTCCGCTGTCAGTACCTGTGCATGCGGTATCAAGAGATTGGTCAGGCTGCTTTTGCCAGCGCCCGAGGGGCCCAGCACCAGGGTCTTTTTCCCCTGCAGCAGCGGCATCAGCGAGTGCACCGAGGTCTGCCCCGGGTCGTCCTGGGCTTTGGGTTTGATGGCCAGCGACAGCATCTGGTAGCCCATGGCGCGGTAGGGGGCCAGCTTGGCCCAGGCTCGACCAAAGGGCTCGGTCAGGTCGCTTTTGTTCAGCGCGATCACAGGGCGTATGCCCGTGGCCTCGGCGGCGATGAGCGCACGCGTGAGTTGATTTTCAGAGAACTCTGGCTCGGCCGCCATGAGGATGAGAACCTGGTCCAGGTTGGCCGCAAAGGACTTGGTGCGCAGTTCGTCCTGGCGGTAAAACAGGTTGTCGCGTGGCTCGACTTTTTCAATCGTACCTTCGTCTTCTGAGGGCAGCCAACGCACCCGGTCACCGACCACAGCCTGGCCTTTTTTGCCGCGCGGATGGCAAATGACGCGCTCGCCGCCCGCCTTTTCAACCAACACATGCCGGCCGAAACCTGCAACCACCAGGCCCGCTTGTGTGCCCGAGACGGCGGGCCGTGACATGCCGGCCGGTTTGCCGGAAGGCTTCAAGCCATCAAGGCGTCAACCTTGGACGCGCAAAAGAAATCACTGACTGTGATGCCGTTCACATCATGCGTGTGAAAGCGCACAGTGCACTGTTTATAGCTCAGTGCCAGGGCCGGGTGATGGTCTTCAGTGTTGGCAATGAAAGCCACCGCATTTGCAAAACCCATGGTCTGGTGAAAGTCTTTGAAGTTGAAAGATTTTTCCAGTGCGCCATCGATCAGTCGCCAGCCCAGCGCCTGCTCGCCATTGAGTTGGCTGAGCTGCGTGACGACTTCGGTCGCGCTCAGGGCGCGCCGACCCTGGTGGACCTTGTTCATCCGGCGACGCCCATGCGGGCCAGGCGCTCACTGGCGGGCGGATGCGAGTAGTAAAACTTCACAAATACCGGATCCGGCGTGAGCGTGCTGGCGTTGTCCTGGTACAGCTTGAGCAGTGCACTGGCCAGATCACGCCCGTCAGTTTGCATCGCAGCATAGGCATCGGCTTGAAATTCATGCTGTCGAGACAGCTGCGCCATCAGCGGCGAGATAAAAAAGCTGAACAGCGGTATCGCCAGCATAAACAGCAGCAGCGCCAGCGCGTCATTGGGGGCGCCCAGGTTGGGGCGTACGCCCAGGCCGGTGTAAAACCAGATCTGCTGAGACAAATAACCAATCAGCGCAAAACCGGCCAGACTCATGGCAAACAGCATGACGATGCGTTGGATGATGTGTTTGTGCTTGAAGTGACCCAGCTCGTGGGCCAGCACGGCGTCTACCTCCGCCGGGCTGAGTTGTTTGAGCAGGGTATCGTAAAAAACCACGCGCTTGGCTGCGCCGAAACCGGTGAAGTAGGCATTGGCATGCGCAGAGCGCTTGCTGCCGTCCATCACATAAAGCCCCTTGGCGGCAAAGCCGCAGCGCTGCATCAGTGCGGTGACCCGGGCTTTCAGGCTGTCGTCTTCAAGCGGCTTGAACTTGTTGAAGATCGGAGCGATCACCGTCGGGTACAGCACCAGCACCAGCAGGTTAAAACCCATCCACGCTGCCCAGGCCCACAGCCACCAGAGCGGGCCGGCGCTGTCCATCAGCCACAAGATAAGCGCCACGATAGGCAGCCCGATCACCATGCCGACCAGCGTCGACTTGAACAGATCGGCCAGCCAAAGCTGCAAGCTCATTTTGTTGAAGCCAAAGCGCTCTTCAATGCGGAAGGTGCTGTACAGCGTGAAAGGTAAATCCAGCGCGCCACTGATCAGGCCAAAGCCAGCCACCAGCGCCATTTGTGTTGCCAGCGGCCCCCATTGCGCCAGCGCGGAGTTGGCCAGGGCCTGATTGAGGCTGTCCAGCCCGCCAAGCAATGTCCATCCCAGCAGCACGGCTGAGCCGAAAGCCAGCTCCAGCAGGCCAAAGCGTGCCTTGGTCAAGGTGTAGTCAGCGGCTTTTTGGTGGGATGCCAGAGAAATGGTTGCCGCAAAAGCCGGCGGCACCGTGTCGCGGTGGCGCGCCACGTGGCGGATCTGGCGCGAGCTCAGGTACAGCTTGAGCAGCAGGCCGAGCACCAGCGCCGCTGAAAAAAGGAGTGTCCATGTGAGGGATAGATCATTCATCCTGGTAAGTTTAGGGCATCAGCGAGAATCTAGTGATGCTTGAAACTGAACCCCTCTTGAAAAAGTCAGACCAGAACCTGGTCTGGATCGATTGCGAAATGACCGGCCTGGACCCGGAAAAAGAGCGGTTGCTTGAAATCGCGGTCATCGTCACCGGCCCGCAGCTGCTGCCGCGCATTGAGGGCCCGGTACTGGTGATTCACCAAAGCGATGAGTTGCTCGACAAAATGGACAACTGGAACAAGGGCACCCACGGGCGCAGCGGGCTGATTGACAAGGTCAAGCTCAGCAGCATCAGCGAAGAAGAGGCCGAGCGCCAGGTGCTGAGCTTTTTGGCCAAGTACCTGCCCAAGGGCACTTCACCCTTGTGCGGCAACACCATCAGCCAGGACAGACGCTTTCTGGTCAAGTACATGCCCAAGCTGGAGGCGTTTTTGCATTACCGCAATGTGGATGTCAGCACCTTCAAAGAGCTGGCCAAGCGTTGGCGGCCCGAGGTCTACAGTGCTTTTAAAAAGCGGCAAAGCCACACCGCTCTGGCCGACGTGCACGAGTCGATCGACGAGCTCGAACACTACCGCGAGCACTTCCTGAAATAAAGTCAGACCCTGCTGCTGCATGAGTAAGCTTTGACCATGCGAGTTCAAAAAACCCCAAGCTCGAAGAACCGAGATTGAGCTTATTTATCAATGCGCACTGACTTGTCGCCCAGGCCCAGCTTGCTTTTTGCTTTGAGCCTTTTTGTGCTGGCCGTGCATGCCGGCATGCTGCTGCTATGGACCAGAAACTCAAGCCTTGAGCATGAGATCAAGCGCTCCGATTTGCGTCTGGTGTTTTTAACGCCGCCCCCGGTGAGTGCGCAAGCCACCGCCCTGCTACCGTCCCCCACCGAGTCGAGTCAAAACAAAAGCTCTCAAGAGCCAGCTCAACATGGGCCGATAACGCTGCCTGCCATGGCGCAGTTTCAAGCACCGGCGACGCAGGCGCCGGCACCCGCGCAGGCCGCGGCGCAAGTACCAGCGCAAGTAACATCGCAGGCCGCGACGCCAGCAGCGGCTCCAGCAGCGACGCCATCCTCAGTCCCCGCCCCGGCTGCAGAGTCGGTGATGCCGGCAAGCTCGCGCAGCACAGATGCTGATTACAAGGCAGCTTATTTAAACAACCCCAGACCTGCCTATCCCCTGCTTGCTATTCGCCAAGGCGCTCAAGGGCAGGTTTTGCTGCTGGTAGAGGTGCTAACTGACGGGCGCGCAGGCCGTATCGACTTAGAAACGTCCAGCGGGCATGCTGCCTTGGATGCTGCGGCCATCAATGCCGTGCGCGCCTGGCGTTTTATCCCGGCGCGCAAGGATGGCCTGTTGGCAACGCAAACCGTGAACATTCCCATCCAATTTAATCTGAAGGATGAACGCTGACAGACATTCAAGCGCATGAATTGAGGCAATCAGCCGGCCTTGAATTCACAAAAATTGGTACAAACCCTCAAAGCGTGCCATAATCAATGGCTTGCAGCAGCATTGTGTGCCCTGCATCTGTACATCTACCTCACACTTTTGGACTCTTTTTGCAGAGTCAACGCTTCAGGCCTGTTCAGCGCCTGATCCGCATATTCGTTTGATGGTTGATGTTTTATTAACCATGAACGAAGCTTGTTGCTAACGCGCAGGTGGAGTTTCCTGTTCCCTCGCCAAAAGCGTTGCGCACAGGTGATTAGCGAGAAAAATATGACTGACTCTTTTGAGGCCCGTGGCGATTTTGTGCCCGAAAATTCTGATTCGGCTTCCGACATCACGCCCGATGTTGAATCTAGCCTGGTTCCCGACTTCTGTGACGCGCCTGCCGAGGGTTCACTTGCAGCCGTCGCGCCCGTGCCCAACGGTTTTGTGAAGCTGGGACTGGCCCCCGAACTGCTGCAGGCGGTGGCTGACCTGGGCTTTACCCAACCCACCGCCGTGCAATTGGCCACGATACCGAAGGCCATGCAGGGCCTGGAAGCGCAGGCCGAGGGCAAAAAAGCCAAGTTCACCGACCTGCTGGTGTCCAGCCAGACCGGTAGCGGCAAGACCGCCGCGTTCTTGCTGCCCGTGTTGCACACCTTGCTCAAGCAGGCTGAAGAAGCCGAGCGTTTTGAGCGCGCCGAGTTCGAGCGCTTGAGCGCTGAAGCCGTCGCCAAGGGCGAAGCCCCGTTGAAAAAACCAAAGCGCAAAGACCCTACCAATGTGCGCAACTTCAAGGCTGCCACACCCGGTGCCCTGTTCCTGTGCCCGACCCGCGAATTGGCCCAGCAGGTCTGCGCCGACGCCATCGACCTGGTGCGCCATTGCCGCGGTCTGCGCGTGGCCAATGTGGTCGGCGGCATTCCTTACCAGCTGCAAATCGCCAAACTGCAAAACGCCAATCTGGTGGTGGCCACCCCCGGCCGCCTGCTGGACTTGCAGCGCAGCATGCAGATCAAGCTCGACCAGGTCCAGTTTTTGGTGGTTGACGAAGCCGACCGCATGCTCGACCTCGGATTTGCCGACGACCTGACCGAAGTCAACCAGCTCACGCTGCAACGCCGTCAGACCATGATGTTCAGCGCTACGTTTGCGCCGCGCATCATGCAACTGGCCACCCGCGTTATGCGCGAGCCTCAGCGCGTCGAGATCGATTCGCCGCAAGACAAGCACACCTCCATCACGCAGTCGCTGCTGTGGGCCGACAACATGACGCACAAGCGCAAGTTGCTCGACCACTGGCTGCGCGACACCACCATCAACCAGGCTGTGGTGTTTGCCTGCACGCAGGTTGAATGCGATGGCTTGGCCAATGACCTGGTGCAAGAAGGTTTCAGCGCCGTGGCCCTGCATGGCGCCCTGAGCCAGGGTCTGCGCAATCGCCGCCTGATGGCTTTCCGCGATGGCCGCGTGCAGATTCTGGTCGCCACTGATGTCGCCGCCCGCGGCCTGGACGTGCCCACCATCACCCACGTGATCAACTACGGCCTGCCGATGAAAGCCGAAGACTATGTGCACCGCATTGGCCGTACCGGACGCGCCGGTCGCAGCGGTCAGGCCATCACGATCGCCGAGTTCCGCGATCGCCGCAAGATTGGCGAGATCGAGCACTACACACAGCAAACCCTCAAGCCGAGCGTGATTGCCGGCCTGGAGCCGCAGCAGCGCCTCCCGGCGCCAGAGCGTGCGCGTGGCAACTTCAGCAACGGTCCTGACCGTGGCGGTCGCAGCTTCGGCGGCGGCGGTGGCGCTGGTGGCTACGCAGGCCGCAAGCCGGCCGGCGGCGGCTTTGGTGGGGGTTATGGTGGCGGTGGCGGCTTCGGCGGCAACCGCAACGACCGTGGTGGTGACCGTGGCCAAGAGCGCGCACCTTTCCAGGCGCAGCCGGGCCAGGGTTTCAATGACCGCAACTTTGCAGACCGTGCACCGCGCCGTCCTGATGATCGTGGCGGCTTCGGCGGCGACCGCGGCGGCAACTTCGCCCCGCGTGAAGAGCGCAACTTTGCTCCCCGGGATGACCGTAACTTCGGCGCCCGCAACGAAGGCTTCGCACCGCGACCTGACTTCGCTGCCCGCAAGCCCGCATTTGCCAAACTAGGGTTCGCAAAGCCTGCCTTTGCCAAGCCGGCCGGCAAAGTGTTTGTGCCGCGTGACGCGGCCAAGAAGGCCGGCAAGTTCGTCAAACCTGCCCGCGACTGAGTTGTACCCGGGGGTTTGATACCCCTCAAGCCAAAACAAAGGCCGCTGCCAACCCTGAGGTTGACAGCGGCCTTTTGTCTTTGGTGGGGAGTCGGGGCTGAGCGGCCACTGGCCGCAAAGCTCACTCGAGTTTGATGCCGGTTTCTTTAACGACCTTGCCCCAGCGGACCATTTCCTGCGCCATGTACTCGGTCATCGCTTCAGGAGTCGAGGGCGAGACTTCAACGCCTGCGTCATACAAGGCCTTGCGTGTATCCGGCGAGCTCATGAGTTTGCCGATTTCCGAATTGAGCTTGTTGACGATGTCGCGCGGCGTGCCGGCCGGTGCGAGCAGAGCCAGCCAGACTGAGGCCTCGTAGCCGGGCACACCCGCTTCCTGCAGTGTCGGTACATCCGGCAATTGCGGAATGCGTTTGGATGTTGTAACAGCCAGGGCTTTCAGGCGTCCTTGCGGCACTTGGGCTAGTGCGTTGGGTACCCCGGCAAAGCTGCTTTCGACAATGCCAGCCACCAGGTCATTGGCCGCACCGCCGCTGCCCTTGTAAGGCACGTGCTTGATGGGCGCGCCTGTCATGGATGCAAACAGGCCGCCCATGAGGTGCTGCGAGCTGCCGTTGCCCGACGAAGCGTAGTGAATGGTGTTGGGCGCTGCTTTGGCCAGCGCCACAAACTCTTGCACATTGCGCGCCGGCACCTTGGGGTTGACCAGCAGCACATAAGGCGAGTCCACCAGTTTGGTCACAGCGACAAAACTTTTGAGCGGGTCATAGGGCACGGTTTTGTAAATCCAGGGGCTGATCACATGGGTGGTCGAGATCATCACCAGGGTGTAGCCATCTGGCGCTGACTTGGCGACAAAGTCCGTGCCAATGATGGAGCCGGCACCGGCTTTGTTTTCGATCACGAACTGCTGGCCCATGGCGGTGGACAGGCGCTGACCCAGAATACGGGCCACCACATCGGTGAAGCCGCCGGGCGCAAAGGGTACGATCAGTTTGACCGGCTTGTTCGGGTAGCTTTGTGCATGCACAGCGCCAAGGGAGGCAGCGCACAGTGCAGCCGCAATGAGGGATTTGGCAAGTTTTTTCATGGAACTATCCTTTGTAAACGGGCTCGGGCATGGTGAAGAAGCTGTGCAGGATCTGGTAGACCATCATGTAGTTTTTTTGCTGGAAGCTGGCATGCGAAATGCCGCGCATGACGCTGAACTGCTTGTTCATATTGGGCAGCAATTTGTAGAAGTCGATCAGATCGTCCATGCCGGCAATGCCATCGTATTCGCCGCGCAAAATGATGGTCGGCACAGTGATATTTTTGGGGTCGAGCAGCGGCAGCTTGGAGCACATGTCGACATAGGTGCCGGTGGGCATGGAGTCGTCCAGCGTCAAGATGGCGTCTGCAAAAGCATTCACAGTGGCAGCATCCGCGGTGTCCGGATGATCGCGCTTGAAAATGCTGTGCACGAAATCACGGTCGATGGGTCGGCGGTTCTGGGCCAGAAACTCGGGCAGCTTTTTCTTGCGCTGCTCCAGTGTGTGGCTGCCTTCGCCAGTCCACACAAAGGCGTCAAGCGCGATTTTGGCGACTCGCTCGGGGTGCCGTTCGGTGAACAAAGCCGCCTTGAGTGCGCCCGATGAAATCCCATACAAAAGCAGTGATTTAGCGCCGGTTTTTTCCATGATGTATTGGCTGCCCGCAGCCAGGTCATCGGCACCGTTGCTGATGTCGAAGTTGATGTTGCGCTTCTTGTCCGAGCGGCCGTAACCCTCGTTGTCCATGGTCCAGGTGTCAAAACCGTGGTCTGAAAACCAGTCCATCGCCGACGAATAGGGACGACCGGGCACGCTCAGGTCAAAGGTCGGCTGCGAGGCCATCGACGAGCCGTGCACAAAAAAGATGGTGCCGGCGTGCGGTACCTTGGGCGAGGCTTTTTTCTCCCACATGAACAAGCGGATATCGCCTTTTTGGATCCAGTGCTCCACGCCGCCGGTCCATTTCACATCACTCATCAAATCTCCTTGCGTGGCGCAACAAGCGCGCCGGGGTCTTGCCAACATGGGCTTGAAGTCTGGCGGTGGCGCAGGGCCTGGGTCGCCGACCGTTTGGGGTTTTGCCGGGCAGATCAGTCACGCGCCTCGGCCATTCAATTATCACTCTGGCTGGCGTTCAATCCCCCGGGGCAGTGTTCCTGCTTCGGGAAAACACTTATTCAATCATCAGCGTATCGCTTCGCCGGACTTCGGGCGTTAAAACTCAGGCGCTGAGCTGTGCCAAGATAAGGTACTTTTAAAGGAGCATGCGCGTGTCGATAAGCCCTACTAACTACACTCCGGCCTGGCTTGACAGCATGTACAACAACCGTGCCCTGGTGCCGGACCATGCGGACTACTTTGCGCGATGGGCTTTTCAATCGAGTCTGGCGCGGCAATCGCCAAACTGCCACATTGACCTGCGCTACGGCGAAAGTGCCGGCGAAAAGCTGGATGTCTTTCCCGCAGCCGGCGACCTGGGCAAAGGGGCGCCGGTGGTGGTTTTTATCCACGGCGGTTACTGGCGCTCGCTTGACAAGGCCGACCACTCCTTCATCGCCCCTGCGCTCAGCGGAGCCGGTGCTTGCGTGGTGGTGCCCAACTACGATTTGTGTCCGGCTGTGACCATTGAGGAGATCACGCTGCAAATGGTCAGGGCGCTGGCCTGGACGTACCGGCACATCGCGCAATTCGGCGGTGACCCCGCGCGCATCACGGTCGCGGGGCATTCGGCGGGCGGGCATTTGGCCGCCATGCTGCTGACTTGCCAGTGGCCGCAATGGGCGCCTGACCTGCCGGCTGATCTGGTGAAAAACGCCCTGTCAATTTCCGGGCTGTTTGAGCTCGAATCAATAAGCCACACGCCGTTTTTGAAAGACGCTTTACTGCTCACGCCGGCCCAGGTGCTGCGCCTGAGCCCGGCGTGGTTGCCGCCACCCCAAGGCCGCTTGTTTGCGGTGGCCGGCGCCCAGGAAAGCGCAGAGTTCCTGCGCCACAACGTGTTGATACAAAAAGCCTGGGGCCAAGGCGTGGTGCCGGTGCGGGACGAGTTGCCGGGGCTCAACCATTTCAGCGTGCTGGAGGCCCTGCTGGCGCCCGGCCATCTGCTGCATCAGCGTGTTTTACAACTGATTCAGGAAACGGCCTGAAATTACATCAGCAAATGCTCGCCCGCGTTGTCGCCGCCCAGGGTGACGTAATTGACCTTGCGGATGTCCATCAGTTTTTTACCGCCCGCGTAGCTGATAGAGCTTTGCACGTCCTGCTCCATCTCCACCAGCGTTTCAGCCAGCGTACCTTTGATGGGCTCCAGAATGCGCTTGCCTTCAACGTGCTTGTACTCGCCCTTGTTGAAGTCCGAGGCCGAGCCGTAATATTCCTTGAACAGCTTGCCGTCCACCTCGACGGTCTGGCCCGGGCTTTCCTCGTGGCCGGCCAGCAGGGAGCCGATCATCACCATCGTGGCGCCAAAACGGATGGACTTGGCAATGTCACCATGCTCGCGAATGCCGCCGTCGGCAATGATGGGTTTGGTGGCCACACGGGCGCACCACTTGAGCGCTGACAGCTGCCAGCCGCCAGTGCCAAAGCCGGTCTTGAGTTTGGTGATGCAGACCTTGCCCGGGCCGATGCCGACCTTGGTGGCGTCAGCGCCCCAATTTTCCAGATCGATGATGGCCTCAGGCGTGGCCACATTACCGGCAATCACAAAAGCTGTCGGCATTTTTTCCTTGAGGTAGCCGATCATGTTTTTCACGCTGTCGGCATGGCCGTGCGCGATGTCGATGGTGATGTACTCGGGCACCAGGCTCAGTGCCACCAGCTTGTCGACAGTGGCGTAGTCGGGCGGTTTGACGCCCAGCGAGATCGACGCATAGCTGCCGCGCGCCTTCATGCGTTGAACGAACGCGACGTTGTCCAGGTCAAAACGGTGCATCACGTAGAAATAGCCCTTGTCGGCCAGCCAGGTGCAGATGGACTCGCTCACCACGGTTTTCATGTTGGCCGGCACCACCGGTATGCGAAAGCTGCGCCCGCCCAGCGAGACGCTGGCGTCGCACTCGGAGCGGCTGTCTACGCGGCATTTGCGCGGTAGCAGCAGGATGTTGTCGTAGTCAAAAATTTCCATGGTCCAAGCTCTCCATCAGGTTGTCAGTCAGATTGATGGGCGCTTGGATTGGCCCGGCTTGATTGCAGCCGGCATCACGAAAATGAGGCGGCCACAAAAAACCGGACGCAATTGCTTGGGCCCGGTGACTGATTGTAAACGCGTCTGCAGACGCAATTAGGCACGAAGGCTGGCTGTGCAATAAAGCCAGGTCGCGGATGGTTGCCAAGTCCGGCGCCAAGGACTTTCTACAATGCACCGATGTTCGCCGACGTCGCCCCCAGCTCCCCACTTCTTCAAAACCTCAATCCCGAGCAACTGGCTGCGGTCACGCTGCCAGACACGCATGCGCTGATCCTGGCTGGCGCAGGCTCAGGTAAGACGCGGGTGTTGACCACACGCATCGCCTGGTTGCTGCAAACCGGCCAGGTCACGCCTGGCGGCGTGCTGGCGGTGACGTTTACCAACAAGGCCGCCAAAGAGATGATGCTGCGCCTGTCCAGCATGCTGCCGGTGAACGTGCGCGGCATGTGGATAGGCACTTTCCATGGCCTGTGTAACCGCTTCTTGCGTGCGCATTACAAGATGGCCAACTTGCCGCAGAGCTTTCAGATTCTGGACACGCAAGACCAGTTGTCGGCCATCAAGCGCTTGTGCAAGCAGTTCAATGTGGACGACGAACGCTTTCCACCCAAGCAACTGATGTGGTTCATCGCTGCCTGCAAAGAAGACGGCCAACGCGCCAAAAACGTAGCTGTGCACGACGAGGAAAGCCGCAAAAAAGCCGAAATTTATGCGCTCTACGAAGAGCAATGCCAGCGCGAAGGCGTGGTCGATTTCGGTGAGCTGATGCTGCGCAGCTACGAGTTGCTGCGAGACAACCCACCCGTTCGCGAGCATTACCAGCGGCGCTTTCGCCACATCCTGATCGACGAGTTCCAGGACACCAACAAGTTGCAATACGCCTGGATCAAGATGCTGGCCGGGCAGGGCGATGACTCAGCCGAAGGCCCGGGTGCCCTACCAGGCGGCTCGGTGGTGGCCGTGGGCGACGACGACCAGAGCATTTACGCTTTTCGCGGCGCGCGCGTAGGCAATATGGCCGACTTTGTGCGTGAGTTCCAAGTTGAGCAACAGATCAAGCTCGAGCGCAATTACCGCAGCTTCGGCAACATCCTCGACTCGGCCAATGCGCTGATCAGTCACAACACCAAGCGCCTGGGCAAAAACCTCAGCACCGAAGCCGGCCCGGGCGAGCCGGTACGTGTTTATGAAGCGACCAGTGACTTTGCCGAAGCACAGTGGTTTGTGGACGAGGTCAAGCAGCTGGTGCGCGAAGGCCGCGAGCGCAAAGAAATCGCCTTGCTCTACCGCAGCAACGCACAAAGCCGGGTCATGGAAACCGCGCTGTTCAACGCCGGCCTGCCTTACCGCGTTTATGGCGGCTTGCGCTTTTTCGAGCGCGCCGAGATCAAACACGCGCTTGCTTATTTGCGCCTGCTTGAGAATCCGCATGACGACACCAGTTTTTTACGCGTGGTGAACTTTCCGCCGCGAGGCATCGGTGCCCGCAGCATTGAGCAGTTGCAAGACATTGCCCGGGCTTCGGGCTGCTCCATGAGCGACGCAGTCAGCGCCGTCAGCGGCAAGGCCGGCGCCAACTTAGGCGCTTTTGTCGCCAAGCTTGATGTGCTGCGCGAGCAGACCAGTGGCTTGACCCTGCGCGAGATCATCGAGCTGGTGCTGCAGCACAGCGGGTTGCTGGAGCATTACCGGCTTGAAAAAGAAGGCCAGGACCGGCTGGAGAACTTGGGCGAGCTGGTCAACGCCGCCGAGTCCTTTGTCAGTCAGGAAGGCTTTGGCCGCGATGCCGTGGCCTTGCCGGTGGACGAGCATGGCTACCCGGTGGGGCAGTCACCGCTCGCGCAATCACCGGCCAGCCAGGGCCTGGATCCGGACGCGCCCCTGCTTGATACGCCGCTGACACCCGATGCCGAAACCGGCGAAACCCTGTCGCCGCTGGCCGCTTTTTTGACGCACGCGGCACTCGAGTCCGGTGACAACCAGGCGCAGGCCGGCCAAGACGCGGTGCAACTCATGACGGTGCATTCGTCCAAAGGCCTGGAGTTTGACTGCGTCTTCATCACCGGCATGGAAGAAGGTCTGTTCCCGCACGAAAACGCCATGAGCGACCGTGACGGCCTGGAAGAAGAACGCCGCCTCATGTACGTGGCCATCACGCGCGCTCGCCAGCGCCTGTACCTGAGCCACTCGCAAACGCGCATGCTGCACGGCCAGACGCGCTACCACCTGAAAAGCCGGTTTTTTGACGAGCTGCCCGAAGCCGCTTTGAAATGGATCACACCCAAGAATCAGGGCTTTGGCGCCGGCTTCGGGGGTGTGGGCAGTGCGGGCGGACGCAGCGATTGGGCGGCCAATGCGTTTGCCGCCCGCGCTAAAACGGCCGGTGGCGTCGAGCGCTTTGCCAACCCGCCCGTGCCGCCGCAAAAAAATGCTGCGGCGCACGGCCTCAAGGTGGGCAGCGAAGTGTTTCACGCCAAGTTTGGCGAGGGTCGGGTGCAGATGCTGGAAGGCACTGGCGACGATGCCCGTGCGCAAATCAATTTCACGCGCCACGGCGTCAAGTGGCTGGCGCTGAGCGTGGCCAAGTTGACGCTGGTTTAAACGAGCACAAAAAAAGCCCTGTCCGCTGCCGGACCAAAGCTGCCTGAATTGCTGTTCAGCGCCAAGAGGCTGGCACGACCCGGTTTCTTTTTAAAAAAATGAATCAGGCACTGATGTCCACTGTGTGGGCAGCTGCCTGTGGACTGTCTTCGTCGGCGACAAAGCTGTCACGAAACGTGAAATACAAGGAGGTGAAAAACATAGACACCATCAGCATGGCGGCCGGAAACATGGCCACGCCGGCAAATTCAGGGTTGCCCAGCAAGGTGGCTAGCAAGGCCACCACCAATGCCATGGCAAAAAACAGAAGCACCCAAACCAGCGCAAAAACAGTCAGCGCACCGAAATTTTTATAGCAGGCCATGAAGCTGAAAAACAAGCTTTTAGCGGGCGACACACCGTGCCAGTGCACCAGCGCCGGCGCATGCCAGAACAAGAGCGACAGCGGCAGGTACATCAGCATGGCCGCCCACATGGCCAGCTGAAAGTCAGCTTGCGATACCAACTCTTCGCTGATCTTGCCGCCTAGCAGGTAAAGCCTTGCGAACTGTCCGCCGTCAATCAGCGCAGTCAGCCCCATGATGCCCAGAAAAGCCAAGGCATACATCAGACCGAGCATGAGCATGGCGCGTTTGCGCTGCTGACCGGCTCTGAAGGCGCTGATCAATATCGAGGGCATAGGAAATTTTCCGCGCGTGGACTCCAGCGTCGCGGCCATCAGCCCCAGTGTGGCAGCGGGCAGCAGTGCCAGTGCCAGCGCACTGCCCAGGTAGGGTAAAAAAGCAGCCACTGAAAGCACCGCCATGAACATGAAAAACAAGCCCGCCAGTGCCAGCGGCTGTTTGAAAAATGTCTGCACACCCAATTTGGCCCAGGTATAGCCAGTGCGCGCCGGAACAATGTTGAGTTTCATGGCCGTTTTGTCAGTTTGAGTTGGGGGTCTTGTGAGCGCTCAGCCGGCCTTAAGAGGCCAGCGCAAAACCGGGCACCAGACGCTGGCGCAGCACGCGTTCAAAATGCCCGGGGTCATGGGCTTTGAGCATGGCGGCGTCACGCGGCAGGTGAAAGTCCCACAAGCGGGATGTCCAAAAACGCAGTGCGCCGGCACGCAGCATGGCCGGCAGCAAATGACGCTCTTGCGAAGTCAGCGGGCGCACCGCCTGGTAAGCCGACATCAGCGCAGCGGCGCGCAACGCATCGTTTTGTCCGGTGGACAGGTCGATGCACCAGTCGTTCAGGCAAACCGCAATGTCAAATAAAAAGCTGTCGCAGCCGGCAAAGTAAAAATCAAAAAAGCCGGTCAAGGTGGCGCTGTGCCCGCCACGGCCGTCAGTCTCAAACATGACGTTGTCGCGAAACAAATCGGCATGCACCGGACCACGCGGCAGCGCGCGGTAGGCCGATGAAGCAGCCACATGGTTTTGAAAAGCCAGCTCGCCCAGAATCAGCGTGCGCTGCGCATCGCTCAAAAAAGGCAGCACCACCGGCACCGTTTCGTTCCACCAGGCCAGCCCGCGCAGATTGGGCTGATGCATCGCAAAATCGCGGCCGGCCAGGTGCATGCGTGCGAGCATGTCGCCAACTGCCGTGCAGTGAGCAGCCTGCGGCGCCAACTCACTGCTGCCGTGCAGCTTATTGACCACAGCCGCCGGTTTGCCTTTGAGCCTGTGCAATATCTCGCCCGGCCGTACATCGCTTAATTCGGGTGGGCAGAGCAATGGCACTTGGGCAGCGGGAACCGCTTTGCGGGGTTTTGTCTGAATGTCTGGCGCCGGTGGGGCCGTCTGCGGGTCGGGCACGGCAATGCCGCGGCCGGCCAGGTGTTTCATGAACTGCAGGTAAAAAGGCAGTTGCTCAAAGCTCAGCCGTTCAAACAGTGTCAGGACATATTCGCCCTGGTCGGTGTCTACAAAGTAGTTGGTGTTTTCGATGCCGCCTGTGCATCCCCGAATGTCTTGCAGCTGACCCAGGCCCAGCGCCTTGAGGAAAGCGCTGGCCTCGTCAAATGAGACCTCAGAGAAAACGGCCATGCTGAAACCCGGATAACTGGAAAAGAAAAAAGCGACGCTGTCAGGTGCAGGCCACGCGGGGCTTTAGAACTTCAGGATATTCCAGAAGCGCGCGCCGGCGCTGCCTTTGTCCGTGGCGCCGCCGCTGCCGTTGCGCGATGCATCCATGGGGCGCACTTCGTAGGCCGGCATGTCTGCGGCCGGCTGCACGGTGATGCTTTGGGTTTCGCCGCCTACACGCAGCTCGTCAATGCGCGAACCGGCGTCCTGGGTGCGGATGCGTTCAATGCTGGGGTCCGGGCGACCTGGGGCTTTGCCAGCCGGATTGCTCACGGGGGCGGCGTTGGAGGCCGGTGGTGAAGCAGTTGTTTGGGCGCCGGCCGGGGCTGCGCCAAAAACCACCAGAGCAGCCAGCAAAAAGGGGCGATAACGGTGTTGCATAGGGCCATTGTAGGCGTGGCGCGGCTGGCGGCAAGCCCGGCATCCGGACCCCTCTTAAATCCCCGACAATCGTCGCACATGACCACTGATTCCCAAACCTTGTTGCTGGTAGACGGCTCCAGCTACCTGTACCGCGCTTTTCACGCCATGCCCGACTTGCGGGTGGTGGCGGGCGACCCGACCAGCCCGGCCACCGGCGCCATCCGCGGCATGATCAACATGATGCAAAAGCTGCGCAAGGACGTGCGGGCTGACTACGCGGTGTGTGTCTTTGACGCCAAGGGTCCGACCTTTCGCGACGAACTCTACCCGGCCTACAAGGCCCAGCGCTCGGCCATGCCGGACGACTTGCGCAGCCAGATCGAGGCTATTCACGAAGTGGTCCGGCTGATGGGCTGGAAAGTGCTCAGCGTGCCTGGCGTCGAGGCTGACGATGTCATCGGCACGCTGGCCTGCATGGGCTCGCGCCAGGGTATTGAGGTCATTATTTCCAGCGGCGACAAGGATCTGAGCCAGCTGGTCGACCAGCACATCACTGTCATCGACACCATGAACGACCGTCGCCGCGATCTGGCCGGCGTTGAGGCCGAATTCGGCGTGCCGCCGCGCCTGATGATTGATTACCAGACCCTGGTCGGTGACTCGGTTGACAACGTGCCTGGTGTTCCCAAGGTCGGCCCTAAGACTGCCGTGAAATGGCTGCTGGAGTACGGCTCGCTGGACGCGCTGGTGGCGCGCGCCGATGAGATCAAGGGCGTGGCCGGCGAGAACCTGCGCCAGTCGCTGGACTGGTTGCCGCGCGGGCGTGAGCTGCTGACCATCAAGACCGACTGCGATTTGCAGCCCTACATTGAGGGCTTGCCGGCGCTGGACCAGATCACCCTGGGGGCGCAGCAGACTGAAGCGCTGCAAGCTTTTTACCTTCGCTTCGGCTTCAAGGGGCTGGTCAAAAGTCTGGAGCAATCCAACCCGGCTGCTGAGCCGGCAGGCGTGCCGGCCCGCCAGGCTAAGCCCCGGCAAAACACACCCAGTGACTCTTTGGGCTTGTTTGACGAGCCCGACTTGACACAAACCCCAGCAGCTGTTCAAGCTGTCGATGTGCACTGCGACACCATCCTGAGCTGGGCGGACTTCGATGCGCTGCTGGTCCAGATCGAGAGCGCCGAGCTGGTGGCCGTGGACACGGAGACGACCTCGATCGATGCGATGCAGGCCCAGATAGTTGGGCTGAGCTTGTGCATGAAACCCGGAGCAGCCGCTTACATTCCGCTGGCGCACGACCACCCGGGCGCGCCCGCACAACTGCCGCTGGCCGAGGTGTTGGCGCGGCTCAAGCCCTGGCTGGAGAACCCGGCCCGGCCCAAGCTGGGCCAGCACATCAAATACGACCGCCATGTATTTGCCAACCACGGTATCGAGGTGCAGGGCTATCGCCACGACACCATGCTGCAAAGCTATGTGCTGGAAGTGCACAAGCCGCATGGCCTGGCCAGCCTGGCTGAGCGCCACTTGGGCCGCAGCGGCATCAGCTTTGAAGACCTGTGCGGCAAAGGTGCCAGCCAGATCAAGTTCAACCAGGTCGATGTTGCGAAGGCCAGCCAATACGCCTGCGAAGACGCCGAACAGACCCTGGCCGTGCACCGCTTGCTGTGGCCAGTGCTGCAGGCCAATGCCAAGCTGCTGTTTATTTACGATCTGGAAATTCAATCCAGTGAGAGTCTGTACCGCATCGAACGAAATGGCGTGTTGATAGACGCGCCCATGCTGGCTGCGCAAAGCGCTGTGTTGGGCGCCCGCATTGTGCAGCTCGAAGCCGAGGCCCACGCCTTGGCCGGTCAGCCCTTCAATCTGGGATCGCCCAAGCAGATCGGTGAGATTTTCTTTAGCAAGCTGGGTTTGCCCGTGGTCAAGAAAACCGCCACCGGCGCACCCAGCACCGACGAAGAAGTGTTGGAAAAACTCGCTGAAGACTATCCGCTGCCGGCCAAAATTCTGGAGCACCGCGGCCTGTCCAAGCTCAAAGGCACTTACACCGACAAACTGGCGCAATTGGCGCACCCGCGCACCGGCCGCGTGCACACGCATTACGCGCAGGCGGTCGCTGTCACCGGGCGCCTGTCGAGCAATGAACCCAACTTGCAGAACATACCCGTGAAAACCGCCGAAGGCCGGCGCGTGCGCGAAGCCTTTGTGGCCGCCCCGGGCTGCGTGATCGCCAGTGCTGACTACTCGCAGATCGAGCTGCGCATCATGGCGCACATCAGCGAAGACGCTGCCTTGCTGCGCGCTTTCAACGAGGGTCTGGACGTGCACCGCGCCACCGCTGCCGAAGTCTTTGGCGTGGCCCTGGACCAGGTCAGCAGCGAGCAGCGCCGCTATGCCAAGGTGATCAACTTCGGATTGATTTACGGCATGAGCAGCTTCGGGCTGGCGCGCAACCTGGGCATTGAAACCAAGGCCGCTGCCGCCTACATCGACAAGTACTTTCAGCGCTACCCCGGCGTCAAGACTTACATGGACCAGACCCGCCTGTCAGCCAAGAGCCGTGGCTATGTCGAGACCGTTTTCGGCAGGCGCTTGTACCTGCCGGAGATCAATTCCCCCAACGGCCCGCGCCGCAGCGGTGCAGAGCGCGCCGCCATCAACGCGCCCATGCAGGGCACGGCAGCCGATCTCATTAAGCTGAGCATGGTCAAAGTGCAGCAGGTGCTGGACGCCCAGGCGCGCTGCAGCAAAATGATCTTGCAAGTGCATGACGAGCTGGTGTTCGAAGTGCCCGAGGCAGAAATCGAGTGGGTGCGCAGCGAAATTCCGCGCCTGATGGCCGGCGTGGCGCAACTCAAAGCGCCCTTGCTCGCTGAGATCGGTTTCGGGCCTAATTGGGAAAAAGCGCACTGATTTTTTTTACTTATCTTGAAGGGACATAGACGATGTTGACTGCCGACCAAAAACTTGATTTTGATGCTTTGCTACCTGCCGCCGCACAAGCCGGCAGCCGCCGCTCTGCCCTCAAGCTGGCCCTGGGTGCCGGTTATGCGGCCGCCGCAGGTCCCTTGATGGCGCAAACAGCCATCAAAACGTCATCCGAAGGTTTGCGCACCGGCGAGGCCAGCTTTGAGGTCAATGGTTTCAAGGTGCCTGTATTTTTTGCGGCGCCCGCCGGCAAAACCAACTTGCCCGTGGTGCTGGTGATTCATGAGATTTTTGGCGTGCACGAGTACATCGCCGACACCTGCCGCCGCTTTGCCAAGGCCGGCTATCTGGCGGTGGCGCCTGAGCTCTTTGCCCGCCAGGGTGACCCCAGCGCCTACGGTGAGATGGCCCGCTTGATGAGTGAAGTGGTCAACAAAACCCCGGATGCGCAAGTCATGGCCGACCTCGACGGCGCCGTGGTGTGGGCCGCAGGCCAGGGCGGTGATGCGCAAAAAGTCGCTATCACCGGCTTTTGCTGGGGCGGGCGCATCACTTGGCTTTATTCGCAGTACAGCAGCCGCGTCAAAGCCGGCGTGGCCTGGTACGGGCGCCTGGTGGGCCAGCCCAGTGCGAACACTCCTACGCACCCGGTACAGCAGGCGGCCCTGCTCAAAGCGCCGGTGCTGGGGCTCTACGGCGGGCAGGACACGGGCATTCCGCTGGACACCGTGGAGCAGATGAAAGCGGCATTGGCCAGCGCCGGTGCGGCGGGTAACGCTGCCGCCCGCGCCAGTGAGTTTGTGGTTTACCCCGACATGCCCCATGCTTTTCATGCGGACTACCGGCCCAGCTACCGCGCAGGTCCGGCGCAAGACGGTTTTCAGCGGGCGCTGGCATGGTTCAAGGCCAAGGGTGTTGCATAAGGCGGGATAATGGGTGCCCTGACGCACCGGACCATGCCTTATGACTATGACTTTGTTGGCCATCTTGGCCGCTACCTTGCTGGCCGGGGTGGGCAGCGTTTGGCTGGCGGCCTTGCTGGGTTTCGGTGTTTTGGCGCGTTACACCCAGCACATGCTCAGTCTGGCGGCCGGCGCGCTCCTGGCAACGGCTTTTATGCACCTGCTGCCGGAGGCTTTTGAAAGCCAGGTCGGTGCGCACGAGCTGTTTCCGACCCTGCTGGTCGGGCTGATCTTTTTCTTTTTGCTCGACAAGGCCGAACTCTGGCACCATGGCCACGAGCATCACCATGGCCATGATCACGCGCATGACCACGCTGGCAGCCACGAGCCTGCGCGCTCTGGCGGCAGCTGGGCCATTTTGACCGGCGACAGCGTGCATTGTTTTGGCGATGGCGTGTTGATCGCATCGGCCTTTGTGGCCGACATGCGCCTGGGTGTGGTCGCCGCCTTGGCCGTGCTCATGCACGAAGTGCCACACCACATGGGTGACCTGGCGGTGCTGCGGCAAGCCAGCGACAACCGGCGCATGGCCCTGGTCAAGGTTTCACTGGCGGGTGGACTGACCGCCTTGGGCGGCGTGGTGGGTTTCTTTCTGGTGGCTCAACTAGAGGCCTACCTGCCGTTTTTTCTGGCCATCGCCTCCAGCAGTTTTTTGTATGTGGCGCTGGCCGACCTGATTCCTCAGCTGCAAAAAAAGCTTTCTGCCCGCGAGACCCTGGCCCAAATTATTTGGCTGGTCGTCGGCATGGGCATGGTCACACTGGCCAGCAGCCTGACCCACAGCCACTGAGCCGGCGCCGGGTTTTAGACGCCGGCAGCCAGCAAGGCCGCGCGCGTCGGCAGGCCTTCGTTGTCGCCAATCACTTGCACCGCCTGCGCGCCAATCCAGGCGCCGCGCCGTGTCGCCTCGGGCAGTGACTTGCCCTCCAGCAGTGCGCTGATGACGCCCACCGCAAAGCCATCGCCTGCGCCCACCGTGTCCACCACTTCGGCCACGGCAAAGCCGGGCACATGGCCGCTGCCCTCGGCACTGTCAAAGTAAGCGCCTTCGCTGCCGAGTTTGACCACCACTGCCTTGGCGCCGAGCTCCCGGTAAAAGCGGGCAATGCCTTCGGGCGTACGCTCCCCCGTCAGCAAGTGGCCTTCTTCCAGGCCCGGCAAGACCCAGTCGGCACGGGCCGCCAGGTCATTGATGGCTTCGCGCATGTGCGCCGTCGAGGCCCACAAGGAAGGCCGCAGGTTCGGGTCAAACGACACGCTGCGCCCGGCCGCCCGCATCAGGTCCATGCTTTTTTGTGTCAGGGCCAGTGTGCTGGCCGACACCGCCGCAAACACACCGGTAGCGTGCAGGTGCCGCGCTGAGAGCAGCCAGGCTTGGTTGATGTCCTGCGGCCCCATCCCGCTGGCGGCCGAACCCTGGCGGTGGTATTCGACAGGCGGATCACCGCCGCCTTGCACCTGACCTTTGAACATGAAACCGGTTTTTTGCCTTGCATCGCAGACCACCTGCGCGCAGTCCACACCTTCACCGGCCATGGTGGCTAGCAAATAGCGGCCCATCGAATCCGTGCCCAGGCGGCTGGCCCAGGCGACTTTCAGCCCGAGCCGTGCCAGGCCGATGGCCACGTTGGTCTCGGCGCCGGCGCTGCGTTTGTAAAAAGAGCCGGCTGCTTCCAGCGGGCCGGGGCGGTCTGCCACCAGCAGCAGCATGGCCTCGCCGAAAGTCACGACATCAAGCACAGGGGTCAAGTTGCGGCTCTCCTTGCTGTTTGAGAAACAGGCGGCAATTGAACGCCGGCCAGTTGTTCATGGGACTTGAAAAATTGCAATTTTTGTTCACGCCGGATTTGCTTGAGCGCGTACTCCGCGCTCAGGGCTTCGCCCTTGCTGGGGTAGCTGCGGCAAGCCAGCACACGGCGCGGCGGATGCGAGCGGGTGTAGGCCGCGCCCAGGCCCAAGAGATGTTGCACAAAGCGTTTTTCCAGGTCCAGCGCCACGCCGGTGTAAAGCGTGCCGTCTTCGCATTCGAGCAGGTACAAGTAATAAGGCTTCACGAAGTGGCGGGTCACGGCAGCCGTGTTGTCAGCCTTGCGCCACGGGCCGCGCCGGGTCGCTGCACCAGTCGCTCCAACTGCCGGCATACAGCGCCGAGCCGCTCAAGCCGGCGATCTCCATCGCCAGCAGATTCGGAAGGGCGCTGACGCCACTGCCGCAGTGGTGCACCACGCCGGCCGGCTCGCACTGGCCCAGCAGGGCTTCAAACTCAGCCTTGAGTTGTGCAGCCGGCTTGAACTTGCCGTCTGCGCCCAGGTTCTGGCCGAAGGGCCGGTTCAGCGCACCCGGAATATGGCCGGCCACCGGGTCCAGCGGCTCGACCTCGCCCTTGAAACGCGGCGTGGCCCGCGCGTCCAGCAGCGTCTGAGCGGGCCGGCCTAGGTTGGCGGTCACAGCCTGGGCGTCCAGCAAGCGGGCTCGGGTTTCTTTCAGGGCAAAGACCGCTGGCGCGCGCGCAGCTTCCTGGCCGGCCGCTACTGCGCCGCCTGCCGCCTGCCAGGCTTGCAAGCCGCCGTCGAGCACGGCCACCGCCTCATGGCCGACCCACTTGAGCATCCACCAGAGCCGGCCGCAGTAGTTGGCGCCGTTGCGGTCATACACCACGGCTTGCATGTCATTGGATAAACCCACGCTGGCCAGCCAGAGGGCAAAGCGCTCACGGCTGGGCAGCGGATGCCGCCCGCCGGAAGCTGTTTCGTGCAGGCCGGGTTTGGCGCTGAGCGCGTGGTCCAGGTGCGCATAGACGGCGCCCGGAATGTGTGCCTGGGCATAGTCCGCGGCACCGGCATCGGGCTGCATCAGGTTGAAACTGCAATCAAACACCAGGCAGTTGGCGGGTGTGGCCAGTAGGGGCGCGAGCTGTTCGGCAGAGATCAGGTGGGTGTGCATGGTGAGAGCCTTCCAGAAAGTTGGAGTTTGCAGCGTCTTTGCGTTGTTAAGTTTGTTAATGATGTTAGTGTTCTTCGGCCGGCGGGTTGGGCAGGGCTTCCGTGCGCAGCACGGTGGCCACCACGCCGCTGACCACGATCACCAGCATGCCCAGCCAGCCCAGCAGCGGTATCTGGTCGCCAAACAGCAGCAGGCTGTACAGCGCCGCAAACACAATACCCGAATACTGCAGGTTCGCCGCCACCAGTGTGGGCCCCTGACTGTAAGCCCGCGTCATGCACCATTGGGCAATGGAGGCCAGCACGCCAATCGGCAGCAACCAGACGGCGGCTTGCCAGTCCCATTCAGACAGCCCGGTGAACATGACGCCGATGCCGCCGCCCAGCGCCGAGCCCAGCGCAAAGTAAAACACCGTGCGCTCTTCGGGCTCGCCAAGGCGGCCCAAGGCTGTGACCTGTATATAAGCCAAGGCCGCCAGCAGGCCCGACATCAACCCGATCAGGCCGGCAAACAACTGGTTTTGCTCCAGTGTGGGCCGCAAAATCATGACCACTCCGCCAAAGCCGGTCAGCACCGTGAGCATCAGCAGGCCCTGACGCGGCTGCATCGGCCCGCGGGTGTACAGCAGGGCGCCGCCTATCAAAAAGGCGGCCACCCAGATGCTGCTCATGTAGTTGAGCGTCACCGCAGTGGCCAGCGGCAAATAGGCAATCGCGTAAAACCAGGCGATCAGTGAGATCACGCCGACCAGGCTGCGCCAGGCCTGCATGCCGGGGAAGCGGGTGCGCAAGCCCGAGCCGCGCGCCTGCACGATCAGGGCCATGAACACCATGCCCACCAGTCCGCGGTAAAGCACCAGTTCAAAGGCGTTGAAGTTACTCGACGCCAGCTTGACGCACACGCCCATGGTGGCAAACAGGAAAGAGGCCAGAACCATCCAAAGCGCTTGCATGAGCCGTGTCCTGACGCGTCGCTTAGATCATCTGGGTGGTTTTGCTGGCACCCATTTCGCGGCGGTACCACTCGTGAAAGTGCTGCATACCGTCTTCCATCGGGCTTTGGTAAGGGCCGAACTCGTTGTCGCCGCGCTGCATCAAGGCGAG
>JBIKPY010000087.1:0-9700 GCA_044357185.1 Polaromonas sp.
CGTGGGTGACAAAGGGTGTGCTGTAAACCGCCTCGACACGTTTGGCTGCGCCGGCAATCACCTGGGGCGCGTTGCCGACGTCGATGTCGGCAAACACGTTGTTGGTTGCGGTCAGGCCCTCTTTGAGCCGAGCGTCGATGGTGGCGCTGCTTTCCTGGCCGTTGGCGCCTTCGTTCCAGACGATGGGCAGGTCCTGCAGCGCCATCTTGGCGCGCCACCAGTTGTCGGCCACCACGGCCACTGCGTTGTCGTCCACCTTGTAGACGCCCTGAATGCCTTTGCGACCCTTGAGTTTGGAGGCATCAAAGCTGACCAGCTTGCCGCCAAAGACCGGGCTGGCCTGAATGGCTGCATAGACCATGCCGGGCAGGCGGGTGTCGATGGCATAGTTTTGTTTGCCCATCACTTTGAGCGCGGTGTCCACACGCTTGAGGGGCTTGCCGGCAATCTTCCATTGGCGCGGGTCCCGCAGCACCAGAGTCTTAGGGTCTGGCGGCGTCAGCTTGGCTGCAGCCGAGGCCACCTTGCCGTAGCTGAGCTTGCGGCCTGAGCCGGTGTGGGTGATCACGCCTTTGCTCACGGTCACCTCGCCCACCGCAACGCCCCACTGGTTGGCCGCCGCTTGCAGCAGCACGGTGCGGGCCGCAGCGCCGCCCTGACGCATGTAATCCTGCGAGCCGCGAATGCCCCGGCTGCCGCCGGTGGACATGTCACGCCAGACGCGCTTGCGAGCCAGGTTTTGACCCGGCGAGACCATTTGTACTTTGACGCGCGACCAATCGCAGTCGAGCTCTTCGGCCACCAACTGGGCCAGGCCGGTGTGAGTGCCCTGGCCCATTTCAGCGCGGGCGACGCGGATGATGCAGGTTTCGTCGGTTTGCACCACCACCCAGGCATTGACCTCGGGTGTTTCGCCGCCGGCACTTTGGGCTGCGGCAGGAAAGTGAAAGCCCAGCGCCAGGCCGGTGCCGGCAGCGGCACTGGACAGCACAAAGGCGCGGCGGGACAAGCGGGTGTTTGTCGGCATGGTCATGTGCGCTGCTTTCAGGCTTGAGCCGTTGTGGGTTCGATCAATTCGCCGGCATCGCTGACCATGTGGATCACCGATCCCACGCCCTTGCCGGTTTTGGCGGCCAGGTGGATGGCCGCGCGTATGCGCTGGTAAGTGCCACAGCGGCAGATGTTGGTCATGGCCTCGTCAATGTCAGCGTCGGTGGGTTTTGGTTTTTTGCGCAGCAAGGTGGTGGCCGCCAGGATCTGGCCGGACTGGCAGTAACCACACTGCGGCACATCGAGCGCCTTCCAGGCCATTTGCACGGGGTGTGAGCCGTCCTTCGACAAGCCTTCAATCGTCACCACCCGCTGGCCCACGGCGCCAGACACCGGGTAGGAGCACGAGCGCACCGGCTCACCATTGAGATGCACCGTGCAAGAGCCGCACTGGGCAATGCCGCAGCCAAACTTGGTGCCAGTCATGCCCAGCTGGTCGCGCAGTACCCACAGCAGGGGCATTTCGGGCTCGACGTCGACTTGATGGCTTTTACCGTTGATATTGAGTTTCAACATGCGTGATCCTTGGTATTAAAAAAGAATTAGGTTAGTGGGTAAGCGGTACCGGTCAATTAAGTAGAAACCCGATTTTTTGCTGCAGTCAGGCCTCAATTCATTTTCAGCCGGCCGTCGGCGATCATCTTGCCGATGCGGGTGTGCTCGACCTTGATGTGGCGCGCAAAGTCCTCGGGCGTGCCGCCCACCACTTCGGCGCCTTCGCCGGTGAGGGAGTCGCGCACCGAGGTCTGGCGCAGTGCCTTGGCCGATTCCTGGTTGATCTTGCGGATGATGTCTGGCGGCGTGCCGGCCGGGGCCAGCAAGCCGTACCAGGAGCCGGCTTCGTAGCCGACCAGCCCGGATTCGGCCAGCGTCGGCACATTGGGCAGCAGCGGAGAACGCTTGGCGCTGGTGACCGCAAGCGCCCTGAACTTGTCGTTGTTGATCTGCGGCACGATGGCCACCATGGAGCTGAACATCAGTTGCACCTGACCGGACATCAGGTCCGTCATGGCCGGGGCCAGGCCTTTGTAGGGAATGTGCGCCATGTCCACGCCGGCCATGCTTTCGTACAGCACGGTCGCCACGTGGGCCGAACTGCCGTTGCCGTTGGAGGCGTAGTTCAGCTTGTTGGGATTGGCCTTGGCGTAGGCCGTCATTTCCTGAATGGTTTTGAAAGGCTGAGCCAGATTCACGGCGACCACCGACGGCGCCGAGGCGAGCAGGATGATGGGCGCGAAATCCTTGAACGGGTCATAAGGGCTCTTGCCCATCACCTGCGGGTTCACCGCCAGACTGCCTACGCCACCCAAAACAACGTGTAGCCGTCCGGCGGCGCCTTGGCCGCCAGGTCGGCACCAATGATGCCGCCGGCGCCTGCCTTGTTGTCCACCACCACAGATTGGCCCAGGGCGGTGGTGAGCTGCTGCGCGATGGCGCGCGCCACGGTGTCGTTGCCGCCGCCGGGCGCAAAAGGCACGATCAGGCGAACCGGCTTGGTGGGATAGTTTTGAGCCTGGGCACTGAGGCCAAAGCTGGCGGCCAGGGCCAGCCAAAGGGCAAATTTTTTCATGCAAGTTACTCCGGTTGAGGAATCAAAATGAAATCGGTGAGAGCGTTTATTGCGAACGGATATCCAGTTCTTTAATCAGTTTGGCCCAGCGTTTGATCTCGGTGCTGACATGGTTGCCGAACTCTGCCGGGGTGCTGCCCACCGGGTCAGAGCCGTCGCCGGCCAGTCGCTCGCGGGTTTCGGGAAGCTTGAGGATGCGCACCATCTCACGGTTGAGCTTGTCCACGATGGGCGCCGGCGTGCCGCGCGGCGCCATGACACCGTACCAGCCGGCCATTTCGTAGCCGCCAACCCCGGCTTCCTGCATGGTGGGTATGTCCGGCAAGGTGGGCGAACGCTGAAGCGTGCTGACCGCCAGTGGCCGCAGGCGGCCCGATGAGATGTGCGCGTTCGACTGCAAAATGGTCGAGAACAACATGTCGATCTGGCCGCTGATCACGTCATTCATGGCCAAAGAGCCGCCTTTGTAAGGCACGTGGGTGAGCTTGATGCCGCCCAGCGCTTCCAGCAAGGCACCGGCCAGGTGGCTGAAGCCGCCAATGCCAGACGAGCCGTAGGTCAGGCCACCAGGTTTGCTGCGCGCCAGTGCCCGCAGATCAGCCACCGACTTGACCGGCAAGGACGGGTTGACCACCAGCACGTAAGGCTGGGAGGTGGCCTGGGTGATGGGTACCAGGTCGCGCTCCAGGTTGTAGGCCTGATTGCCCTGCAATGTCACGTTCACCGAATGGCTGGACGAGATCATGGTGAGTGTGTAGCCATCAGGCGGCGACTTGGCCACCAGATCGACCGCGATCATGCCGTTGGCGCCGGGCCGGTTTTCAACCACCACCGGCTGGCCCCAGGACTGCGCCATTCGCTGCGCCAGCACCCGCGCTGTCAGGTCCACACCGCCGGCCGGCGCAAAAGGGCAGAACAGGCGGATTTGCTTTTCCGGGTAGCGGCTGATGGCCGTTGACTGGGCGAACAACTGGCCGGTCTGGCTGGCCAGGCCCAGGCCTGCAAGGTGAATAAGTGCTTGTCTGCGTTGTGTGGACATGGTGGTCTCCTTGGTGATGTGAAGGGTTGCGGGGTTTTTTCAGGCGCCGTACTTTTTATCCATTGCGTCAAAAGCCGGTTTGTTGACCAGTCGCTGGCGCTCCAGGAAAGGGACTAATACGCTGGGGTCTTCGTGCACGATGCCATTGGCACGCAGCACGCCCAAGGCTTTTTGCATGCCCAACAAGGCGCCTTGCAAACCGGTGTTGGCGTACAGCACCATGCCGTAACCCAGCGCTGCCAGCTCGCTCTGTGCCAGGGTGGGGGTCTTGCCGCCGACCACGATGTTCATCACTTGCGGCGCAGCCAGCAGGGCCGGCAGCTGGCGCACTTCGTCCAGTGTTTCGGGCGCTTCAACAAACAGCATGTCGGCGCCAGCCTCGGCCATGCGCATGGCGCGCTCGACCGCGGCCTCAAAGCCAAGGCTGCTGCGCGCATCGGTGCGGGCAATCACCATGAAATTGTCGTCCTGGCGCGCGTCCACGGCCGCGTGAATTTTGCCGATCATCTCGGCCAGCGGCGCCACTTCTTTGCCTGAAAAATGGCCGCAGCGTTTGGGGAATACCTGGTCTTCGAGTTGCAGCGCATCGGCGCCTGCACGCTCGAGCACTTTGACGGTGTGCGCCACATTGAGCGCGTTGCCAAAGCCGGTGTCAGCGTCGACGATGAGCGGAATGTCGACTGCGCCACGAATCGCGGCAGTTGCTTGCGCCACGTCTTGCAAGCCGATGAAGGCCAGGTCGGGTAAACCGTAAAGCATGTTGGTCAGGCCGGCGCCCGACAGGTAGACGGCTTCAAAGCCCATGTCGGCCACCACCCGCGCCGACAAGGCGTTGAATGCGCCGGGTACCAGCAGGCCCTGACGGGCTTGCACTTTGCTGCGCAACAGAGCGCGTGTGTTGGGCGTGTTCATGGTCGTGATGGTCAAGCCATGGCCTGACGCCCGGCGCCGTCGCCGGCCAAGCGGCCGAACAAGGAACCCGAGACCAGGCCGGTGCCGCTGGGGTAGTTGAAGTAAAACAGGCCGCCGACCATCTCGCCGGCGCAAAACAAGCCCGGTACCGGCACTTGCATGCCGTCGAGCACCTGGCCGTTATTGGCGTCAATGCGCAAGCCGCCAAAGGTGAAGGTGATGCCGCAGGTGGTGGCGTAGGCGTCAAAGGGCGCAGTGTCTAGCGCTTGCGCCCAGTTGCTCTTGGGCGGCTCGATACCCTCGGTGCCTTTGCCGTCTTTGACCGTCGAGTCAAAGGGCACGTTGGCCTTGACGGCAGCGTTGTATTGGCGCACGGTCTCGATAAAGGCATCAGGGTTCACACCCTCGAGTTTGGTGGCCAGCTCTTCGATGGTGTTGGCGCTGACCTTGGTCATCATCTTGATGCGGTACTCCGAGCGCAGCAACTTGCTGACCTTGGCGTCGAACACCTGCCAGGCAAACTGGCCCGGTTGCTTCAGCACCTCGCCGCCGTATTTGGCGTAAGTGAAGGAGTGAAAATCCAGGCCTTCGTCAACAAAGCGCTTGCCGTTGGCATTGATCAAGAGGCCAAAAATATAGCTGTGCTTTTGAAACTGATCGCCCACCGACAAGTCGCCATGCGGCGGTGCGTTGAGGTCCCAGCCGGTGGCATGCGCGCCCGACCAGTTGCCGTGGCTGGCAGCGCCTATGTCCAGCGCCATCTTCAGGCCGTCGCCCTGGTTAAAGCGCGAACCGCGCACCTTGGCCAGTTCCCAGCCGGGGCCCAGGTAACGGGTGCGCATTTCAGGATTGGCCTCAAAGCCGCCGCAGGCCAGCACCACCGCGCGGCCTGTGTAGCGCAGGCTTTCGCCCTGGCAGCTGGCATTGATGCCGACCACTTTTTCGCCGTCCATCACCAATGATTTGGCGCGCGTGTTGTAGTGAATTTCGATGCCGGCTTTTTCAGCGGCGCGGTCTAAGTACTGCACCAGACCCGAACCGCCGCCCGAGACTTCCAGCGGCATGCGGCCGAAAAACCGGCGGCGGCCGTTGACCACGGCGGACTGGCGGCCGTAGTTGGGCACAAATTTCACGCCCTTGGAACGCAACCAGACCATGGTGTCCAGGCTGTGGGTGACCAGGCGTTCTGAAAGTTCCGGGTCAGTTTTGTACTGCGTCAGGCGAAACAGGTCGTCAAAAAACTCGTCGGTGGTGTTGGTGCCGAAGTCGCTTTCGGCCACTTCGGCGTCGGTCAGGTCCACCACTTGCTTGAGCTCTTCGACCGAGGCAAAGGCAAAGCGCATCACACCGCCGGCAAAGCGGCTGTTGCCGCCGCTTTCGTCTGGGGAGGCGGCTTCGAGAATGGCCACTTTGGCACCCTGCTCAGTGGCGGCCAGTGCAGCGCACAAAGCGGCATTGCCTTTGCCCACCACGATCACGTCATACTTTTTTTCTTGCATGTTTCCAAGTGCTTTCTAGTCAATTCAAATCTGGACCCGGGCGAGATGGCCGCTGAGCTGGCGCATGTCGCTGATGTTTTCGATGTCTGCGACCACGCCGGCCACCGCCTCGACCGCATCGGCTTGCAGCACGCTGGCCGCACACAATGCGAACTTGGCCTCCAGCAAGTGCTGCGGCAACGGGTGCGCTGAGGTGCGGCCCAGCGCCTGCTCGACGCTGGCCTCCAGCACCGTGCCATCGTTCAGCGTCAGGCGGACAGCGCCGCCAAAGTGATTGCTGCTTGCAAACTGGCTGTCGTCATAAGCGGCCACCTCGATGCGTGGCAGCAAGGCCTGCACACGGGCGTCGGCATGGGCCTGGCCTTCAAAGTGCGCCAGGCTGACATGGCCGTCCAGCAGGGCGCGCGCCAGCACATATTGAAGGCTGAACTTGGCGTCCAGCGCGCTGGCCGGCTGCGGCCGGTGGGTGTGTTGCAAGCGGCGCTCATGGATCCAGGCCTGCACCCGCTGCACCTTGTCAAGGCCCAAGCCGTGCTCGCGCACCAGTGACAGCATGGCGTCGATGGCCGGGTGGGTGCTGCCGCAACAGGGGTATTGTTTGATGGCGATGCCCGGCGCCACGATGTCCAGCGGCGCAGCCCAGGCATCCAGTGCGCGGGCGGTGTCGTAAGTGCCCGGGCCGTTGAAGACGTCCAGAAAACCTTGCTCATGCTCGAACACGCTGGCCGTGTTGGCCGTGAAGCCCTGGGCCGCCAGCCGTGCCGCGAGCAGGCCGCTGCGTGCGCTGTTGCCCACATGCAGCGGCTTGGTCATGGTGCCGAAGTTCGCCTTGATACCCGCAGCAAAAGAGGCCGCCAGCGCCAGTGCGCAGGCGGTTTGCTCGGCGTCCAGTTTCATCAGGCGCGCACAAGCAGCGGCCGCGCCGAAAACGCCCAGCGTGGCCGTCGGGTGCCAGCCCTTTTGGTAGTGGTGAAAGTTAACTGCAAGCGCAATTTTGGTTTCAACCTCGAAACCGGCCACATAGGCGAGCACGAAGTCGGCGCCGGCGCTGGCTTTTTCGTCGGCCAGCGGCAGCAGAGCCGACAACACCGGCGCTGACGGATGGCCGCCCATGGTGTTGTTGCAGTCGTCAAAGTCCAGTGCGTGTGAGGCCGTGCCATTGACCAGGGCTGCGTCCAGCGCGCCAGTGCGGCGGCTGCTGCCCAACAAGAGGCTGGGGCCGTCGCCGAGGTCCAGCGACTTGGCGCACAAACGGGCCGCCGGCTCACGGCTACCGGCCAATGTCACACCCAGGGTGTCGATGATGCCGACCTTGGCCCAATGCAAAGCGGACGGGGGCAGATCTGCCCATGTCAGCGCGGCGCTGCGGGCGCCCAGTGCATGTGCAAACCCGCCCTCTGTCAGCGGCTGGCTTTTTTGAGCGAGCGGTAAATCGTGCAAGCAAGAACCTGTTTTTTTGAACTCAGTACATTTAGAATACCACCGTATACTGTAATTTCAAGCAGTTTTTTCAAGGTAAAAACCCCATGAGCCACGCGAGCGACGGTGATTTGCATGACAACCCCCAGACCCGCGGCATGGCCGAATTTGTATCTGGCCTGGCTTACGAATCTGTGCCGGCTGAGGTGCTGCAGCGCCTCAAGCTGCTGATGCTCGATTCGGTGGGTTGCGCGCTGTATGGCAGCGACCTGCCGTGGACGCGCATCTTGCAGCAGACTCTGGCAGAACACGACACATCGCAGGGCTGCGTCATCTGGGGCACAGGGCTGCGCTTGTCAGCGCCTCACGCTGCGCTGGTCAATGGCACGCAAGTGCAAGGCTTTGAGTTGGACGATGTACACCGCCAGGGCGTGATGCACGTGGGCGCCGTCGTCTTGCCGGCGCTGATTGCCATTGCTGAAACACGCCCGGGCATGCACGGCAAAGATTTCCTGGCTGCCGCCGTGGCAGGCTACGAGACCGGTCCGCGTGTGGGCATTTGCATGGGTCAGGAACACATTGCACAGGGCTGGCATTCGGGTGCCACGCTGGGTGTGTTTTCAGCGGCGGCGGCTGCTGCACGCGGCCTGAAGTTAGACGTCGACAAAACCGTTCACGCTTTGGGTATTGCCGGCACACAGTCCTCGGGGCTGATGGCAGCGCAATACGGCGCCATGGTCAAGCGCATGCACGCCGGCCGCGCCTCACAAAGCGGCTTGTACGGCGCCTTGTTTGCAGAGCGCGGCTTCACTGGCATTCTCAATGTGTTTGAAAGTGAGTACGGCGGCTTTTGCACCACGCTCTCACGTTCAAACGACCGCTTTGACCTGTCCCAGTTGACGGCGGGCCTGGGCCAGGTGTGGCAGACCATGGGTGTGGCCTTGAAGTTTTACGCCTGCGTCGGCAGCAACCACAGCACACTGGACGCCGTTCGATTGATGCAGGAGAAGCACCCGTTTGGCGCAGAAGATGTCAAGCGCATCCTGGTGCACGGCTCACAAGTCACCATGGACCACGTCGGCTGGAAGTACAGCCCACAGGGCTTGACCTCAGCACAACTGAACTTGCCTTATTGCGTGGCCACCTTGCTGATAGAAGGCGACTGCTTTGTCAACCAGTTCACCGAGGACATGGTGGCCGATCCGCAGCGCATGCGCATCGCCGACAAAGTGCAAGTGCGGCACGACACCGACATCACAGCGCGTGGCTCCAAGTTTCGCCACATGGTGCGTGTTGAGTGTGAGCTCAACGACGGCACCCGCATGGAGCAGGTGGTGCAAGCGGGTCGCGGCAACGAAAAAGACTTTGCCAGCGAAGCCGACGTGGTCGAAAAGTTTCACAAGCTGGCGGAACGCGCCATTCCCAAAGCCCAGGCCGAACAAATCGTTGACTGGTTCATGGGCCTGGAAAAATGCGCCGATGCCTCCGAATTGCCGCGTCTGCTGACACGGCAATGAGCCCTGCTTCAGCTGGCTCAGGCGGGTCTGGGAGGGCGCGTCACGGCCGGGTTGGCAGCAGCTTCGCCGCGCTGCACAGCCACGCGGGCCCGCAAAGCACCCTTGACATGCTGCAAGGCCGCGGCCCGGGCGGCGTCTTCGTCGTGGCGCGCAATAGCTTCTACCAAAGCGCGGTGTTCAACCAGCACTTCCTGGCGGCGCTGCAGACTCACCAGCGTCGAGGCTTGCCGGAAGGCCGAGGAGGTGTCCGAGATGGCCTGCAAAAACTTCACCATGTAGCGGTTACGGGCAGCCTCAGAAATAAGCTGATGAAAAGCGCGGTTGTGTGCAAACATTTGGTCAGGCGTATCGATCATCTCCGACTCGATCACCACCATGTGCGTCAAACTGCTGATTTGAGCGTCGGTGGCAAAGCGTGCGGCCATTGCGGCCACCGTGCTTTCAATCACTTCACGGGCGCTGTAGAGCTCGTAAATAGCGGATTCATCCAAAGTGGCCACCACCAAACCGCGCCGGGGGTGGGATGCCAGCAGGCCTTCGCTTTCAAGACGCCGCAAAGCTTCGCGGGCCGGTGTGCGACTGATTTTGAGCCAGTCGGCAACCATGTACTCCGACAGGCGGTCACCCGGCTTCATCTGGTTGGTGGTGATGGCTTCCAGCACGGTCTGGTAAGCCATGTCGCCCAACAAAACAT
>JBIKPY010000029.1:0-30618 GCA_044357185.1 Polaromonas sp.
AGCATGCTGGTGAGCGAGGACATCATGTCGCCACCGGCGGCAGCTGCGGCGGGGGCGGTCTGGGCAAAAGCAGAAGAAATAAACACAGGCATCTCCACGTAGAGTCAATAAAAGTCAAAACGGCAAGCGGACCTCAAGGCCCGCCAGCTGCTTTGTAAAACGGTCGATTGTATGCGCGGCCCTCTCGCGGCCTGCCGTCTGCGGCCGCTGTTTTTGTAGGGCTATTGGCTTAAAGGCCGAGCATCAGTTGCAGGTTTTGCACAGCCGCGCCCGAAGCGCCCTTGCCCAGGTTGTCCAGGCGTGCAATCAACACCGCATGGCGGTGTTCTTCGTTGCCGAAGACGCGCAGCTCCATCCGGTTGGTGTCGGCCAGCGCCGTGGCGTCCAGCTTGCCGGAATCTCCCGCCGCTTCAACCGTCACCCAGGGGCTGCCGGCATAGTGCGCGGCCAGGGCTTGCTGCAGTTGAGCCGCCGTTGGCTTGCCGGGCAGCATGTCCAGGTGCAGCGGCAGCTCGACCAGCATGCCCTGGCGGAAATTGCCGACCGAAGGAATAAAGATGGGCCGGCGCGTCAGGCCCGTGTAGCGGGTGACCTCGGCCAGGTGCTTGTGCGCCAGACCCAGGCCGTAGATCTCAAAGAGCGGCGCGGTGCCGGCTTCGTAAGATTCAATCATGCTGCGCCCGCCACCGGAGTAACCACTCACAGACGGCAAACACATTGGAAAATCAGCAGGGATCAGGCCGGCGTCAATCAGCGGGCGGATCAGAGCGATAGCGCCGGTAGCGTAGCAGCCGGGGTTGGAGACGCGGCGTGCTGTTTGCACGGCGGCCTTCTGGCCGGGGGCCAATTCGGGAAAGCCGTAGACCCAAGCCGGCGCTGTGCGGTGCGCCGTGGAGGCGTCAATGATTTTGGGTCCGGGCTGGCCGCTGGATTGGGCCATGGCGTCAATGACGGCCACGGTTTCGCGGGCAGCGTCATCGTGCAGGCACAAGATGACGACATCCACGCCGGCCATCAGGGCGCGCTTGGCGTTGGCGTCCTTGCGCAGCTCGGGCGCGATGCTGACCAACTCGATGCCGGCCATGCTTTGCAGCCGTTCACGGATCTGCAAGCCCGTGGTGCCTGCTTCGCCGTCGATAAAAACTTTGGCCATGGTGTTTGTTCCTGTCTTCGCGGAGCTTAGCGGCTAAGTCATTGGCGCCGTCGGGCACCTACTAACAAGATGTAAGCTACGCGCAATTATGGTGCATCGCAGCATGCTACAGTTATCGGCTGTCAAGTCCGGCACCCGCCGCTGATGTGACATTGTGGAGGATATGCACAGAGCGCGCATTTCCTGAGCAGGCTGTGCGGCGGGCCCCTTCACCGCTGCTTTCTGGAAGCTACTTCATGAAAATTCACGAATACCAAGGCAAGGAAATCTTGCGCAATTTTGGCGTGCCTGTGCCGCGCGGCATTCCGGCCTTCACGGTTCAAGAGGCGGTTGAAGCTGCCCAGAAACTCGGCGGCCCGGTGTGGGTGGTCAAGGCGCAAATTCATGCCGGCGGTCGCGGCAAGGGCGGTGGCGTCAAGCTCGCCCGCAGCTTCGAAGAAGTTAAAAAGCTGGCTGGCGAAATTCTGGGCATGCAGCTCATCACACACCAGACCGGCCCTGAAGGCCAGAAAGTGCGCCGCCTCCTGATTGAAGAAGGCGCGGACATCAAGAAAGAATATTACGTCTCGGCCGTGACCGACCGTGCGACGCAAAAAGTCGCCATGATCGTCTCCAGCGAAGGCGGCATGGACATCGAGGAAGTGGCGCATTCCACCCCCGAGAAAATCATCACCGACTTCGTCGATCCGGCCGCTGGCCTGACCACTGCGCAGGCCCAAAAGCTGGTGGCCGGCATTGGCGTGCCGCAAGCCTCGCAGGCCCAGGCCATCGATGTGATGCAAAAGCTCTACAAGGTCTACATGGAGACCGACGCTTCCTTGGTCGAAATCAACCCGATGATTCTGGAGGGCAACGGCAACATCAAGGCGATTGACGCGAAGTTCAACTTCGACCCGAACGCGCTGTTCCGCCACCCGGAAATCGTCGCCTACCGCGACCTGGACGAAGAAGACCCGGCCGAAGTCGAGGCTTCCAAGTTCGACCTGGCCTACATCAGCCTGGACGGCAACATCGGCTGCCTGGTCAACGGCGCCGGCCTGGCCATGGCCACCATGGACACCATCAAGCTGTTCGGCGGCGAGCCGGCCAACTTTCTGGACGTCGGCGGCGGCGCCACGGCCGAGAAGGTCACCGAAGCTTTCAAGATCATGCTCAAGAACCCGGAAGTCAAAGGCATTCTGGTCAACATCTTCGGCGGCATCATGAAGTGCGACACCATTGCAGAAGGCGTGATCACCGCCTGCAAGGCCGTGAACCTGTCGGTTCCGCTGGTGGTGCGCATGAAGGGCACCAACGAAGACCTCGGCAAAAAAATGCTGGCCGACTCCGGTTTGCCCATCATTGCCGCAGACACCATGGCTGAAGCTGCGACGAAGATCGTCGCAGCTGTCAAATAAGCCCGGCCCCACGTCTACCGATCAGGAAAACTCATGTCGATCTACATCAACAAAAATACCAAAGTCATCACGCAGGGCATCACCGGCAAGACCGGCCAGTTCCACACGCGCATGTGCCGTGACTACGCGAATGGCAAAAACTGCTTCGTGGCGGGCGTCAACCCCAAGAAAGCCGGCGAAGACTTCGAAGGCATCCCGATTTACGCCAACGTGAGCCAGGCTGCCCAGGCCACCGGCGCCACGGTGTCGGTGATCTATGTGCCGCCTGCCGGCGCAGCGGCCGCCATCTGGGAGGCTGTTGAAGCCAACCTGGACCTGGCGATCTGCATCACCGAAGGCATTCCCGTTCGCGACATGCTCGAAGTGCGCAACCGCATGAAGGCCAAGGAAGCTGCCGGCGGCAAGCGCACGCTGCTGCTCGGCCCCAACTGCCCCGGCTTGATTACGCCTGAAGAAATCAAGATCGGCATCATGCCCGGCCACATTCACCGCAAGGGCCGTATCGGCGTGGTCTCGCGCTCCGGCACGCTGACTTACGAAGCCGTGGCGCAGCTCACCGAAATCGGTCTGGGCCAGTCCAGCGCCGTCGGTATTGGCGGCGACCCGATCAACGGCCTCAAGCATATCGACGTGATGCGCGCCTTCAATGAAGATCCGGACACCGACGCCGTCATCATGATTGGCGAAATCGGCGGCCCGGACGAAGCCGAAGCGGCCATGTGGTGCAAAGCCAATATGAAAAAACCCATCGTCGGCTTCATCGCCGGTGTGACGGCTCCTGCCGGTAAGCGCATGGGCCATGCCGGTGCGCTGATCTCCGGCGGCGCTGACACGGCGGACGCCAAGCTCGCCATCATGGAAGCTTGCGGTTTCACGGTCACGCGCAATCCGTCCGAAATGGCCAAACTGCTCAAGGCCATGCTCTGAAACAGTTCCACGCTGGATAAGCATTAGTACGAACGCAGGCAGGTTCTGCGTTCGCCTACACTTCCTTGACAAATTAAAAGCGCTTGGTTGGCGCTTTTTTCTAATTCATAACAAGGGAGTCAACCATGCTTTTCGGCCTCGATTTTTCTTCGCCTGTCTTCTGGAGCGCCTTCGGCTCTATTTTGTTGGCGAACATTGTTTTGTCTGGCGACAACGCTGTCGTCATTGCCATGGCGGCTCGCACGCTGCAGCCGGCACAACGCAGCAAAGCTATTTTCTGGGGCAGCGCCGCCGCCATCGTCATGCGCATCGTGCTGACCATTGTGGCCATTCAGCTGCTGACCCTGCCTTACCTCAAGCTCATCGGCGCGGTGCTGCTGGTCTACATTGGCGTGGACTTGCTGCGCGGTGAAGAAGAGGGCGACGGCGAAGGCAAAGAGATCAACGGCATGGCTGCGGCCATCCGCACCATCCTGATCGCTGACCTGGTGATGAGCCTGGACAACGTGCTGGCCGTGGCCGCCGCTGCCAAGGGCAATGTACCGCTGCTGGTGATGGGCCTGCTGGTGAGCATTCCGCTGATCATCTTTGGCGCCACACTCTTGACCAAGGTGATGGAGCGCTTTCCGATCATCATCACGGTGGGCGCAGCCTTGCTGGGTTTCCTGGCCGGTGAAATGCTGATGACCGACCCGGCTGTGGTTGACCAGATCGGTGCAGTCGGCGACACGACCTTGACCATTGGTGGCTTTCTGGGCGCTGCGCTGGTGGTGGCCTTGGGCACCTGGATGAGCCGCTCGCACAAGCCAGCTGACGCGGCCGACTGATTTACGCTTGCCTTTCAATGCGCAAAGCACGGTCTGTGGCCGTGCTTTTTTCTTGGCGGTGAAAATTTTTTGTGCAAGCGTCAGGAAAATGTTTCAATAAGGTTTTTGGCGTTGGCCTATTCAGGAGTATGTAATGAAAAACGCCTCGGCTAAAGGCTTTACTTTGATCGAGCTGATGATCGTGATCGCCATTGTCGGCATTCTGGCGGCCGTTGCGCTGCCGCGCTACCAGGAGTACACGGTGCGCGCCAAGGTGGCCGAGATGATCCTGGCCGCACAGCCTGGCAAGCTGGCCTTGGCCGAAAGCGTGCAGACCAACAGCGCCATGCCGGCGACCACGGCGCTTGTGCTGGAAGCGGTGCAAACCACCTATGTGTCGGGCGTGGCTTACGCTTACGGCAGCCAAAATGGAACGAGTGCAACGGGCATCATCACCGTGACCGGCAACACCGATGCGAACTTGAACGGCAAGACGCTGGCACTCACTGCGACTTACGACACGACCAATGGTCAACTGACCTGGTCCTGTGCGGCAGGCGACACCAACGGCATTGCCGCTAAATTTTTACCAGCCAGCTGTAAGAGCAGCAGCTAAGCCGCGGCAGCCCTCAGTCAGCGGCCAGCATAGGGCCCAGCACAGCGCCCGCATCAGCGATGCCGTCCAGCGCCATCACCTGCCGGGTCAGCTCGGTGGCTTGGGCTTTCCCCAAAATCGGCGCCATCAGGTCTTCGGCTTTTTCCATCACTTCGGCGCGCGTCATGGGGTCGTCTGGGGTGCCGCGCACCGCTTTGGCGTGATGGCATAAAACGCGGCCATCGAGGGTGTGCGCGGTCATGATCACTTGGCGTGGCGGTAAGGCGGTGGTCAATTCAGCATTCCCCTGCAAATCGATTTTGGCTTTCACCGCCAAAACAGCCGGGTCTGACATGCGTTCATGTTGGTGTGAGGACTCAAAGTTCAGCCCGCCATCTATCAGTGTCAGGGCCACCAGATGCTGCACATTGATGTTGGGCATGTTGCGGTTGTTGACCAGCTGGCAGCGATCGTCGGGCAACTCAATCACCAGTTTGTCAAGTTGTGCGACGGTCAGTCCCTGGCTTTGCATCAGCGCCAGCACAGCATCTATGGCGCCTTGAATCGGTGAGCCAACGCACCACTTTTTGATGGTGGCCTGCAAAATTTCGTAGCGACTGCCCAATCCGGTTACCAGCTCTTCAGGGCGCGGATCGGTAGAAAAAGCAGAGAAAAAATTGTTCGGTCCGGCCAGTGCATCGGGCACGCCGGTAAAGCCTGCGGCCACCATGGTCGCTGCTGCCATGGCGTTGCGCGCCGGCATGCCGCCAAAGTCAAAGGCTTTTTCCACATGGTGCTCGTCGCGCGACCAGCACTGAACGCCCGAGGCTTGCTGCACCGTGTAAGACAACACGTAGCGAACCAGCTCTTCGTTCAAGCGCATTAACGAAGCGGCCGCAGCAGCGCCGCCAAACAGCGGCCCGACGCTGTGGGTGCTGTGGCCGCCGGCGTACAGCTTGCGCGGCCCCAACGACAGGTTAAAGCGCGTGCCGATGTCGTAGCCCAGCGCCACGGCCCGCAGCACGGCCAGCCCGCTGGCAGCTTGCAACTGCGCTGCGGCCAGCACACAAGGCACGATGCCGCAGCCCGGATGAAAGCGTCCGCCCAGGTGTGAGTCGTCGGTTTCGTCACCGTGCGCCATCATGCCGTTGGCCAGCGCGGCGTCGACGGCAGAGGTCTGCAGCCTTGTGCCGGCCACGTTGCAATGACCGCGCCCGGCCAAAGCCTTGACATAAGCGCTAGCCAGCACACCGGCCCGCAAACGCGAGCCCGAGACCATGGCCGCCAGGGTGTCCAGCAAATGATGGCGGGCTTTTTCCAGCACTTCCTCAGGTGCGGCTTGCGCAGCCGCGCCGGCGATATAGGCCGCCAGCGCCCGCGTGTCGTCAGAAATGAAGGGACTGCTTGAACCGGGTGAAGTCATAAAGCTCAGTGAACCACGTTCAAGCCCGCACCTTTGAAGATGACGCGCAATTCATTTTGGTACTCGTCCAGGAACTCCCATTGCACCGACTGCTGGAGGATGAAAGCCCCCGGAGCCGTGCGCAAGAGCCCGGCTGGGATGTTGTGGCAATGAAGGGTGGGCATGTTGGTGTTTGAAAGTTTCAAGCGGAAAAATTGCACAAAGTGCAAAGCAGCATTGTCAATCGAAGCGTCATGCTGATAGCGCGCACAGCGCCGTCAGTGCGCTGATGTCCGTGCAGGTGTCCAGCGCCCAGACGGTCTGCATGAGTTGTTCGCTGCGCGCCTGGCCCAGCACCGGCACGGCGTTGGCCATGAACTTGGTTTGCAGCGCTGCATCCGTCATCGGGTTTTGTTGCGTGCCTGAGGCGTGGGCAACATGGTGCTCTAGGCGCGAGCCGTCCACCAGCGTGATGCACACGTGCGCTTCGTCACGGCCGAAGTCTTCGGCCACCTGCACCTGAACCTTGTCACGCAAGGCGGTGACCTGCGGGTCTGCGGCGCGCGCATCGCTGTACTGCGCCAGGCTGGCCACGCCGTCCAGGCAGGCCACGGCCGCCGAGTGGTACAGGCTGAACTTGGACTGCAGGCCGGTCTGCGGTTTTTCAATGCCGGTGATGCGCACCGTGATCGGGTTGACCTGCAAGGCGATGCTGGCAATTTGCGCAAAGTCGGCGATCTGCGAGCGCAGCGCGATCACGCCGTCAATAAGGGGGTGCAAAACCACGCCGCAGGCATAAGGCTTGTGGCCGTTGGACAAAATCTCCCAGGTCTGCCCCAGCTGCGCCGTCATGGCGGTGGACTCGTGGCGCGGTGCAAATGTGGTGGAAAAGCCCTTGCGCCCTTCAATGATTTCAGTGGAGCTGTCAAAGCCCTCACGCGCCAGCAGCGCGGCCAGCAAACCGTTGTGGGCGGCTTTGCCTGCATGAAATGACTTGGACATGGTGCCGCGGTTTTGCTGCAGGCCGGCCGATTGCGTGGCCGCAATGCCCAGCGCGTAATTAGTCTGGCTGCCATCGAGCCCGAGCAGGCGGGCGCATGCGATGCCGGCGGCCAGCGTGCCCAGTGTGCCGGTTAGGTGCCAGCCCGCGTCATGATGCCCTGGCGAAGCTTTACCGATGCGAACACCGGCTTCAAAGCCCAGGGCGTAAGCCACCATCAGGTCCTGGCCTGAGCAAGGCACCAGGGTGGCCGCAGAAAAAAGCGCTGACAAAACCGGCGAGCTGGTGTGCAACACCACGCCATCCATGTGCGTGTCATCAAAGTCGAGCACATGGCCCATTTGCCCGTTCATCAGCGCTGCTTCAAGCACGCCCATTTTGTTAGCGTGCCCTATGACCTGCACCTTGGGCAAGCTGCCTGCTGCGTCCAGCGCAGACTTCAGCCGGCGCACGGTGTCGGTGTTGCTGCCTGCCAATGCGCAGCCCAGCCAATCGAGCAGGCCGCGCTTGCATTCGTGACGTACTTTTTCAGGCAACTGTTCGTACTGGAGCCCGGCCGTAAAGTCGCTGAATAATCGACTGATGCCCAAGCCCGTATTGGCTGCGCTGTAAGATAAGTTAGCTTTTGCAGAGCCGCTCACGGTAAAAACTTTCTGTTCATTCGCATAGCCGGTATCTTCACATGCGATCACGCAAGCGTCCATCCGCAATAGTACTGACGCAGCGCTGACATCTTCACTTAGACAATAAGTTCACTATGAAACCACTTTCAGGCCAGACGGCTCTTATCACTGGCGCAGTGCGCCGCATCGGCCGGGCGACCGCCCTGGAGCTCTCTGAGTTGGGCGCGGACATTGTCATCAATGCGCGCTCTTCCCGCGACGAGGCCCTGGCGGTGCAGCAGGAAATCCAGGCTGCAGGCGGGCGCGCCATTGTGTGTCTGGGCGATATACGTGACGAAGTTTTTGTAAGCCAAATGATGGACCAAACCATTGAGGCCTTTGGTCGCATCGACATTCTGGTCAACAACGCCAGCATCCGGGCTGACAGTGAATTTTTGAGCCTGTCTCTGGCGGAGTGGAAAGACGTCACCAGCATCATTTTGGACGGTGCTTTTGTATGCGCCAAGGCGGCACTGCCGCACATTCTTAAAACCGGCGCAGGCCGCATTGTTAACGTGGGCGGCGTCAGCGCACACATAGGCGCGGCCAACCGTGCGCACGTGGTCACGGCCAAGGCCGGCATCGTCGGCTTGACGCGCGCGCTGGCCTGCGAATTTTCACCCCGCGGCGTGACGGTGAACTGCGTGGTGCCCGGCAAGATCGGCGGCAAGCGCTCAGCCACTTCAGGCAAAGGCATTGACGCGGCGCCCATCACGCCCGAAGAGGGTACTGTTGAAGACGTGGCGCGCATGATCGCTCACCTGTGCCTGCCGGCATCGCGCTACATCACCGGGCAAAGTTTGCACGTGAGCGGCGGCATGTTGATGCCTTAAGACCATCGAAAGACTCAGATCGGCTCGTGCGAAAGCCGTAGCTTGTCACCGCCCATGAATCCCTGCGGGTGTAAAGTCGGGCGCAAACTGATTCAGAGAGTCTTATGAAACCAGCGCGCCCCGTTGCCAGCGACCAGCTGGGTTTTGGCTTTGAAGAGCCAAGCCCGGCACCCGTCAGCCCGGCCAAGCCTACCGCTAAAAAAATCAGCCCGGCGGCGTCTTCACCCCGCACACCTTCCTCTGACACTGCGGCCGATGGCAGCGCTGAAGCCATGGCCCGCACCCTGGAGGCGCACCCTGACTACCGCGTGCTGCGCCGTCTGGTGCCGCGGTTGGTGTTTCCTGCGGCCACCGGCCCGGTCGCTACGCTGCTGGTGCTCGACACAGAAACCACCGGGCTTAACGCTGCGCGCGACAAGGTGGTTGAGCTGGCGCTGCTGCGCGTCACGGTGGATCTGGCCACCGGCCAGCCGGTCGGTGCGGTGCAGGTCTATGACGGCCTGGAAGACCCCGGCATGCCCATGCCCCCGGAGATCACCGTCATCACCGGCATCACCGACGAGATGCTGCGCGGTCAGGCGCTGGACCAGGCCCAGGTCTTGGCCATGATCGAAGGTGCAGATCTGGTGGTCGCCCACAACGCCGGCTTTGACCGGCCCTTTGTCGAGGCGCGCCTGCCGCAGTTTGCATCGCTGAATTGGGCTTGCTCCTTTGCCGATATTGACTGGAGCCAGGAGGGGCGCGGCTCGGCCAAGCTCACTGCGTTGGCCGGCGAGCTGGGTGTGTTTTATGACGCGCACCGCGCAGAAATGGACTGCCACGCGCTGCTGGCGGTCTTGATGGCGACGCTGCCCAGCACCGGGGCCAGTGGCTTGTTGAGGCTCATCGATTCCGCCAGAGCGCCAACTTACCGGCTGCAAGCGACCCACGCGCCCTTTGACGCGAAAGACCTGCTCAAAGCGCGCGGCTACCGCTGGGACGGCACGCAAAAAGTCTGGCACACGCGGCTGGCCAACGAGGCGGCGCTGGTGCTTGAATGCGAATGGCTCAAGACGGCTGTTTACAACGGGCGCAGCAGCCGCGTGCAGGTCGAGGAGCTCGACGCCAAAACCAAGTACTCGGCGCGCCAGGGGAAAGTCAGCCAGCGCGAGTTGTAGGCGCTGGGGGAGCAGGCCATCAGTGCACTTCGATGCTGCGTCCGATCTCTGGCCAGCGCTTGTGCAGGTACAGCCAGGCCAGCAAGCCGACGCCCAGCATGCCCAGCGATGTCACTGCCAGTGCCCGGGTGGAGTGCATCACCAGCGGCGCCACCACACCGGCCACAATGCCATTGGCCGTCGAGCCGACAAAGGCCTGCAAAGACGATGCCATGCCGCGCCGCTCGGGGTACAAATCCAGCACCAGCAGCGTCACCACCGGCACCATCAGTGCCCATCCAAAAGCAAACAGGGCGATCGGAAACATGGCCCATGAAGCCTGCGGCACCCACACAAAATTAGCCGCGACATTCACCACAGACACCAGCAACATCACTGAAAAGCCGTAACGTATTTGCTGCTTGGCCGGAAGCCGTCCGGCCATGCGGCCGCTGAGCCAGGCGCCCATCATGATGCCGGCAATGGTCAGCAAAAACAGCCAGAAAAAATCGGGCGGTGCCAGTTGCAAGTGCTCGCCCAGAAACGCCGGCGCTGACAACACATAAAGAAACATGCCGTTAAAAGGAATGCCGCTGGCCAGCGCCAGCAGCAAAAAACGCGGGTTAGAGCCCAGCTGCCAATAGCCCCGCATCAGGTGTTTCACCTCAAAGGGCTGGCGGTGGCTCAGGTGCAGTGTTTCAGGCAAGAGCTTGTAGTTGGCTGCCCACAGCGCTGCGCCCACCAAAGTCAAAAACCAGAAAATACTGTGCCAGTCCAGGTGCACAAACAGCCAGCCGCCAATCAGCGGTGCCACGGCGGGTGCCACACCAAAATAAATGGTGACCTGGCTCATTACCTTTTGCGCCTGGGCCGGGGCAAACATGTCGCGTATGACGGCGCGTGACACCACAATGCCGGCGCCGGTGGACAAGCCTTGCAAAGCCCTGAAAAAAACCAGCTGCCCAATGCTTTGCGACAAGGCGCAACCGGCAGACGCCAGCGTGAACACGGCAATGCCCCACAGCACCACCGGCCGGCGCCCCAGACTGTCGGACAGCGCGCCATGAAACAGGTTCATGAAGGCAAAACCAAACAGGTAGGCCGACAAGGTTTGCTGCATCTCTGCAGGCGTAGCGCCCAGCGAGCGGGCAATGCCTGAAAAAGCCGGCAGGTAGGTGTCAATTGAAAACGGCCCCAGCATGCCCAGCAAGGCCAGCAGCACGGCCAGCGCCCAGCGCGGAGCGCGCCAGATCTGCGCGGCGTCCGGGTTCATGCCTTCTTCAGTTTCAAAGCAGTCTCATAAAGTTCATTGCGCCCGCCGCCGGTGATCTCAGCCGCCAACTTAACGGCGGTTTTTAAGGGCAATTCGGCCAGCAGCAGTTGTAATACGCGTGCACCGTCATCTGCGGCAGCAGCCTCTGGCGCGGGATGCAGCACCAGCACAAATTCGCCGCGCAAGCGCTGCGCACTGGCCGCCAGCCAGCCGGCCAAATCAGCCGCGGGCAGGGTGGCTATTTCTTCAAACTGCTTGGTCAGCTCGCGCCCCACGGTCAAAGCCCGGCTCCCCAGCGGCGCCAAGGCGCGGGCCAGCGCCTCCATGCGGTGCGGCGCTTCCAGAAAAACCACGGCACGCTTTTCGCTCAACAGTTTCTGCACGGCTTGGTCGCGTGCCTCGGCTTTGCTGGGCAAAAAGCCGGCAAACACAAACCCGCTGTCTCCACAGATGCCAGCCACGCTGAGCGCCGTGGTCACGCTGCTGGCACCCGGTAGCGGTACGCAAGCAAAGCCTGCGGCGCGCACCGCAGCCACCAAGCGTGCACCCGGGTCGCTGACGGCGGGCGTGCCGGCGTCGCTCACATAAGCCACGCGTTCACCACGCTGCAGCCGCTCAAGCACCAAGGCGGCCGCCTCGGCTTCGTTGTGCTCATGCACCGGCAGCAGGGGCTTGCTGACGCCATACTGGCGCAGCAGCGGTTGGGTGTGACGGGTGTCTTCGCAGCCGATCGCGTCAACCAGGCTCAGCACATGCAAGGCGCGCAGGGTGATGTCCGACAGGTTGCCAATCGGCGTGGCCACCACGTAAAGTGTGGCCTGCGGGTAATGCTGCAGACCAGCCGCAGCCCGCGCGGCGTCCAGTGCCAGGTCGAAAGAAGCGTTCAATGTTGTTTTCCAAAAAGCGCACGCCCCCAGCAGGGAGCGCGGCGGCAGCGTCAGGCCAGCAGATTACCACCAAGCGGCGCGGTGACGCAGCCGAGGCGCTGGCCGCTGAGTACCTGGCCGCGCGCGGCTTGCGCCTGCTGCAGCGCAATTTCAAGACGCCCGGACGCGGCGGCGGCGAGATCGACCTCATCATGCGCGCGCCCGACGGCACACTGGTGTTTGTCGAAGTGCGCCAGCGCGCCAGCAGCTCGCATGGCGGTGCGGGCGCCAGCATCACGGGGGTCAAACAGCGGCGCATTATTTTTGCCGCACGCCATTACCTTCAACGCCTGGCCAGTGTGCCGCCCTGCCGTTTTGATGTGGTGTTGGTGCAAGGCGCATCCAAAGCAGATGACAGGCCGACCATCGAATGGCTGCAGTCAGCGTTTGATGCGTCATAAGACTATTGGCTGAGCCTGGCGAGCCGCTATCATTGCGACCATGATCGAACAACGCATAGAGCAGCACTTCATCGACAGTGCTGATCTCAAGTACCAGGCGGCCCAGGCGCTGTCTGTGCCGGTGGCTGCTGCTGTGGCGGCGGTGCTGGCCAGTGTCACCAGCGGCGGTAAGGTGCTGGCGTGTGGCAACGGTGGCGCTGCTGCAGGCGCGCAAATTTTTGCGGCCCAGTTTGTCGGCCGCTATGAGCGAGAGCGCCCCGAGCTCGCCGCCATGGCACTGGCCGCCGATGTGTCCATGTTGACCGGCATCGCCAGCGACTATGACTTCAATGTGATTTTTTCCAAGCAGGTGCGCGCCTTTGGCGTTGCCGGCGATGTCTTGCTCGCGCTCAGTGCGCATGGCAACTGTGCCAATGTGCTGGCCGCAATTGAAGCGGCCCATGAGCGCGAAATGACCGTGGTCGCCCTGACGGGCAAGGGCGGGGGCAAGATAACGCATGCCCTGCGCGAAACGGATGTGCATGTCTGCGTTCCCAACGACCACGTCCCCCGAATCCAGGAAGTCCACTTGTTGGTGCTGCACTGTATTTGTGACGCCGTGGACGCTCAATTATTAGGTGATCAGGAGGTTTCTTCATGAAGCAGTCAGTTGTTCAACGCGCGCTTGTCGCTGCAGGTTTTTGTGCTGCGGTTTTGGCTTTGACCAGCACGCTGACGGCGTGTGTGCCGCTGGTACTCGGCGGGGCGGCGGCCGGCACCATGATGGTCGCCACCGACCGGCGCACTTCCGGCACTCAGCTTGAAGACGAGGGTATTGAATTGCGCGGCCTGAGCCGAATACGCGGCGACTTTGGAACGCGCGTGCGTGTCAATGTGACCAGCTACAACCGGCAGGTTCTGCTGACCGGCGAGGTGCCCAACGAAAAAGACAAGCAGGCGGTCGAGCAACTGATCGCCAAAGTAGAGAGCGTGGTGTCTGTGGTCAATTCGCTGGCGGTGAGGAACACGCCCTCACTGGCAGACCGTTCGGCCGACCTGCTGATCACCGGCCGCATCAAAGCCGCCTTGCTTGACGCCAATGACCTGGAAAGCAATGCAGTCAAGGTGATCACCGAGCACAGCGTGGTTTACCTGATGGGCCGCGTCACCAAGCGCGAGGCCGACCGCATCACCAACATTGCCCGCACCATTCCCGGTGTGCAGCGGGTGGTCCGGGTGTTTGAAGACATCAGCGAACAAGAGTTGCGCGGCCTGCGGCCCGCCAAGAGCGAGCCGGCCAAGCCCAAAGCCTGACTCCCGGCGCTTACTTCAAGCGCTTGATCAGGCTGGAGGTGTCCCAGCGGCGTCCGCCCATGGCCTGCACGTCACTGTAAAACTGGTCGACCAGCGCGGTCACCGGCAGGCGCGCGCCGTTGTGCTTGGCCTCATCGAGCACCAGGCCCAGGTCTTTGCGCATCCAGTCCACGGCAAAGCCAAACTCAAACTTGTCGGCCACCATGGTTTTGCCGCGGTTGTCGAGCTGCCAGCTTTGCGCTGCGCCCTTGCCGATCACGTCCAGCGCCAGGTTCATGTCCAGGCCGGCTTTCTGGCCGAAGGCAATCGCCTCGCTCAAGCCCTGCACCAAACCGGCAATGCAAATCTGGTTGACCATCTTGGTCAGCTGGCCGGCGCCGCTGTCGCCCATCAGGGTGAAGGCCTTGGAAAACGCCATGCCGACGCTTTGCACTGCGTCAAAAGCGGCGGCGTCACCACCGCACATGACGGTGAGCGCACCGTTTTGCGCGCCGCCCTGGCCACCCGACACCGGCGCATCGATAAAGTGCAGACCCAGCGCCTTGGCAGCGGCGTACAACTCGCGCGCTACCGTGGCCGAGGCCGTGGTGTGGTCCACCAGCACCGCGCCCGGCTTCATGCCGGCCAGTGCGCCGTCAGCGCCCAGCACCACGCTGCGCAGGTCGTCGTCATTGCCCACACAGCAAAACACAATGTCTGCACCGGCTGCAGCCAGCCGCGGCGTGGCCGCCTGGCGCGGCGCTGCGGTCGAAGCGAATTCGGCGCACCAGGCCGCCGCCTTGGCGGGGCTGCGGTTGTAAACGGTGACCTGATGCCCGGCCAGCGCCAGGTGGCCGGCCATGGGGTGACCCATCACACCCAGGCCCAGAAAGGCGACTTTGTGGGAAGTGACGGCGGCGTAGGTTTTGGGGTTGGTGCTGCTCATGGTGTGATCTCTGTAGTTGGGGTTGGCGCCGCTGCGGGCGCAGGCAAGGTATGTCGTGGCTGATTTTCACACAGCCACCGGCGGCGCTGCGGCCGGCCTCAGCCGGCAAACTGGGCTGGCACTTTGGCGTGCAGGCGTGCCTCGGCCGGCGTGATGCGCTGGCGCCGCACCAGCTCGGCCAGGCTCTGGTCCAGCGTCTGCATGCCCAAGCTGGCGCCGGTCTGCAAGCTGGTGTGCATTTGCGCCACCTTGGCCTCGCGGATCAAATTGCGTATGGCCGGCGTGCCCAGCATCACTTCATGCGCGGCCACGCGGCCCGTGCCGTCGGCCGTGCGGCACAAAGTTTGCGCAATCACGCCTGCCAGTGACTCTGACAGCATGCTGCGCACCATGTCTTTTTCAGTTGCAGGAAAGACATCAATCAGCCGGTCTATCGCCTTGGTGGCGCTGGCCGAGTGCAGCGTGCCCAGCACCAGCTGCCCCGTCTCTGCTGCCGTCAGCGCCAGGCGTATGGTGTCCAGGTCGCGCAACTCGCCCACCAGAATCACGTCCGGGTCTTCACGCAAAGCAGCACGCAGGGCGGCGCTGAAGCTGTGCGTGTGACGGCCCAGCTCGCGCTGGTTCACCAGGCCCTGGCCGGGGCTGTGCACAAACTCGATCGGGTCTTCGACCGTGATGACATGGCCGCGCTGCGAATGCAAATAATGGCTGAGCATGGCGGCCAGCGTGCTGGACTTGCCCGAGCCGGTGGGCCCCGTCACCAGCACCAGGCCGCGCGGGCACAGCGCCAGCTCAGCCGCTACCGCCGGCACGCCCAGCGAGGCCAGCGTCGGCACCTCGTCAGGTATGCAGCGAAACACCGCCGCTGCGCCACGGCTTTGCATGAAAGCATTCACCCTAAAGCGCCCCAGCCCCGGCAGCGCCAGCGCAAAGTCCAGCTCCAGCGCCGTAGCCAGCACTTGCTGCTGCTCAGCGCTGGCGGCTTGCGCCAGCAAGTGCGATACAGCGTCGGCGTCCAAGGCCGGCAAGTCCATGGCCTGCATCTGACCATGCACGCGCAACATGGGCTGCATGCCCGCCGACAAATGCAAGTCAGAGGCGTGGTGCTTCAGCGCGGCGGTAAGCAGGGCAGTGAGGTCCATGTCTGCAGCTTTGCATGTTGTTAAAGTGCCAGTATGAACAAGCAAGTACCCTCGGCTCCGGCAGAACGTTCAGTGTTGGGCATTTCCAGCCAACTCACCCTCGTGCGCCAGCAGATTGCCCAAGCCGCGGCAGCGGCCGGCCGCGCGCCGGACAGTGTGGCTTTGTTGGCCGTTTCCAAAACTTTTGGCGCAGACGCGGTGATCGAGGCGGTGCACGCCGGGCAAAGCGCGTTTGGTGAGAACTACATTCAGGAGGGCGTTGAGAAGATTCAGGCGCTGCGCCAGTGGATGACCGAGCCCGCACAGGCCGGCTTGCCGGCTTTGCAGTGGCATTGCATCGGCCCCATCCAGAGCAACAAGACGCGGCCCGTGGCCGAGCACTTTGACTGGGTGCAGTCGGTGGACCGGCTCAAGATTGCAGAGCGCTTGAGTGAACAGCGGCCGGACGGTTTGCCACCGCTGCACATCTGCCTGCAGGTCAATATTGACGGTGGCGCCAACAAGTCGGGCGTGGCACCCGCCGAGGTGCTGGCGCTGGCCGCCGAGGTCATCAAGCTGCCCCGCCTGGTCTTGCGCGGTTTGATGACCATCCCCGAGCCGGTGACCGGCTTGGACGCCCAGGTGGCCGTGCACACCAAAGCACGCGCCTTGTTTGAAGAAGTGAAAGCCGCTTTGAACCAGCCCCAGTTCGACACCTTGTCAATGGGCATGACCGGTGACCTAGCCGCCGCTGTGCAGGCCGGCAGCACGATGGTGCGGGTGGGGACGGCGGTATTTGGCGGGCGAACTTAGACCGTTAAAACCTGGGCAGATCCGGATGCTTGATCTGCCCCGCACGCACCAGCATCTTGCCGTACTCGGCGCAGCGGTGCAGGGTCGGGATGACCTTGCCGGGGTTGAGTAAACCCTGGCTGTCAAAGGCGCGCTTGACACCAAACATCTGTTCGTTTTCTTCGGCACTGAACTGTACGCACATGCTGTTGAGTTTTTCAACGCCAACGCCATGCTCGCCGGTCACGGTGCCGCCCATGGCGACGCTGGTCTCCAGAATGTCGGCGCCAAAGAGTTCGCAGCGGTGCAGCTGGTCGGCGTCGTTGGCATCAAACAAAATCAAGGGGTGCAAATTGCCGTCGCCGGCGTGGAACACGTTCAGGCAGCGAAGCTGGTATTTTTTTTCCATCTCGGCAATGGCTTGCAGGATGTCGGCCAGACGCTTGCGCGGTATGGTGCTGTCCATGCACATGTAGTCGGGGCTGATGCGGCCCGAAGCGGGGAACGCATTTTTGCGGCCGCTCCAGAACTTCAGGCGTTGCGCTTCGTCGCGGCTCACGGTGATGGCGGTGGCGCCGCAGTTGCGCAGCACCTCACTCATGCGGCCGATTTCTTCTTCGACTTCTTCGGGCGTGCCGTCGCTCTCGCACAGCAAAATGGCGGCGGCGCTCAGGTCGTAGCCGGCGTGTACAAAGTCTTCAACGGCAGCGGTCATGGGGCCGTCCATCATTTCGAGTCCGGCCGGGATGATGCCGGCGGCAATCACCGCAGCCACCGCGTCGCCGGCTTTACGCAGCTCGTCAAAGCTGGCCATGATGCAGCGCGCCAGCTGAGGCTTGGGCACCAGCTTGACGGTGACTTCGGTGGTCACGGCCAGCATGCCTTCGCTGCCGACGATGACGCTGAGCAGGTCGTAGCCCGGCGCGTCCAGCGCGTCGCTGCCGAACTCGACTTCATCGCCCTCGATGGTGAAGCCGCGCACCTTGAGCACGTTGTGCACTGTCAGCCCGTACTTGAGGCAGTGCACGCCGCCGGAGTTTTCAGCCACATTGCCGCCTATGGTGCAGGCGATCTGGCTCGAAGGATCGGGCGCGTAATAAAGACCCAGCGGCGCAGCGGCTTCAGAAATAGCCAGGTTGCGCACCCCGCCTTGCACCACGGCTGTGCGGCTGGCGGCGTCCATTTTCAAAATCTTGTTGAACTTGGCCAGTGACAGCGTCACGCCCATCTTGTGTGGCATGGCGCCGCCCGACAGGCCGGTGCCCGCACCGCGCGCCACCACCGGCACGCTCAGCGCGTGGCAGGCTTTGAGCACGCCCTGCACTTGCGCATAGGTCTCAGGCAGCACCACGACCAGCGGCCGCTCGCGGTAAGCCGTCAGGCCGTCGCATTCATAAGGTGTTGTGTCTTCCGGTGTCCACAGCAGCGCATGCTGCGGCACCACTTGCTGCAAAGCGGCAACCACTTCGGCCTGCCGTGCGGCGCGGGTCATTGATGCCTGGTGTTCGGGTGAAATGGCTGCGTTCATAGGCCCACTTTAAACCATGCAGGCCAAGGGCTGCGTGATGAAATTTCGATGGGTTTGTGAATGCGGCATGCGATCTGCAGGCCGTCCCGACCCCGGATCAGCGCGTTTCGACCTTGGCGTGGTCCAGGTCGGGCTTCTTGTAGGGGTCCAGATGGGTCATCAGGCCCAGCACACGGTGGCGCTGCAGCACGCGGTTGCGCGCCTCCACTGCGATGTCGTGGCCGGCCTCTATGCTCAGAGAAGGCTCGACCTCCAGGTGGGCGTCGACCATGATCATGTCGCCCATTTTGCGGGTGCGCACATCATGCACACCCATCACGCCGGGGGTGCCGAGCAGGGTGGTCTGGATGGCGGCCACCTCGACTTCATTGACCGAGCGGTCCATCAGGTCATGCATGGCGTCCCAGGTAAAGCCCCAGCCCATCCGGGTGACCATCAGGCCCACCACCATGGCGGCAATCGGGTCGAGGATGGGGTAGCCCGCCAGGCTGCCGATGATGCCCACGGCCACCACCAGAGAAGACGCGGCGTCTGAGCGGGCGTGCCAGGCGTTGGCCACCAGCATGCTGGACTTGACCCGCTTGGCGACCGACAACATGTACCTGAACAACAGCTCCTTGGCCACCAATGCGCCGCCCGCCACCCACAGCGCCACGATATGAACCTGCGCCACGGTGTCGGGCGATTGCAGTTTTAAAAATGCCGACCACAGCATGCCCACACCCACGGCAAGCAGCAGCAAGCCCAGCACGATGGAGGCCGCCGTCTCAAAGCGGTGATGGCCGTAAGGGTGCTCTTCGTCTGCGTCTTTCTTGCTGTGGTGGCCCGCAAAGAGCACCACGAAATCAGACACCAGGTCTGACAGCGAGTGAATGCCGTCGGCAATCAGCGCCTGCGATTTTGAAAAAATACCGATGCTGATTTGCACAGCCGTCAGCACCAGGTTCACACCCACGCTGACCCAGGTGCTGCGCGTGGCCGCGGCCATGCGCTCGGCCGGCGTGTGCTGGCTGTCTTCCGGGTCGTCGGCGAGGTCGGTAAAGTTCATGGGTGCTTTCGCTCAAAAAACGCTTTTACGCAGCCAGTCAGCAAAGGCCGCGCATTCCCAGCGGTCCATCATGCCGGTGCGCCAGCACAGGTAATGCGCGTGCGGGCTGGGCACATTGCGCTCATACAGGCGCACCAGTGAGCCGTTGTCCAACCAGGGAGCGCCGAGTTTGAGGCGTACCAATGCGATGCCCATGCCGGCCGCAGCGGCGTCGCACATGAGACCGATGTCGTTGAACTGCGAGCCTTCGATCGGTTCGGGCCATTCTTGCCGGTTGGCGGCAAACCAAGTGCGCCAGGGCTCCAGAGGCGAGCGCAGCAGGGCCTGGCCTTCCAGGTCTTCGGGGCTGTCAAAAGGGCCGTGTTCGCGCACGTAGGCGGGCGAAGCCAGCGGCGTGACCTCGTCTTGCATCAGGCAGACATGCTCGACATCGGCATAGCGGCCGGTGCCAAAGCGCACCATCAGGTCGGCGTCTTCAGCCACCACATCCAGCAGCGGTATGGACACTTGCAGCGTCAGGTCGATTTCGGGGTAGGCCTCGGTGAACTGGCGCAGGCGCGGGATCAGGATCGAGCGTGAAAAAGTAGGCGTTACCGCCAGCCGCAGCTTGCGTTTGCCGGGGTTGGCGCTCTGGCCGGCTGCGCCCGGAAATTTTTGCAGCGTGGTCAGGCCTTCGCGCACATGGGCCAGGTATTCGCTGCCTTCGGTAGTGAGTGAAAAGTCGGCACGGCCAAACAGTTTGGTGCCGATGATCTGCTCGAGTTGCTTGACGCGGTGACTCACCGCACTGGGCGTGACAAACAATTCTTCGGCCGCCTGCGTGACGCTGCGCAGCCTGGCCAGCGCTTCAAAAGTCAGCAGGCACTGGATGGGAGGTATGCGTTTGGCCGAGGCACTCGGCGTGCTGCTTTGACTTGCTTGGGCAGGCTCGCGTGCCATGGCTTATTTAAAGATCACCGTCTTGTGGCCGTTGAGCAGCACGCGGTGTTCGCTGTGCCACTTCAGGGCGCGCGCCAGCACCTGGCTTTCGGTATCGCGGCCCATGGCGGTCAGGTCTTCAACCGTGCGGCTGTGTTCCACGCGTGCCACGTCCTGCTCGATGATCGGGCCTTCGTCCAGATCAGACGTGACGTAGTGTGCGGTGGCGCCTATCAGCTTGACGCCGCGCGCATGCGCCTGGTGGTAGGGCTTGGCGCCCTTGAAGCTGGGCAAAAAAGAATGGTGAATATTGATGGCACGGCCGGCCAGGTTCCGGCACATCTCGTCGCTCAGGATTTGCATGTAACGCGCCAGCACCACCAGCTCGGCGCCTTCAGACTGAATGATGTCGTACTGCCGCGCTTCAGCTTGCGCCTTGGTGGCGGCGCTGACCGGGATGTGGTGAAAAGGCAAGTTGTAACGCTCTGCCAGCGGCTGTAAATCAAGGTGGTTGCCAATGATGGCGCGGATGTCCAGCTTGAGCAGGCCCGATTTCCAGCGAAACAGCAGATCGTTCAGGCAATGGCCTTCTCGGCTGACCATGAGCACGGTGCGCATGGGCTGGCTGGTCTGGTGCAGTTGCCAGTCCATGCCGAAATCGCCGGCCAGCACGCCCAGCGCATTCTTGAGTTCATCAAAAGACAGCTGCGAACAGGCAAAGCCGACCCGCATGAAAAAAAGGCCGGTGGCGTCCGGGTCTTTGTCGTCGGCGTACTGGGCGGCGTCCAGAATATTGCCGCCGCGCTCGAACAAAAAACCGGACACGGCATGAACAATGCCGGGTCGATCCAGGCAGGAGAGGGTCAGGGTGTAGGACGGCGTCATCACGAAGCTATTGTGGCAGGCACAGGCATCGGTGCAAAATGATCTACGACACAAGCAATCTTCAATACATCGGGAGAACGGCCATGGCCTTGCAAGACATCAACATGACGCATCACTGGCTGCCCTTCACGCCGAACCGCAGCTTTCACAAAGACCCGCGCGTGTTTGTGGCGGCTGATGGCATGCACTTCACCACGCACGACGGGCGCCAGGTGCTTGACGGCATTTCCAGTTTGTGGTGTGTGGGCGCGGGCCACAACCGCAAGCCCATCAACGAAGCCATCAAAAAGCAGCTGGACACGCTGGACTACGCCACGGCTTTCCAGGCCAGCAATGACCAGGCCTTCAAAGCCGCCGAGATGATCGCCCACATGGCGCCCGGCGACTTGAACAAAGTGCTGTTTTGCAACTCCGGCTCTGAGGCGGCCGACACCTCGCTCAAAGTGGCGCTGGCCTACCACCGCGCACGCGGCGAGGGCCACCGCAACATGTTCATCGGCCGCGAGCGCGGTTACCACGGCGTGGGTTTTGGCGGCATGAGCGTGGGCGGCATTCCGGCCAATCGCAAGGCCTACGGCACGGCGCTGCTGCCGCGGGTGGACCACATGCGTTTCATTCATGACCCGGTGAACCACGCCTACATCCACAACCAGGAACCGGTCTGGCAGGAAGACATCCTGCTTGAACTCGAAAACCGCATTCTGCCGCTGCACGACCCCAGCAACATCGCTGCCGTGATCGTCGAGCCGGTGGCCGGCAGCGCCGGCTGGTACCTGCCGCCTCAAGGCTACCTGAAGCGTCTGCGTGAGATTTGCGACAAGCACGGCATTCTGCTGATTTTTGACGAGGTCATCACCGGCTTCGGCCGTATGGGCACCAACTTCGGCGCCGACTACTACGGCGTTGTGCCCGACATGCTGAACTTTGCCAAGTGCGTGACCAACGGCGTGATACCGCTGGGCGGCGTGGTCTGCACCGACCGCATTTACGACACCATGATGGCCGCCAGTGCCGGCAGCCCCGAGCACGCCATCGAGTTTTTTCACGGCTACACCTACTCGGGCCATCCGGTGGCCTGCGCAGCGGCCATCGCCACGCTGGAGCTGTTCAAGCAAGACAAGCTGTTCGAACGTGCCGGCCAGATGGGCCCGGTGCTGGGCGACGCACTGCACAGTGGCATCAAGGGCCTGCCCACGGTGATCGGCATCCGCAGCCTGGGGCTGGCCGGCGCAGTGGAAATGGCGTCCATCCCCGGCGCGCCGGGCAAGCGCGCTTATGACGTGTTCATGACCTGCTTTCACCACGGTGTGCTGGTACGCCCTGCCGGTGAAAACATCGTGCTGTGCCCGCCGTACATTGTGGAAAAAGAACACATAGACCGCATGGTCAACGTGGTGGCAGACGCCATCAAGCAGCACGCCTGAGGTACGAAGCGGGGACATGGATCCCCGCGTTCGCGAGGATGACGGACAGGGGCCGTCATTCCTGCGCCCTCCTGTCATTCCTGCGCAGGCAGGAATCCATCCCCTGACCCTGCCTTTCAGCCTTGCGACGTCGTGGGCTTTTTAAACTTCTCGCGCAGGCCAGCGCAATAGTCTTTGTCGGGGGTGGCTTCAGTGGCCCAGACGCTGTCAAATGACTCGCCCGGCAGGCTTTTACCGCCGGCCAGCAGGCGCACGCTTTTGACTTGCAAGCCGGCCGGCAGGTGCTGCGGCACGCCGAGCTGCTTGTCGGCATGCACGCTGCCGCTGATCAGCACCACCACCTTGCCCGGCTGCACGGCCTTGGCCAGTGTGTCGGCCATGCGGCGGTCGCGGGCGATCTGAATGCGGGTCATGGGTGTGATCTGGCCCTCGGGCAAGAGATCGCAATGGCCTTGGCGTATGAGTTGCTGCTGCGCCCGGAAGGCCGGTGCAGGCAGGAGCTGCTCAAGCTGTGAGTCGGCCATGCTGGCACGCATGTCGCTGCGCGGCAAGTTCGCACCCAGCACCGGTACGCCTGCGCGCAGCGCGGACATCACCACCGGGCCATAGGCCACCCAGGGCCAGGCCGTGTCGTCCCATTTCAGCGATGCGCGTACCTGCTCGGGGCTGGCATCGGTAGGCAAGCCGGCGGTGCTGGTGCCGCTGTCGGCCATCTCCAGCGCCAGCGCCGCCAGTTGGCCGCGCCCGGCAAGTGTTGTCACAAGGCCTTGTTGCACGCGCTGGTGCGCAATGGCGTCATGTTGCTCGCCGAGCAGCAGCACGTCGGCCGGCAGCCAGGCGGCCAGGCGCTCGGCGTCAGACTGAAGTGGCTGCAGACTGCAAGCGCTCAGGCTCAGCAGCAGGGCGGTGGCCGATACCAGGCGGGCGTTGCCGGGTGCCAGAAGAAAGTCATACATACGGCGATACTAATACTTTGGCGGCGAAAACCGGCGCCGTTTTTTTGAGCTGCTGGCCGGCTGTTGCGATGTCTGCACCTGTTTTTGTCCGATTTTTCCGAAACCTCATGAACAGGCCGGCCACGCGCATTGTGCTGACGCTTTTGCTGGGCCTGGCCGCTGCCCTGCTGTGCGTCGCCTTGCAAACCCCCGTGCCCTGGATGGTGGGCCCTCTTTTATCGACTGCGCTGCTCGCCATGACCGGCGGCCCTGCGGCCAGCGCCACACCGCTGCGCAATACGGGTCAGTGGGTGATTGGCGGGGCGCTGGGCTTGTATTTCACGCCGCAGGTGCTGGACATGTTGCTGGGCCTGTGGTGGGTGATTTCGCTGGGCGTTCTTTGGGCGCTGGTGCTGGGTTTTCTGGCCGGCGCCTTTTTGTACAGGCTGCATGCCCGCCCGGGGCTGATGTACATCCCCGGGGTGACGCGCTTGACCACGCACTTTGCGTCACCCATAGGCGGTGCCTCTGAAATGACGATTTTGGGCGAGCGCTTTGGCGCGCAGACCGAGCTGATCGCCGCGGCCCACAGCCTGCGCATTTTGATGGTGACGCTGATTGTTCCTTTTGGCATGCAGTTGAGCGGCATGCACGGTCTGGACATGAGTTTGCCGGGGCCGCGTGTGGTGGCTTGGCCTGGCTTGGCACTGTGGCTGCTGCTGACAGGTGCGGGTTGCTGGGTGCTGCTGCGCTTGCGTGGCTCCAACCCCTGGTTTTTGGGTGCGCTGGGCGTGTCCTTGCTGTTGACCGCCACCGGCGTGAACCTGTCGGCCCTGCCACAGCCCATGACCAATGCGGCGCAGCTGGTGCTGGCGATCGGGCTGGGGGTGCGTTTCACGCCGGGTTTCATCCGCATGGCGCCGCGCTGGATGCTCTCGGTGGCCTTAATCACCATGACCATGATTTTGCTGTGCGCTGGTTTTGCCTGGCTGATGTCCTGGGCCTCAGGCCTGCCATGGGCCACAGTCATGTTGGGCGTAGCGCCCGGCGGCATTGCGGAGATGTCCATCACGGCCAAGGTCTTGCAGCTTGGCGTGCCGCTGGTGACGGCTTTTCATGTGACGCGGGTGGCTGCGGTGCTGCTGCTCACTGAGCCCATGTACCGCGGCTGGCTGAGGCTGAGCGCAGCCAAATAATGCACGCTCAATGCATGACAACAGGCATCTGGGCGAGTTCTGCGTAACTCTCCAAAATCTCTTCAATTTCTTCTTCGGTCGGCGTTTTTTGCTGCCAGCCGTTCAGGCGTTGCTGAAACAACTCAGCCCAGGAGCCATCGAGGTACACCTCTTTGCCGGAGCGTTTGTCCACGATTTCAAAGCCATTTCGTGCCAGTTGCGGCTGCGCCGGCACTGCGGCTGCGTTGGCGTCTGCGCTTTCAGCGTTGGCTTGTATTTGCATCACTGCGAAAGAATCTGAATCGTAGAGCATGTGCATAAACTGAATATCCTTTGGCAGTAGATGGCACCATTTTGCGTGAATTCAAGGCTCATGGTTCGCTGCTTCCAGACAGCTGTTGGTCCACAAAATCTCCGTTGCTCTGAGTGATCTTGATGCGTACCGGCCAGTAAGACATGGACGGCGCAAACCAGGTCTCAATTTTTTGGTCGAACTCGCGCTTGGGTTCGCGGGTGAGCCGAAGGGCTTTGATATCGCCCACTGGCAGACTCAGGTTGTCCATGTTCTCGACGATGAAAGTCCAGGTCTCGGCGTCGCGCGGGCCCACGGTGTAAAGCGCAATGCGCGTGCCCGTCGGAACTGCGCCAGCTTGACCGGCCAACAAGCCGGCGAGCTGAAAAAATACGCTCAGCCGGTCTTGTGCGCCGCGCTGCCAGGGTAATTCAGGGCGGTTGGCGCTGAAGGTGATCTTGCCCTTGTCGGCGTCAAAGTGAGCGGCCAGCTCGTTGCGGGCTTTGTCGCCAAAACGTTTGGGAGCCAGGCCATCGGCAGTCACTTCGCCCACGCTGGTCATGGAGCGTGAACCCAGCAAAAATGCGCTGACCACCATGCTCGACTCGTAGCGGTTGGCTTCGCGCCGCCAATTTAACTCGCCGTTGGCGTGGTAGTTCAGGCCGCGCGACAAGCCGGTCATTTTGTAGGTGAGTCGCACCGAGCTGGGAATGCTGAGGGCTGACGGTGACTGAGCCGGCTCCGGCTGGGCGGCGGCAACAACGGGTGGCTGCTCTGCCTGTTCGGCCGGCGCCTGGGCCTGCGGCTGCGAATCGGTTTGGCCTGGCGTGGCTTCGGCCTGGGCGGCGGGCAAAGGTGGCGCAGCGGGTTCAGGCAGAGCGGGTTCAGGCAGCACGGGTGCAGCGGCCAGCACGGGCGGGGCTTCAGCAGGCAAAGGGCTGGCCGCCGGTGCTGAAGTTTGGGCAGTAGAGGGTTTGGCGCTCACGCGCGCCGACTGTATAACCCGCGCCGCTGGTTTGCTGGGGGCCGGGGCCGGGAGTTCAATGCGCCGCGTGTCGAAAACCAGGTTGGCCGGCGGCTGGCTTGGCGAAGCCTGGCTCAGACCCAAGTCCCAGGGGCCATCGGCCAGCACCCACCAGTGCACCAGACTCACCAGCGCAGCCAGCACCCACAAGGCGCGACGCGGCGCGCTGTGAGTGAGCGATGGCAGTCGGTCGGTCATGCGCTGTAAACTAGAATTTGGCTGTGGCTGGCAAGTAAAAAGTTGCCGCTTATCGTAACGCCAGGCGCTCAATGCCGCCGTGACGTTCATCCTGACAGGTCGCACCCGAGGGCGGCCATGCCAACACCCCTGAAAGATATGCCATGAAACTCGCCACATACAAAGACGGCTCGCGAGACGGCCAGTTGCTGGTGGTCTCGCGTGACCTTGCCACGGCGCACTATGCCAGTGGTGTTGCCGGTACGCTGCAACAAGTGCTGGAGGACTGGAACTTCCTGTCACCGCAGCTGCAAGACTTGTATGACGCGCTGAACCAGGGCCGGGCACGCCACGCCTTTCCCTTTGAGCCTGCGCGCTGCATGGCGCCGCTGCCGCGTGCTTACCAGTGGGTCCAAGCTGCTGCCTTCATGAGCCATGCCGAGCTGCTTCTGCGCGCCGGTGGCGCTGAGCTGCCCGCGGCACCTGATACGGCGCCATTGATGCACCAGGGCTGCAGCGACGATTTTTGCGGCCCTTGCGACGACGTGATGCTGGCCAGCGAAGACGCCGGCATTGACTTTGACGCCCAGTTGGCCGTGGTCAGTGCTGATCTGCCCATGGGTTGCACACCTGAGCAGGCCCTTGAAGGCATTCGCCTGGTGATGCTGGCCAATGAGCTGACGCTGCGGCATGTGGCGACCCAAGAAACCGCCAGGGGCTCCGGCTTGGTACACAGCAAACCGGCCACGGCTTTCAGCCCGGTGGCGGTGACGCTCGATGAGCTAGGCAGCGCCTGGCAGCAGGGCCGCGTACACCTGACGCTGCAAAGCACCTGGAACAACCGCAAGGTCGGCCTGTGCGACGCAGGCGCCGAAATGAGTTTTCACTTTGGCCAGCTGATTGCCCACCTGTGCAAGACCCGCAAGTTGCGCGCTGGCAGCGTGATCGGTTCGGGCACCGTCAGCAACCGGGGCCAGGAAAGCCAGGGCCAGATGCAGTGGCCCAAAGGTTACAACTGCATCGCCGAAAAGCGCGCCATGGAGACTTTGCAGGACGGCCAAGCGGCCACCGATTTCATGAAGTTCGGCGACACCATCCGCATTGAGATGAAAGACCCGCAAGGGGCAGCCTTGTTCGGCGCTATTGCGCAAACCATACAGCCCGTGCCCGCGCCTGTCAGTGGTCGTAAATCGTCTCTAGCGACTGAAAGCCTTTGATCTCTATCGGGTTGCCGAAGGGATCACAAAAAAACATCGTCCACTGCTCGCCTGGTTCACCGGCAAAGCGGCATTGCGGCCGGATGATGAAGTCTGTGCCCGCCGCTTCGAGCCGCGACGCCATGGTCTGCCAGTCGGGCAGCGCCAGCACCAGACCGAAATGCGGCATCGGCACCATGTGCTCGCCTACGCGGCCCGTGGCTTCGGTCTTCAAGGGCGTACCGAGGTGCAGCGACAGCTGGTGACCGGCAAAGTCAAAATCAACCCAGGTGTCTGTGCTGCGCCCTTCGGTGCAAGCCAGGACATTCACATAAAAATGCCGTGCTACCTGCAGGTCGGTGACATTGAAGGCGAAGTGAAACAGACTTTTCATGTTGTTAAGCTTAGCAAAAGTCATTGACGCGGCCTGCCGCCACTGCACAATGGCGTTCAAGGTGCTGAGCATCAAACATCTGGAGAAACCATGAGCGACGCTGACCAAGCCCATTTCCCCGATTTCGGCAAATTGGTGCCGGGCTTCGATTTTTTGAAAAATCTCAGCGGCCAGGCCGCTGCCAGCGCTGCGCCTGCCATGCCGGGTATGCCGCAGCTTGGCGCTTGGGTTGCGCCCACCTTGAATGTGGAGGAGCTCGATAAGCGCATTGCCGAGCTCAAGGCCGTGCAGTTCTGGTTAGACCAGAACGCCGCAGCACTCAAAGCCACCATCCAGGCGCTCGAAGTGCAAAAAATGACACTCACCGCTTTGCGGGGCATGAACGTCAACATGAACGAAATGGCCCAGGCCTTCACCGCCCGCATGCCTGGGGCAGCCCCTGCGCCCGAGCCTGCAGCCAAGCCCCAAGCCGCGCCCGACAGCAGCGCCAAGGCGGCTGAAGGTGGCGCTGCGATTGACCCGATGCAGTGGTGGGGCGCGCTGACGCAGCAGTTCCAGAACATTGCCCAGGCCGCAATCAAAGATGCGTCGGTGCGCAAGCCCAGCACTGCGGCCCCGCGCACAGGCAAAAAATCTGCGACGCCCAAATCTGCTACCAAGGCCAAAGCGCCGGCCGGGCGCACTTCGACGACCCAAGCCAAGGCGCCTGCCCGCAAGGCGGCACCGCGCAGCCGATGAAGCTGTTTCCCTATGGGCATGCCACGCACCCGCAGTGGCCCATGGCGGCTGCACTGGTGCTGGCCCAACTGCGCGCCCAGATGGCGCTGCCGGCTTACGCCGGTGCGCCAACGCTGGCTTTGCTCTACATCACCGACCACTTTGCCGCGCAAGCCCAAGACATCCTGGACCATCTGAGCGCCGAGCTGCCCGAGGTGACTGATTGGAGCGGCACGGTGGGTGTGGGCATTGCTTCGAACAATGTGGAGTACTTTGACGAGCCGGCCATGGCCGTCATGCTGTGCCAGATGCCCGCTGCGCAGTACCGCGTTTTCTCCGGGGTCTCGCCATTGCCGCCGGCCAGCCGCTTCAACGCGCACACGGCGCTGGTGCATGCAGACGCCGGCACACCCGACGTGGCGGAGCTCATTGAAGAAATGGCCGCCCGCACCGACAGCGGCTACGTGTTTGGTGGTCTGGCCTCCAGCCGTTCGAGTGCGCTGCAGTTTTCGCTCAGCGGCCACGGCAATCTCAAAGGTCAGGGGGCTGCCAGCGGAGTTTTCAGCGGCGGGCTGAGCGGCGTAGCCTTTGCCCGGGCTACCGTAGACGGTCCTTTGGGCGAAGGCTCAGGCAGTCTGGGCCTGATGTCACGCGTCACCCAGGGTTGTCAGCCGGTCTCTGGCAATTACCGCATCACGGCGTGTGAAAACAATGTCGTCACCGAGCTCGACGGTAAGCCGGCGCTGGAGGTGATGCTGGGTGATTTGGATATTTCCTTGGACAACCCGAAAGAAGCCATCGACAAGGTGCGGCGCACCCTGGTGGGCCTCAGTGGTGAGGCGCACAGTCTGGCCGATGGCGCGGTGCGCCGCGCCGGCCAGTTCGGCGCGGACGTGGTGGTGCGCCACCTGATCGGACTGGACCCGTCGCGAAAAGGCATTGCCATTGCCGACGTGCCTGAAGTCGGCATGACATTGGCTTTTTGTGAGCAGCATGCGGCCGCTGCGCGCGCAGACCTGGTGCGCATCTGCGCTGAAATCCGGGAAGAACTCGAGCCACAGGAAGTTGGCTTCGAGCTGTCCCGGGCACTTGGTGCCGGCCAGGCTGAAAGCGCAGCGCCTGCAACCCGCGGTATTGCGGGCGCGGTCTACGTCAGTTGCACCGGTCGTGGCGGCCCCCACTTTGGCGGGCCCAGCGCAGAGCTGCAAATCATCCGGCGCGCGCTGGGCGATGTGCCCCTGGTCGGTTTTTTTGCCGGTGGTGAAATTGCCCGCAATCATTTGTATGGCTACACCGGCGTGCTGACCGTTTTCACAGCCAGCATCTGAAAGACCCCGGCGTGAAGCAACCGCAGCCTTCAGCCGCAGTGCCCAGCCATCAGTGGGCGTTAATGGGCCAGCGGCGCTTCGCCCCCTTTTTCTGGACGCTTTTTTCCGGCGCGGCCAACGACAACCTGTTCAAGTTCGCCTTCACCGTGATGCTGACGTACCAGCTCAGCGTGAGTTGGTTGCCGCCTGCGATGGCGGGTCTGGCGATAGGCGCGCTGTTTATCTTGCCCTTTGTGCTGTTTTCTGCCACCAGCGGCCAGCTCAGCGACAAGTACGACAAGGCGCGCATGATGCGCCAGGTCAAAAGCCTGGAAGTGCTCATCATGCTGCTGGCCACTGCCGGCTTTATGGCCAGTGGCCCATGGCTGGACTGGCAAGTGCCGCTGCTGCTGGCCTGTACTTTTTTGATGGGCTTGCACTCAACGCTGTTCGGCCCGGTCAAGTTTGCTTACCTGCCGCAAGCGCTGCGAGACTCAGAGTTGATGGGCGGCAACGGCATGGTCGAGATGGGCACTTTCGTGGCCATCTTGCTGGGCAATGTGGCCGGCGGTTTGTTAGTGGCTTTGCCCGGGGACGGGCCGGCTTATGTTGCCGCCGCCTGTCTGGCGCTGGCGCTGGCGGGGCGAGTGGCGGCGCAGTTCATTCCTGAAGCGCCGGCCAACGACCCGGCACTCAGCATCAACTGGAACCCCTTGAGCGAAACCTGGCGCAATTTGCGGCATGCCAAGGCCGACCCGAAGGTGTTTCTGGCCTTGATCGGGATCAGCTGGATGTGGTTTTTCGGGGCGGTGTTTTTGAGCCAGTTCCCCGGCTTTGCCAAAGAGATATTGCACGGCGATGCCCAGGTGGCTTCGCTCTTGTTGGTGGTTTTTTCTGTGGGTATCGCCATCGGCTCGCTGCTGTGCGAAGTGCTGGGCAGAAGACAGGTCGAGCTC
>JBIKPY010000088.1:0-9481 GCA_044357185.1 Polaromonas sp.
GGGCGCACTTGGCCGCTGTGCTGACGCGGCGCGCTGTGGCGCATATTTTGGAAACTGCTGTTTGACAGGCGCATGGTGATGAAACAAAAAATTGCCTTGCTCGGTTACGGCGCCATCGGCAAAGCGGTACACCGCTTGCTGCTGTCCCATGCTGAGCAGGTCGAGGTGGTGGCCATCCTGGTGCGCGACCGTGCGGCCGCGCTGGTGCTGGCGCCTCAAGCCGACGCCTTGCTGGTCGACAGCTTGACACAAGTGCTGCAACGCCAGCCCGGCCTGGTGGTTGAATGCGCCGGACATCAGGCGGTCGACCTGCATGGCGTGACGGTCTTGCAAGCCGGCATCGATTTGCTGGTGGTTTCCATCGGGGCATTGGCCGAGCCCGCACGTGAAGCCGCTTTGGTCAGCGCAGCGCGATCGGCCCGCCAACGTTTGTTACTACCGGCTGGCGCCATTGGTGGCGTTGACTGGCTGGCGGCGGCGCGTCTGGCCGGCTTGCGACAGGTCACCTACCGCTCGCGCAAACCGCCGCAGGCCTGGGCTGGCAGTGCCGCTGAGCAGCAACTGGACCTGGCCGCCATGACCGAAGCTGTGACGTTTTTTCGCGGCTCTGCCCGTGAGGCGGCGCTGCAATACCCGCGCAACGCCAATGTGGCTGCCACGGTCGCGCTGGCGGGTCTGGGTTTTGAGGCCACCACCGTCGAAATGATTGCCGACCCCCTGGCCGGCGGTAATGTGCATGAAATCGAGGCTGAGGGCGCAGGCGGCTTGATGAGCACACGCCTGGTCGGCCTGCCTGACCCGCAAAATCCGCGTACGTCGCTCATGACAGCCTACAGTGTGGTGCGATGTATCCTCAATGAAACTGCAACGGTCGTGATCTGACAACACACCCCAAGGAGTCCGCCATGCTCAAACCCATCAACTTCCCCAAGTGGATTGAAGATAACCAGCATTTGCTCAAGCCCCCGGTGGGTAACCAGCAGATCTGGCAAGACACCGACCTGATCGTCACGGTGGTGGGTGCGCCCAACCAGCGAACTGATTTTCATGACGACCCTTACGAAGAGTACTTTCACCAGTTCAAGGGCAGCGCCCATTTGCTGGTGATAGACCGGGGTCAGTTTGAGCGCATTGATTTGCACGAGGGCGACATCTTCTTGATGCCACCGCATGTGCGCCATTCACCCCAGCGGCCGGAGCCGGGCAGCCTGTGCATGGTGCTGGAGCGTTCCCGTCCGGCCGGCGTGCTCGATGCTTTTGAGTGGTACTGCGCTCATTGCAGCACGCTGGTTCACCGCTCGGAGTTGCAGATGCAAAGCATCGTGGAAGATTTGCCACGTGTTTTTGGCGTTTTTTACAACGCAGCGCCGGCCCTGCGAACCTGTCCGTCCTGCGGTGAAGTACACCCCGGCCGCGACTGGCAGGCCTGGCATGCGACACGGGACAAATCTACAAGTATTTAAAACTGTCCCTCAACATTGATCTATCTTTGGCTCACTGCAGACTCACAGAGCCTGCACTTTCATCGCCAGTCAATTTTCATGAAAACTTATATTTGCATCGTGTGTGGTTTTATCTATGACGAGGCCGCCGGCCGGCCTGAAGACGGCATTGCCGCCGTCACGCAATGGGCCGACGTGCCTGCGAGCTGGGCCTGCCCGGACTGCGGCGTCGCCAAGGCTGACTTTGAAGTCGTTGAGCTTTAAAGGCACTACGACGGCGCAAGCCAAACTCTTAAAGCCCTGCAAAGTGCTCCTAAGCGGGCGTGGTCAGGTCAGGTCAAGTAAACCACCGGAAAACAAGGCGCCAACTTTGCATTTCATTCCACTTTTATGTTGGCCTTTTTAATGACGGCCTCAAATTTGACGAGATCCGATTTGATGACGTCTCCAAATTTCTGAGTCGATCCACCAATAGGCTCGTACTCACCCTGACGTAGTTTCTCCTTCATGTCAGGTGAATTTAAAGCTTTGTTGACCTCCTCGTTCAGTCTGGAAATCACAGACGCAGGAATTTTTGACGAACCTACAAGCCCGTACCAGACGGAGGCTTCGAACCCGGGAAATCCTGACTCGGAAACGGTGGGATATTCAGGCGCAAAGCTTGTCCGATTTGCGCCAAGCATCGCAAAACCCTTGAGCTTTCCCGCTTTGATTTGGGGGGCAAAGTGCGTATAGTTACTAAACCAAACAGGGATATCCCCAGAAATAACGCCGACCATAGCATCAGCACATCCTTTGTAGGGAATATGTGTCCAATTCAAGGAAGCTATAGTGCCCAGCATTTCTCCAGCCAAGTGTTGGGGAGATGCTGAACCACACGCAGTAAAAGAAACCTTTCCTTTACTTTGCTGGATATAGCTGATCAGTTCTTGAAATGATTTGGCGGGTACGCTGGGATGCGTTCCAATCATTAGTGGGGTAGATGAAACTAGCGCTATAGGGGCCACGTCCTTGAGTGTGTCATAGGGAACTTTGTTATAGAGCGAAGGGATAATCGAAAGATTGCTCGGCATCATGGCCAAAGTGTGGCCATCCGCTGGAGCGGCGAGCATTGCGGACATGCCGATTATTCCGCCGGCGCCAGCTTTATTTTCTACAACGCATTCTTGACCAAAAGATTTGGTAAAGGATAAACATATATAACGCGCCATTAAGTCAACAGAGCCACCGGGTGAAAACGGTGCAATAATTTTAATCGGTTTAGATGGAAATGCTTGGGCGAAAGCTTGAGTTGCTAGAAAACTAGTCAGCATCAATGCTGCAAGCTTACCAAAATAAATTCCTTTGAATGATTTCATTTCATACCTTCGTAGATTTTGATTTAGTTGCGGATTTGAGTTTTGGGGTGCAGATCTTGATGGAGAATCTTAGAGCTTCTTCTACCAAACCATGTCACCATCACGTATGAGCATGATGACATTATCTTTTTTGGTAAAAGGGGTGTGTGGTATGCCAATAGGGGTGCGAATCCAGACGCCCGATCCGTAGCTCCCGTGCTCATCCATAATGACTCCTCCGACTACAAAGGTTTCGTCGCCCATTGCATGGTCATGGGTAGTAATCTGCTTGTCGGGATAGACATCAACCAAACGCGCGGCCTCAACACCGTGCTGATCACGGTAAAGGTGAAGTACTCTTGCACCACGTGCCGGGTAAGGTTTCCATTCAATATTTTTAGCATCTATCACTGATCGATCAGTATCAGTCTTACGAATTGGTTTGCGACGTTTTAAATATAAAACACACCCGGTTTGGCTGGATAAGGTCTGAAGGTATCCCGGTTGATTCCTAATGAAGGTGTGTTCACCGTACAGTGAATGTCCGTCATGTAAGGTACCCTCAAGGACTAAAAGGTCACAACGCTCATCCAGAGTTTCAGTTGGTAAAGTGGTACCCGGATCCAGCTTAATCAGCGAAGTCGATCTACCTTTACGAGGGTCAATCACTTTCTCTAGTAATTTGTATGAAAACCCTTTGCAACTCGTATTCTTCCAAGTCATTGCATTGGAATCCATGACTACATACTTGTTGGGGTCGGCATTTAATTCATCTTCTTGTTCAAACATAATTGTTTAATCCTTGGATTTTTGTTATTTAATTAAATTATGGCTGCCATCACAGCGTGGACCTTTGAGGGTTTTCTTACACCCGCACAAAAATACTGTTTCATCTTTGGTTTGGTTGAATATAATCGGTTTCAGACCCTCTTTGGACATGGTGTGCGAACCGTCACAAAATGGTTGAAAGTTACTCAATCCGCATGAACACCATGCGTATCGATAACCTTCTAACAAATCTACTTTGTATGGCTTATTGGTTGATAGATCTGACGGAGAGTCGCTCATGGGATTCCTTCATAAGAAAAGAATAAAACTACCAAGCTGGCAATTCAATTTAATACATGCAACAAGATCTTTTGCAACGGTTGCAAGCAGTTCGGGTAAGGTAGTTGTAGCATAAACCATGCATCTAACGCAGCTTAATCGTATCTTTTGGCACCTAAGGTCTAAGCAATTATTCCCCCTCAAGATTTAATGGCAATTGATATTATTTGAATGCTTCTACAGGTCGTCTTAACAGGCGGCTGAATGACTGAGCAAAACAGCAGCCTATCCCGCGCGTGACAACATCACCCCCTTGACGCTCAGGTTGGTTTCTTGCCATATGCGCTTGTCATCGAAGTGGGGGCAGTCTGTGCACTGTGCTCGAGCGAACCTGCCCGTCCTGCGGTGAAGTACACCCCGGCCGCGACTGGCAGGCCTGGCATGCCGCACGAGTGCTGGCGGCGGGGGTACAGCCCGGTTAAGCCGGCTCGGGTTATCCGGTATTGACGGGATTATGTTTATGCCTAAACTATTTTTTCTGCGAAGCTATCTTCTTTAACGCGTATTTTTTACAACGGGGGGATTTATGAAATTCAAGTTGAACAGCCTGGTGGTGGTTTTAGGTCTGGCCGCCTGCAGCTTGTCTGCGCAGGCGCAGCAGACAGTAAAAATCGGTTTTCTGGGTACTTTGTCCGGCCCGGCCGGTGCTTTGGGCCAGGACCAGTACGACGCTTTCATGCTCGGCGTGGAACACAACGGCGGCAAATTGGGTGGCGCGACTGTTCAAGTGATCAAAGAAGACGACCAGCTCAAGACCGATCTGGGCGTGCAACTTGCGCAAAAACTCATTGAGCGCGACAAGGTCAACATCATCACCGGCGTGACTTTCTCCAACGTCATGATGGCCATCCACAAGCCCATCACCGACGCAGGTGTGCTGCTGGTTGGCTCCAACGCCGGCCCCTCGCCCCTGACCGGCAAGGGCTGCAGCCCGCTGTTCTTCTCAACGTCCTGGAACAACGACTCTCTACACGAGTCCATGGGCCAGCACGCCAGCGACTCCGGCTACAAAAAAGTCTATCTGCTCGCGCCTAACTACCAGGCCGGCAAAGACGCCTTGTCCGGTTTCAAGCGCATGTACAAAGGCCAGGTGCTCGACGAGGTCTACACCCAGGTCAACCAACCCGACTACTCGGCTGAAATCGCGCAGTTGCAAGCGGCCAAGCCTGACGCCATTTACGTGTTTTACCCGGGTGGTATGGGCGTGAATTTTGTCAAGCAGTACCAGCAAGCCGGACTCTTGGGCAAGCTGCCCTTGCTGTCAACATCGACGGTGGACGGCACGACTTTGCCAGCGCTCAAAGACATCGCCCTGGGCGTGGTGACCGGCTCGCCCTACAGCGCTGACCTGGACAATCCGCAAAACAAAAAGTTTGTGGACGACTTCAAGAAAAAGTACAACCGCGTGCCTTCTTTGTATGCAGCCCAAAGCTATGACGCAGCGTCTTTGATCCATGCTGCGCTGATCAAGACCGGCGGCAGGGCCGATAACAAAGAGACCTTGCGCGCTGCTTTGAAGTCATCCGTCTTCAACTCGGTGGCCGGACCCTTCAAGTTCAACACCAACCAGTTCCCGATCCGCAATTTCTACCGTGTGGATGTGGCCAAGGATGCCTCGGGCCAGGCTGCGCTGGTCAACAAGGGTGTGGTGCTCAGAGACCATGCAGACGCGTACTACAAAGAGTGCGCTCTGAAGTAAGCTTCGCCTTTGCGACAGACCTGACCGGCCCTGCCGGCCAGGTCTTTTTTTAACTTTCGTCGAGCGATGCCCCTTATGTCCTGTTTTTTAACCAGGCCGGAACTCAAGTGCTTGGCTGTGTTGCGCGCGCCATGACCACGTCACTTTTTTTTATCCAGATCCTCAACGGCTTGCAGTTGGGAGTTCTGCTTTTCATGTTATCGGCCGGCCTGACGCTGGTCTTCGGCATCATGAATTTTGTCAATCTGGCGCATGGCAGCCTGTACATGATGGGCGCCTACTTTGCTGCCAGCGCTTACGCTAAAACAGACTCTTTCATCCTGGCCGCATTGGTCGGCATTGCCGGCAGCGCTGCGCTGGGTTTTCTGGTCGAGCGGGTGGTGGCTTCGCGTCTGTATGCCAGAGACCACCTGGACCAGGTGCTGGCCACCTTCGGCCTGATTTTGTTTTTCAATGAGATCACCCGCTGGGTCTGGGGCGCTTCGCCGGTGTACATGAACGTGCCGCCCGCCTTGTCCGGCACCATCAACTTGCTGGGCATTTCTTACTCGGCTTATCGCTTTGCCATCATCCTGGTCGGTCTGCTGGTGGCGCTGGGCTGCTATGTGCTGATCAACAAGACCCGCGTCGGCATGCTGATACGCGCCGGCTCGAGCAACCCGACCATCGTCGCGGCGCTGGGTGTCAACATCAAGCTGCTCAATGCCACCATCTTTGCGCTGGGGGCGGCCCTGGCCGGTGTGGCCGGCCTGATGAGCGGCCCCATCCTGTCGGTGCAGACCGGCATGGGGGAGCCCATCCTGATCACCGCAATGATCGTCATCGTGATCGGCGGCATCGGTTCGGTGCGTGGCGCTTTTTATTCCGCCATGATCGTCGGCCTGATCGACACCGCTGGCAGAGCCTTTTTGCCCATGCTGCTGCGCGAGTTCCTGGACCGCAGTACCGCGCAGGCCGCCGGACCTGCGCTGGCTTCGATGTTGACCTGCATTTTCATGGCGGCGGTGCTGGCCCTCAAACCTGCCGGTCTTTTCCCGGTGAAAAACCAATGATGCGTAACACCCTTTCGGCATGGTTTTCCGCCATTTTGGTGGCGCTCTTGCTGGCCGTGCCGCTGTATGCCAGCATGGCCGGCGAGCCCTTTGCGCTGACCTTTGTGAGCCGCGTGCTGGTCTTTGCATTGGCCGCCATCAGCCTGAACCTGATTCTGGGCTACGGCGGCATGGTCAGCTTTGGCCACGCGCTTTACATGGGCCTGGGCGCTTATGTGGTGGGCATTCTGGCGCAGCATGGTGTCACCAATGGCTGGGTCCAGTTGGCCGCCACGCTGGCCATTTGCGCGCTGGTGGGCCTTGTGACGGGAGCCATCTCTTTGCGCACCTCGGGCATTGCCTTCATCATGATCACGCTGGCGTTTGCCCAGATGTTTTACTACCTGTTTGTCAGCCTCAAGCAGTACGGCGGTGACGACGGCCTGTCGATTCCGGCGCGCAGCGAGTTTGGTCTTTTCAGCCTGGCCTCGCCCCTGGCGCTTTACTACGTGGCGCTGGTGCTGGTGCTGCTGGCGCTGGCCCTGACCCACCGGCTGGTGGACGCGCGTTTTGGCATGGTCCTGCGGGGCTGCCGCATCAACGAACGGCGCATGAACGCCATGGGCTTTCCCACCTTGCGCTACAAGCTCACGGCCTATGTGATTGCCAGCATGTTGTGCGGCTTGTCCGGCTTGCTGTATGCCAACCTCACCGGATTTGCATCGCCGGCTTATCTTGCTTGGACCTTGTCCGGCGAGTTGATCGTCATCGTGGTGCTGGGCGGCATGGCCACGGTGTTCGGCCCCTTGGTTGGCGCCATCACGCTGCTGGTCAGTGAAGAGATCCTCAAAGCCCTGACCGACCACTGGATGGCCATCCTGGGTCCGCTCATCGTGCTGGTGGTGCTGACGGCCAGGCGTGGCATGTACGGCTATCTGCTGGACATTGACGCCTGGCGTGCGCGCCGGCGGCAGCCTGCCGCGCCGCTGGCGTCCAAGGAGCAGCCATGAACGCCATGCTGGACATCCGGCTGCTGACCAAGCGCTACGGCGGTTTGCTGGCCACCGATCAAGTAACTTTGTCGCTGGCGCCCGGGGAGTTGCACGCCATCATCGGCCCCAACGGTGCCGGCAAGACCACGCTTATCGGCCAGCTCGGTGGGGAAGTCGCCTCTGACAGCGGCAGCATTGTGTTTGATGGCCTGGACATCAACGGCCTGCTGCCCGCGCAACGCGCCTTGCGCGGCCTGGCGCGCTCTTACCAGATCACGTCTGTGTTCCCGGAATTCAGCGTGCTTGAAAACGTGGCACTGGCCATGCAGGCTCACCGGGGTCACAGTTTCGGTTTCTGGACGCCCATGCTCAAACAGCGCGAACTGGTCGAGCCGGCGCTGCGCGCCATCGAGCAGGCCGGCTTGTCGCACCGTGCCCGGGCCATGGTCTCGGAGCTGGCGCACGGTGAAAGGCGCCAGCTTGAAATGGCCATGGTGCTGGTGGCCGAACCCAAGCTGCTCTTGCTCGACGAGCCCATGGCCGGCATGAGCCACCAAGAGTCCGGCAATGTGGTGCGTTTACTGCAGGGACTCAAGGGGCGCTACACCATGCTGCTGGTAGAGCACGACATGGACGCGGTGTTTGCGCTGGCCGACCGCATCTCCGTGCTGGTCTACGGTCGCATCATTGCCAGCGGCACGCCGCAGGACATCCGCAACAACGAAGAAGTGAAAATCGCCTACCTGGGCGACGAGGCCCTGCCGATATGACCGCCACGAATGATTTGCTGAGCATCTCCGGCATCGAGGTTTGCTACGGTGATGCGCAAGCCCTGTTCGGTGTCGAGCTGCGCATTGCCGAAGGTGAATTTGTCACGCTGCTGGGGCGCAACGGCATGGGCAAGACTACAACGGTGCGTACGGCAACCGGCATCCTGCACGCGCGCAGCGGCAGCGTTCATTTTGCCGGCCAGGATGTCTCGCTCTGGCCTTCTTACAAAATTGCCCGCCTGGGTTTGGGGCTGGTGCCCGAGCAGCGCCAGGTGTTTCCCAACCTCACGGTGTATGAAAACCTGGTGGCCACGGCGCACAACCGTCTGCAGCGCAGCGACCCTTGGACACTTGAGCGCGTCTACCGGCTTTTCCCAAGGCTCAAAGAGCGCGCCGGCAACCTGGGTGCTAATTTGTCCGGCGGCGAGCAGCAAATGCTGGCCATCGGGCGGGCGCTCATGACCAACCCGCGCCTGCTGGTGCTGGACGAAGCAACCGAAGGCCTGGCGCCGCTGGTGCGCAGCGAAATCTGGTCTTGCCTTGAGTCGCTCAAAACCACCGGGCTGTCGGTGCTGGTGATCGACAAAAACATCGGGCCCCTTTTGCGTATTGCCGACAGCCACTTTGTGCTGGAGAAGGGGCGTACCGTCTGGAGCGGCAGCTCGCAAAGCCTGCTGGACCAGAAAGACATCCTGAAAGAAACACTGGGTGTCTGAAGCTGGCGCAGGTGCGAATGATTGGCGCCGTTTCAGCCCTGAAGAGCTGGCCCGCCAGTACAGCCCCCGCGGCACAGTCAACAACCTGGACGCGTTACTGCAAGACTACCGCACGCAGTCGCAGCCCATGTATGACTTGCCGCACCTGCGCGATCTGCGCTACGGGCCGCAAGCCGGCGAGTTGCTCGATTTGTTTCCGGTGCCGGGCCGCACCGATGCGCCCTTGTTCGTCTTCATTCACGGTGGTTACTGGCGCGCGCTTGGTAAGCAGGATTCGGTTTTCATGGCCCGCAATTTCACTGCGCACGGTGTGGCGGTGGCCGCTGTCAATTACCAATTGGCACCCGCTGCCCGGCTCAGTGAGATCGTGGCGCAATGCCGCCGCAG
>JBIKPY010000030.1:0-28371 GCA_044357185.1 Polaromonas sp.
CGTGATGATGGTGCGCGGCATGGGGGCATCAAAAACCCAATGCTCCACGTTGACCACCAGGTGGACCATGATGGCGCCGTCCGGATGGGGCTTGAGAGGCGGGCCATCATTTGAAAAACAATAAGGAATTCGCGGGTTAGCCATAGGATGTTTGAAGAACCTTTTTGAGAGAATTGAACGTGTTTTGACATTTGTGCTTTGTCATCCGGTGTTCACCTGAAAGCAGCTTTGCAGGTGCGAGATCGGTAGCTGATACACAAGCGCCGGGGCAATTTTTTGGGTTTCGTTTTACTTCACAGGAGTTTTCATGACTTTTATACGTTATGCCGCCACCGCATTGGTGGGCCTTGCAGTCGCTACTTCCGCATTGGCCATCACGCCCATGCCCAGCCCGATGCCGACCAAAGAGGTCATCACCATCGGTTATGTCAAAGTGGGTCAGGTGTCGCCGCTGCATCTGGTCGAAGAAGAACTTAAAAAGATGAACATTGAAGTCAAGCGTGTCGAATTCGTGCGTTACGCCGATGCCCGCACCGCGCTGATTTCCAACTCAGTCGATGTTTCAGTGGTTGGCCCTGCCGATCTGGCGATTGCTGCCAGCCAGGGCACCAAAAACATCATTGGCTTGAGCGGCGTCGGCACATCGCCCAAGTACCTGGTGGTGCGCAAGGGCGTGACCATCAACACCTGGGACGACATCAAAGGCAAAAAAATTGCCGTTGCACCCGGCTCGGCTGTCTGGTTCGCTTGGGCCATGACCCTGGTTGAAAACAACATTCCTTACAACTCCTTTCAAGCCATCAATATCCAGGGCGGCGGCACAGCATTTGTGCAAGCCCTCAAGCGCGGCGACATTGACGCCATGCTGAGCTGGGAGCCCTTTGAATCCCAGGTTGTCGCCGAAGGCGCCGCCTACTTCGCCACCAAGCTCGCTGACTACAGCAAGTCCAAAGCGGTTGGCGCTGAACTCGGTTTGCTGGCTGCTTCCGGCGAGTCCTACGCCAAGCGCCGCGAAGTCATCAAGCGCTTCATGTGGGCCTACCTCAATGCAGAAGCCAAACTGGCCTCTGACAGCAATGCTTTCATCAACGCTTACTCACAGTACACCGGCCTTCCCCTGGAGATCACCCGCGAGTCGCACAAGCTGATCAAGCTAGGCGGCATCCTGGACCGCGAGCAGGTTTCCCGTCTGGCCGAAGCCTCGTTCAAACAAGGCGTCATCAAGACCGATGTGACCCGTCAAGCGGCTGAACTCTATGACGACAGCCTGGCCAAGGAAATCCGCGGCCGTTAATCGCAACTGCCAACTCCAGAAACCGGCCTCCTCGGGCCGGTTTTTTTACGCCTTTACAAACCTAGCTCTGCATCCGTGGGGCTCAGTGCCCCCGGATCTTGTGCAGAATTTCCAGCTTCATTTCATTGAACGCCGTCGTTGCTGTCATCTCGATGGTGCGCGGCCGCGGCAGATTGACCTGCAGCATCGATTCAATGCGCCCGGGCCGGGCGGACATCACATACACCTTGTCGGCCAGAAAGAGGGCTTCATCAATATCGTGCGTGACAAAAATCACGGTCGGCTTGAGCCGGTCCCAGACCGACAGCAGCAACTCCTGCATGGACAGGCGGGTTTGTGCGTCAAGGGCGCCAAAGGGCTCGTCCATGAGCAAGATCTTTGAGCCCAGCGTCAGAACGCGGGCAATACCCACCCGCTGGCGCATACCGCCAGACAGCTGAATCGGTAAGTGGTGCTTGAAATCGTTCAAACCCATGATGGCCAGCATCTCGCCTGCATGCTCTTCGTAATCAACCGGCTTGAGTCCCTGCGCCTTGGGCCCGAAGATGATGTTTTCCCAAACAGTCAGCCAGGGAAACAGCGCCGCCTCCTGGAACACCACACCGCGATCCGGACCGGGTGCTTCCATGGCTTGTCCGCCAACGGTGAGCGTGCCGGAAGTGATTTTTTCAAAGCTGGCGATGGCATTGAGCAATGTCGATTTGCCGCAACCCGAGGGCCCGAGCAAAGCCACGAATTCGCCGGGGGCAATGTCAAGGCCGATGTTTTCCAGCGCCCGCACTGGCGGATTACCAGGGTAAGTTTTGAAGACTTGGTCGATATGGATATGCGACATCGTGGTGTCCGTTTCAGTGGTTTTGCAGCAGACGCCACGTCAGTACGCGCCGCTCGATCCAGATGATCAGGCGGTCACTCAAAAACCCCATCATTCCGATGGAGGCCATGTCGGCAAAGACGATGTCCATGCGGCCGACGTAATAGGCATCCCACAGAACATAACCCAGGCCCGACTTGACGGCCACCATTTCGGCCGCCACCACGGCGGTCCAGGCGATGCCAAGCCCCAGGCGCATGCCCGTGAAAATATTCGGTAAGGCGGCCGGCAGAATCACGCGCAGCAGCAAGGTCCAGGGACTGGCACCCATCATCAGGGCCGCACGCACCAGGTTTTTGTCAACGTCGCGCGCGCCTTGCGTGGCGTTGACGACGATCGCAAAAAATCCGCCCAGAAAAATCAGCGAGATAGACCCCATGTTGGTGATACCGAAGGCCGCAATTGAAAAGGGCAACCAGGCAGTGATCGGGATAGGCCGAAACATTTGCACCATCGGGTCGAGCATGACTGCGGTGATACGGCTCCAGCCGATCATCAGCCCGAGCGGTATGGCCACCACCATTGCCATGACAAAGCCCACCGCCACCCGGCTCGCAGAGTACTGCACGTTCGCTAACCAGGTGCCCTTGTAAACGTCCAGACCCATGCCTGCCTGGCCAAAAATCCATTCATACCAGGCGCTCAGCACCAGCGAAGGGCTTGGCAGTATGGCTTGCATGCCGGGCCGGCTGCCAACTATCTGCCAGACGGCCAGTAGCACTATCGGCACGACGATACTGAGAATATTTCGCTGTTTCACAGGCGGACCCTCCGGTATGAAATTTTGGTCTGCGCCATCATGTTCCTTTGATTGAGTCAGTGCTTTAGAGTGTCACGGTGTCGAAATTGGCCGGCAAAATGATCTCGACCATCTCGCAGTTGTGCGAATAGTCCAGCACGGTGTGCTTGATCCCGTTGGGCTGAATCCAGCAAGAGCCCTGTTCCATGCGGATCTTGCCTTGGCCTTCATAGTCACCGACCATCCAGCCTTTGAGCATATAGATCATCTGGAACTGAACGCCGTGGTAATGCGGCAAGGACACCACCTTCGGGTCGCAGGGGCCGATCAGCCGGATCACATGCGCCTGCACCGCACCACCCGTGGCTTTGTCAACCGCCAGATCGCGGTAGTGCGCATAAGAGCGCAGTCCGGGCTTGAACTCAGCGCCTTGAAGGTGCGAAACAACGAATTTTTGCGGCTTCCATTGAATGACGGGCGGCTTGCCCGGCTTAGGCGCCTTGCGGCTGTCTTTCTTGGCGGCGGGCTTGGCGACGCGCTTGACCGGGGCTTTAACAGCTGGCTTAACTGCTGGTTTAGCGGCGGGCTTTCGAGCCGGTTTGACGACTGCTTTCACCGCAGGGCGAGCGACTTTTTTCGGCGCGGCTTTGACGGCTACTTTGCTTGCACGCGCGGCTTTGGTCGGCAGGGCGCTGCTTTTTTTGGTCGTGGCCATGGTGTTTTTCTCCGTGATGGGGTCTGGGCTGACAAAAAAAATCAGAACGCACCCTGCGGGCGCAATTCGATCAGGTCGGGGCAGCAGTTCGGGTTGGCTTGCAGGGCGTAGGCCACGGCATCAGCAACCTCCTGCGCGGTCAATGGCTTGAACTTGCGGTTGGCCACCGAGGCCAGCACGTCGGGGTGATCGCTGCCGGTGCGAATGTCGGTATCGACCATGCCGGGTGCCACTTCGGTCACCCGGATGCCGGCGCCTTGCAGCTCCAGCCGGAATGAACGCGCCAGCGCCGACAGGGCGTGCTTGGTTGCACAGTAGACCGAGGCCAGGCGGTAAACCTCGCGCGCCGCGATCGACGACATGAAAACGATGTGACCGCGTTTGTTGGCAACCATGGCGCGCCCGATGATTTGCGTGATCTTCAATGCAGCCAGCACATTGGTCTGGAACATCCAGCTGCAGTCTTGCGGCGAGAGGTCCAGGATGGGGGCGTAGCGCAACACGCCTGCGTTGTTGATAAACACATCCACCTCTGGCGCCAGTGCTTGTACTTTTTTCAGGTAGTCGTCATCGTTCAGGTCGCCGGCCAGGACGCGCACGGTGCCGGCGGGCAGCGCGTTCTGCAGGGATTGCAGCGCATCTTCGCGGCGACCCAGCGCAATGATGTGCGCGCCCTGCGCAGCCAGCGTCATCGCCGTGCTGCGGCCGATGCCGGCAGACGCGCCGGTAATCAAAACGACTTTTCCTTGCAGTGACTGTGTCATGTTGGACTTCTTGTGTGGGGTTGAAATATCACCGGCCCTTGAACAGAGGGGTGCGTTTTTGTGCAAAGGCTTGCCGGCCTTCAGCGTAGTCTTCGCTGGCGAAGCAGGCGTTCACGGCGGCGTTGATGGCTGTCAGATCGGGCGTCTCGTGCTCGGCCAGGCTGACCATGGTTTGCTTGCCGGCCCGTATGGTCAGCGGTGCATTCTCGGCAATCTGCAGCGCCAGCGCACGGCAATGGCTAAACACATCGTCATGCACCGACAGCACGATGCCGCGCTGCTGTGCCTCGGTCGCGTTGTAGACCCGGGCGCTGTAAAAGGCTTCAGCCGCGGCCATGGGGCCCAGGTTGCTGACCAGGTTTTTCATGCTGCGGTAGGCGTAGCCCAAGCCCAGCCGTGCGGCAGGCATGCGGAATTTGGCGCTGCCGGATGCGTAGCGCAGGTCGCAACTGAGTGCCAGGCCCAGCCCGCCGCCGTAGCAAATGCCGCTGATGGCGGCAATCACCGGCAGCGGGAAATGGGCCAGCGCAGTTTGAGCGTCGTCCACCGCACGGTCGTAGGCTGCCACACCGTCGCTGCCGCTGCGCTGCGAGTCAAATTCTGAAATGTCGGCGCCGGCCACAAAGGCGCGCTCGCCCTCCCCGCGCAGCACGACCACGCGCACGTCGGGGTTGGCCTGTAGTTGTGCCAGCGTTTCGGCCAGTTGCCGCCACATGGCCAGCGACATGGCATTCATCCGCGCTTCGTTGGACAGTACGACAGTGGCCACATGGGCTTCGATGGTGTGGTGGACGCTGGCCATGGCTCAGACCACCTCATCTTCATGGAACTGGCGGATTTCTTGCGCGTTATAGCCGGCCTCTGCCAGCACCTCGTCAGTGTGTTCGCCCCATTCGGGGGCCGGGGCCACCACTTTGGAAGGTGTGCGTTCCAGGGTCACGGGCTGGGTGATGTAGTGCATTTCTTTTCCGAAGTTGGTCATGAGCGAAGTGGTCACACCCAGGTGCTTGACCTGGACGTCTTCAAACATCTGGGGCACGGTGTAGACGGGGCCGGTTGGAACACCCACCTCGTTGAGGGCGTCAACCCACTGCACCACGGTCTTGCTCTTGAAGATCTTGGCCAGTTCGGCGTTCAGGCGTTCGCGGTGCTGTACGCGCAGTGTTTCGTTGGCGAACTCGGGATCGTTCAGCCAGTCGGGGCGGGCGATCAGCTTGCACAGCCTCAACCAGTTGCCTTCGCCCGAAGCGCCCAGGTTGAACATGCCATCGCTGGCCTCGAACAATCCCATCGGGCTGCTGGTGGGATGGTTGTTGCCCACCTGCACCGGAATGTCCTGGTCATTGAGGTAGCGGGCGCCCTGAAAGTCCATCATGGCGATTTGGGAATGCAGCAGGGAAGAATGAACCCATTGCCCCTGACCGGAGATTTCGCGTTCCAGCAAAGCCGTCAGGATGCCCAGCGCCGCGTACAGGCCGGCGCTCATGTCAGCCACTGCCAGGCCGGCGCGCATAGGTCCTGATTCGGCATGGCCCGTGACCGACATCAAGCCGCCCATGCCCTGCAGAATCTGGTCAAAACCCGGTCGCCAGGCGTAGGGGCCATCCTGACCAAAACCGGAGATGCTGGCCAGAATGATGCGCGGGTTCACGGCTGCCAGAGCGGCGTAATCCACGCCCAGTTTTTTCTTCACATCGGGCCGCCAGTTTTCGACCACGACATCGGCGTCCTTGACCAGCCGCATCAGGATGTCCAGGGCTCCAGGCTTCTTGAGGTTCAGGGTCATCGAGCGCTTGTTGCGGTTGATGTTCTGGAAGTCGCCGCCGCGGCGGTTGGCGGCGAACATGGCTTCATTGGGATCAACGCCCGGCGGGGGCTCTATGCGAATCACGTCTGCGCCGAAATCCGTCAACATGCGTACGCAATTGGGGCCGGCGCGCACGCGCGACAGGTCCAGCACGCGGAATCGCGCCAATGCTTGAGAGGCCTGAATTTTGGGCATTGGGCTGTCAGTCTTGTAAGCGGGTAAAGCGTCGCGTGAAACCGTCGCTGCCAAAGCGCTCCAACTCTACTTCGTTGGCGAAGGTGAGCAAGGTTTGCTCTTGAAAAGGCCTGGCGATGAACTGGGCACTGATGGGCAGGCCGCGGGGGTCAATGGCAATCGGGATCACCATGGCTGGAAAACCGAGGTAATTCACGAAGCCCATGAAGCTGTGCAGCGACAGGAGTTGGCGCACGTCAAATCCCGGCTCGCCGGGGGTGACGACGGCCCGGTCCGGCAGGGGCTGTGGCAGGGCGGGCAACATCAACAAATCGTGTTGCTGCAAGTGGGCTGAGAAAAAAGCGCGGGCTCTTTGCATGCGGTCTTGCAGCGCCGCCCGGTACCAGTCAGCGGGTATGACTAAGCCCGGCAGGGCCACCGCTTCGACACCGCCCGACAGAGAACCCCTGCACAAGCCGGCATGGTGGGTGGCCGCGGCCTCGTGGTGCAGCACGATCTCTGACAAGGCAGTCAGCAGGGGCAGCTCGGGCAACAGATGCATGCGCTCGCAGGCAGGCCACTGGCGGGCAAAGTCCTGCAGCGCTGCGGCCACTCTGACGTCCAGGCGATCTTCGGGTAGCCAGGCTTTCAGGCGTGGTGCAGACACCGCCTCGTGCAAATCGCCCGGGGCAGTCAGCGCCGCCAGCATCGCCCGGGCATCGCCGGCCGAGCGCGTCAGCAGACCGACGCTGTCCAGCGACGGTGCCAGTGGATGCACACCTTGTGTCGGTATCAGGCCGTGCGTGGTTTTCAGACCCAGCAGGCCGCAGGTGGCCGCCGGGATTCGCACCGAGCCCGCAGTGTCTGTGCCCAGCGCGCCGTAAACCAGTTCACTGGCCACGGCCACGGCGCTGCCACTGGATGAGCCGCCAACGGCCAGCTGCTGGCCCAGCGGATTGGCAACAGCTGGCATGCGCGGGTTGTGGCTGGTAGAGCCACAGGCGTATTCGGCCATGGTCAGCGTGGCTAACTGGGTGGCGCCTGCGCGCGCCAGCATGGCAATGGCCGGGGCCGGCTGACGGTTTGTATCGGTCAGTCCCTGGCTGTGCCCCAGGCCCGGTGTCCAGCCGGCAAGGTCAAAAATGTCTTTGTGCGCCAAAGCGATTCCGGTTAGTGTGCCGTTGGTCGCTGCGTCTGCACCAGCCGGACTGCGAGCGTCCAGCGCCCGGACGACGCAACCATGCGCCGTTTGCCGTCTGGTAAAACGCTCGCGCTGCAAGCGCAAGGCTTCAGGCACGCTGAGCTGTCCATCGGCCAGTCTGCGTTGCAACTGCGTGAGCGTGGCTGGCAGACGATTCATACGGCCAGCGGTTTCAAATTAAGTGCGAAGTTCTGTGCCATGTCGGCAGGAGAGTGCTGGGCTGCCGAAGACAGCGCGGCCGTTGCGGCGATGGCCGACAAGGCGGCCGGCTGCAGACGAAGCAGCGTTCGGACCATCCGCTGCACTTCAGCTTCGCCCGCTGGCGTCACTCGTTGCGCCAAGCCGGTCTCGGCGAAGACCCGCAAAGCTTCGGACGGCACCGTGTCGGCGTCGCTGGAAGTTTTCTGTCCGAGCTTGTTTTGCATACGTATTTGGTCTATAAATATAAATATACATGAATAATGAATACTCATCAATGCGGGAAAGTCCAAAAATGAAAAGCGCCAAGCCCGCCTTTACCAAGGCCAGTGACAGGATCCGGCTGGAGATAGAAAGCGCCATTAAGAACGGTTTGTTGCTGCCGGGTGATGCCATTGACGAGGCAGAGCTGGCGGCTCAGCATGCCGTGTCGCGCACCCCGATCCGGGAGGCACTGATTCAGTTGCAGGTGCAGGGTTTGCTCACCAGCTTGCCGCGCGGCGGCATGGTGGTTGCCAAAATGGACTTGCAGCAACTCTTGTCTTTGTGGGAGTTACTGGCCGAACTCGAGGGCGTTGCAGCGCGTCTGGCTTGCCAGCGCATGCTGCCTGAAGAGATGGCCGCTATTGTCAAAATTCACCAGGCAAGTGAGCACTCGGTACGGGCCGATGACATGAGCGCTTGGCAGGAAAGCAATTTGCGCTTCCATGAACTGATTTACCGGGCTACCCGCAACCCTTTTCTTCGCCAGGAAGTGCTGCGCATGCGCACCCGCACTGGCTATTACCGGCAGCACGCTTTTGCGGCGCTCGGCAAAATCAAAACCTCTTTTGAGCAGCATGGGCCCATTGTGCAGGCCTTCAGGAATGCTGATCCGCAGGCTGCCTCAGCCGCGATGATCGCTCACATGCGGCCTGCGCCGGACGCCAGCGCCATGACCGATTTCATTGTGAATTTGCCCAAAGAGCTGCTGGTTTCCTGACCCGCTTGCTGCTTCAAGAGTCTGCTGATCAGGCGCTGCCCGTGTTTGCGGCCGGTTGCTGCGCCAGGCACAGATCATCCCAGGCTCTGGCCTTGTCGGGCAGGCTGCGCAGCAGGTAGGCGGCGTCGTAAGTGACGAAGGCAGGCACACCGGCGAGCTGATGCTTTTGGCTGCGCAGCTTGCCCAGCGGCTCAGCCGTTTGCAGCAGCGCCTGCGCCGCCAGCCGGCCCATGATGAGCAGCACGTCCGGCTTTTCGGCCTGCACCAGCGCGCTCAAGCTGCCTTGCAGTGCCAGACCCGGCTCGCCGCTGTCCGGCCCGGCGGCTGTGGCCTGACGCGACACCGGCACCCAGGCTGCGCGGGCACTGTTCGGCAGGCCGGCGGCGCGCAGCATGTTGTCCAGCAGCTTGCCGGTGTCGCCGGCCAAAGGATCGGCCGCAGCGCTGTCGCTCGCCGTTTCAATCAGCAGCAGCCAGCGCGCCGAAGCGCCGGCTGCGGGTTCGTACACGGCGCGTGCAGCGCCCAGCGTCCACGCGCTGCCGGCCGCAGTGGGCGCACCCTGCGCACTGCCCCCGCTTGGGGCCGTTACAGCAAACGGTGTGGGTGCTGGCGGAGGTGCGGCCGCTCGCACAACTGCCGCTTGGAGCGGGGCGGCAGCTTCTGAGGCTGCGCCGGGTGGCTGCCACAGGCGTATGCCCATTTCACGCAGCATGGCGCGCTGGCGTTTGTCCAGGTCCAGGCTCATGCGCAGGCTTTCATGCGGGGCTCAAGGGTTTGCTCATCACCACCGCGTCTTCGCGCTGGAAGGCGCTGAGCGGGTAGTAGTTGCGGCGCGTGCCGACCTGGTGAAAGCCGTAGTGTTCGTAGACCTGCTGTGCATGGGTGTTGCTGATGCGCACCTCCAGCCACAGCCATTGGGCGTTTTGACCACGTGACCACAGGCACAGTGCATCCAGCATCAAGCGGGCAAAGCCCTGGCCCTGGTAAGCCTTGGCCACCGTGATGTTGAGCAGGTGCACTTCGTCAACGCCTTTCATGGCCACAAAGTAGCCTATCAGCTCGCTCTGTTCAGGCGCCACATCGGCCAGCAGCATCTGCGCCGGGTAGCCGGCTTGCAGCGAGTCGGCGAAGTTACCTTCTAACCAGGGGTGGGCGTAAACATTTTTTTCGATGCGCGCGACTTTGTCCAACCAGGGCGCGGTCATGGTTTCGAGTCGCACGGAGGGGAGCTGGGGCAGTGCACTCATGGTCAATTACTTGGCAGCGGCGAGAGCCGCGCGTTGAACCTGGGCGCGTTCATCGGTAGTTTGAGCCACTTTGTCGCGCACATAAAGCGGCAAAGCCTGCTCGGGCGAGCGGGCGGCGCCGGCGGCCATCAGCGCGGGTGCCAGTCGCAGCATTGCGGCGGCCGTGGGCAAGGCGGGCAGAACTGTGCTGCCGGCGGGCAAAGCGGGCAACCGGTCGGCATAGACCTCGAACACATTGCCTGTCAGCAGCCGGCATGCGTTGCTCCGCCAGGCTTGTGCAAGGCCTTGCGGCGGCACCAGTGTGCAGGCTGCAAGCGGCTGGTAGGCGTTGCCGTTCAAGTGAAAGTGCTGTACATAGATTTCGTTCATGCGCGCATCGAGCATGGCACTCAGTTGCGGCGGCAGCGCGGTCTGCGGATGCGTCTTGAGCCACTCAAAGCGCGCTTCTTCGGCCAGCGCTGCCAACGTGTCTACCGGCAGCACCGGCACACCCGCACCCAGCGCCAGGCCCTGGGCCACGGCGCAAGCGGTGCGCAGACCGGTGAAAGAGCCGGGGCCCCGGCCGAAGGCGATGGCGTCAAGTTGGCTCAGGCGCAAGCCGGCGACATCGAGCATCTGCATGAGGGCCGGGATCAGCTTGGTAGAGCTCAGTGCCGCACCGGCTGACTCGTGCTGCCACAGGCGCTCACCATCGCACACTGCGATCGACATGCGCTCGGTGCTGGTGTCGAACGCCAGCCAGCGGCCCGTGGCTGCGCCAGCCCCGGTGGGCGCTGTATCGGCTGAAAAGGTGACAGCGCTGTGCATGGCTGGATTATCCGGTCAAGACAGCCGCGATAATCCGGCCATGTTTTTTGCACTTCCACACCGACCCTGGGCTTCCCCCCCGAAGCGGTGCCGGACTCTGTGGGCCGTGGCAGCGCTGACGCTGCTGGCCGGCGCCGCCAACGCCAACACTTCGCCCCGGGCGGCCAAGCCGCGTTGGCCGGCAGCCGTTGAGAAAGCGCTGGCCCAGGCGCAGGTGCCGGCCAGTGCTGTGGCCCTGCTGGTGGTCGATGTCAGCGGCCAGGGCGCACCGCGCTTGAGCCACCGCGCCGGCGAGGCCATGAACCCTGCCTCAGCCATGAAGCTGGTGACCACCTACGCCGTGCTTGACGCGCTGGGCCCGGACTTTCGCTGGCAGACGCGCGTGATCATGGACGGCCGCATCAACGAAGGTCTGCTCGATGGCAACATGGTGGTGCGTGGCGGTGGTGACCCCAAACTCGTGGTGGAGCGTCTGCAGGCGCTGATAGGCCATGTTCACAGCAGCGGCGTGCGCGCCATCAAAGGCGACATCGTGCTGGACCGCAGCGCCTTCAGCGATGCCAAGGCCGATGCAGCCGCCTTTGACGGCGAGCCGCTGCGGCCTTACAACACGCAGCCCGACGCGCTGTTGATCAATTTCAAGTCGCTGGTGATGACCTTCACGCCCGATCCGGCGCAGGGCCGGGCCTTGGTGCGCGCAGAGCCGCCGCTGGCCGGCGTGCAGGTGGATGCCAGCGTGCCACTGCTGCGGGGAGCGCGTTGCGGTGATTGGCGCGGTGAACTGCGCGCCAGCATCGACAACCCAACGCAGGTCAAGTTTGCCGGCACTTACGCCAGTGGCTGCGGCGAGCTGGTTTGGCCCAGCGCCTACGCTGAGCCGGCCAGCTACGCGGCGCGCGCCATCGAAGGCTCTTGGCGTCAGCTGGGCGGCGCGCTGACCGGCCGCGTGCGCGAAGCCACCAGCGCGGAGTTGGCCATGCTGCGCAGCCGCGGCAGCTTGTCGGGCAAGACAGCGCCGCTGCGCCTGGACTCGCCCTCTTTGCCGCTGCTGGACATCGTGCGGGACGTCAACCAGTTTTCTAACAACGTGATGGCCCAGCACCTGTTTTTGAGTTTGGGCCTGTTCGGCCAACTCGCAGCCTCACCAGCCGGCACGCTGGAGGCGGGCCGTGAAGCCGTGCAAGCCTGGTGGCGAAAAACCTTGCCGGCAGCAACGGCTCCCGTGATGGACAACGGCTCCGGCCTCAGCCGGCTTGAGCGCATCAGCGCCAACAGCCTGGCAGCGCTGCTGCAGCACGCGGCGCAAAGCCCTTTGGCAGCAACGCTGGCTGACTCGCTGCCCGTGGTGGGCGTTGACGGCCGTCTGCGCGAGCGCGCCCCGGGCGCAGCCGGACGTGCTCAAATCAAGACCGGTTCTTTGCGAGACGTCAGTGCCGTGGCTGGCTACGCTGACGGTAAAAGTGGCAAGCGCTATGTGGTCATCGGCATGATCAACCACCCCAACGCCAGCGCGGCCCGCCCCGCGCTGGACCGACTCATTGAATGGACTGTACTGGACCGCCCCTGATGTTGAACCTCTCACCCGCCGCCTACGAGCTGATCGGTTATGCCGCCGCTGTGCTGACTACATTCAGCTTTGCGCCGCAAGCCTGGCACACCTACCGGAGCAAAGACGTCAGCGGTATTTCGCTGGGCATGTACAGCGTGCTGACGACCGGCATTATTTGCTGGCTGGTGTACGGATTTAATCTGGGTACCATGCCACTGATTCTTGCCAATGCGGTCACCCTGGTGCTGGCGCTGGCTATTTTGGTGATGAAGCTTGTCTACAGCCGGCCGGCGCAACCTCCCCAGGCTAAATCATGATTCCACTTTCCGTCCTCGACCTGGCCCCGATTGCCCAAGGCAGCGATGCTGCGCAGTCGTTTCGCAACACACTGAGCCTGGCGCAACTCGCCGAGCGCTGCGGTTTCAAGCGTTACTGGCTGGCCGAGCATCACGGCATGCCCGGCATCTCCAGCGCAGCCACCTCGGTGTTGATGGCCCACGTAGCCGGCGGCACGCGCAGCATTCGCGTGGGCGCCGGCGGCATCATGCTGCCCAACCATTCGCCGCTGGTGATTGCCGAGCAGTTCGGCACGCTCGAGTCGCTGTTTCCGGGCCGCATTGACCTGGGGCTGGGCCGCGCGCCGGGTTCTGACCAGATCACCGCCCGCGCCCTGCGCCGCAACCTGGCCTCAGACTCGGACGACTTCCCGCAAGATGTGATGGAGTTGATGGACTATTTTTCTGACGAGCCGCGCCAGCCGGTGCGTGCGGTGCCGGGCACGGGGCTGAAAGTGCCGATGTGGATACTCGGCTCCAGCTTGTTCGGCGCGCAGCTGGCCGCGCACCTGGGCTTGCCCTTTGCGTTTGCATCGCACTTTGCGCCCGCGCAAATGATGCAGGCCGTCGAGATTTACCGCGCGCGTTTTCAGCCTTCAGCGAGACTGGCCAAGCCTTATGTGATGCTCGGCTTTAATGTGTTTGCCGCTGACACCGACGAAGAAGCCCGCGTGCTGGTGACCTCGCAGCAGCAGGCTTTCATCAACCTGCGCAGCGGCCGTCCGGCTAAATTGCCGCCGCCGCGCGCTGATTATTTACAGCACATTGGCCCGCAAGAGCATGCGCTGCTGGACAGCGTGCGCCAAAGCTACGCGATCGGCTCACCCGACACCGTGCGGCGCGAGATGAACGCTTTTATCGAGCGCACAGGCGCCGACGAGTTGATGATCGCCGGCCAGATCTTTGAGCACACGGCACGGCTGCGCTCTTACGAGATCACGGCAGAAGTGGCGCAGGCCGCTGCGCTGGAAGTCGTCTGAAGCCTAGAACCGGGTGCGGGGGATGGATTCCTGCCTGCGCAGGAATGACCCTTTCCTTCGTCATCCTCGCGTAGGCGGGGATCCATCTGCTGCGGCCCGACTCAAGCGGTCGCGCACGCCGTCCCATTCTGGGGCATCCGGCGGTATTTGCACCCAGATCTCTGAGACGGCCGTGGCATCAAGTTCACGCAGCACTGCAAAAAGCTGCTGCGCCGCCAAAGCTGCATCTTCAGGCATGCGCTTGTGCAGGATGTCGGTGTTCATGCGCAGCGGATTGCGTGCGTAAACAGCAACTGTGCCAGTGCGCGCAGCTGGGCCCTTAGCTTTGGAGTCCAGCGTGTCGAGCCCCGTTTGCAGCTCCTTGGCATCCATCAGCCGTACGCGGGCGTTCGGGGCGTAGTGCGATTCGAGCGTGCCCGACGCGCGCGGTGCTTGCGTTTTGACCGATGTTTTAACCGGCGTGTCTTTGTCCAGCACAGGCTGGCCGCACGCGGCCTCGAGTTGCGCGCACGTCAACACGCCAGGGCGCAGCAGCACGGGCTGGCCACGCGTGCAATCGACGATGGTGGATTCGATGCCGACCGCGCAAGGCCCACCGTCGAGCACCAGCAAGTCCTCGCCAAGCTCTTCCTGCACATGCAGGGCAGTGGTCGGGCTGACGCGGCCAAAGCGGTTGGCGCTGGGGCCGGCCAGGCCGGTGCCGCAGGCTGTGAGCAGGGCCAGTGCCACCGGGTGCGCGGGGCAGCGCAGGCCGATCGAGAGCTGCCCCCCAGCCGCCGCGGCTGCCACGCCGGCGCGGCGCGGCAATATCAGCGTGAGCGGGCCGGGCCAGAAGGCCGTCATCAGTCTCGCGGCAAAGTCTGGCACGTCGCTGGCGTAGTCGGCCACTTGCGCGGCGCTGGCCACATGCACGATCAGCGGATGCTCAGGCGGCCGGCCCTTGGCGGTAAAAATCAAGGCTACTGCGGCATCGTTGGACGCATCGGCACCCAGGCCGTACACCGTCTCGGTTGGAAAGCCGACCAGGCCGCCTTGGCGAATGCGCTCGGCCGCTTCGGCTATCGCCTCAGGGTCGCTGCCCGGGCGAATCATTCAAAGGCCTTCCAGGCCGGGTAAGCCGGGCAAGTCGAGCAGACCGGCAGCGGCACGCGCACTGGCCTGCACGCCGGCCAAGTCGGCGCCGGTGAGGGTCAGGTGGCCCATCTTGCGGCCGCGGCGCGCTTCGGTCTTGCCGTACAGGTGCAGATGCGCGCCGGGCAGCGCCAGCACGGCGCACCAGCCGGGCGTGCGCTCGCGGCCGTTCTCGTCAAACCAGATGTCACCCAGCAGGTTGAGCATGATGGCCGGTGAATGCTGGCGCGGCTGAGGTAGCGGCAAGCCGGCCATGGCATGCACCTGCAGGTCGAACTGCGACACATCGCAAGCGTCCAGGGTGTAGTGGCCGCTGTTGTGCGGGCGCGGCGCCATTTCGTTGACGACCAGCGTGTCTTGCCCGTCAGCGCCCGTCACCACAAAAAACTCCACACACATCAGGCCCACGTAGCCAATCTGCGCGGCAATCGCCTCGGTAGCGGCGCGCGCTCTGGCTGCCAGCGCCGGCGGCAGGCAGCCTTCATAGGCGTGCGTCACGGCCAGAATGCCATCTACATGCACATTGCGCTGCGGCGTAAAACTCACCACTTGGCCGTCCCGTCCGCGCGCGACCAGCACCGACAACTCGGCCTGGAGCGGCAACATTTTTTCAAGCACGCAAGGCACTTGCTTCAGGTCGTTCCAGGCGGCGGCCAGTTCGGCAGCGGTCTTCACGCGCACCTGGCCCTTGCCGTCGTAACCCATGCGCGCGGTTTTCAAAATCCCGGGCAGCAGCGTGGCCGGCACCGCCGCCAGTTGCGCCGGCGTTTGCAGCACCGCATAAGGCGCGCAGGCCACGCCGGAGGCCGCTGCGCAGGCGCTGAAGTGGGTTTTTTCCTGCAGCCGGTCTTGCGCAATGGCCACGGCCGCAGCGCCGGGCGCCACCGGCCGCGTAACGGCCAACTGCGCCAGCGCGTCTGCCGGCACGTTTTCAAATTCAGTGGTGACGGCGGCGCACAACGCGGCCAGCTGCGCCAGCCCGGCAGGGTCGCTGTAGCCGGTCTGAATGTGGTGGTGGCTGACCAGCCCGGCCGGGCTTTGCGGGTCGGCATCGAGCACGGCGGTGAAGTAGCCCAGGCGCTGCGCAGCATGCACAAACATGCGCCCCAACTGGCCGCCGCCCATCACGCCCAGCGTGGCGCTCGGCAAAATCGGCGACGCCGGTCCGTTCATAGCGGCGGCAGTGTCATGGCGGCGGCAGCGGCGGTTTGCTCAGCGCGAAACGCTTGCAGCTGCCCGGCCAGCGCCGCGTCATGCAGCGCCAGCTGGGCCACGGCAAACAGCGCCGCATTGGCCGCGCCCGCGTTGCCGATGGCAAAGGTGGCCACAGGAATCCCCTTGGGCATCTGCACGATGCTGTGCAAAGAGTCCACGCCTTGCAGATGTTGGCTGGCCACCGGCACACCCAGCACCGGCACGCAGGTTTTGGCTGCCAGCATGCCCGGCAGATGGGCTGCGCCCCCAGCGCCCGCAATGATGGCTTGCAGGCCGCGCCTTGCTGCTGCTTCTGCATAGGCAAACAAGGCGTCGGGCATGCGGTGCGCAGAGACCACGCGCGCCTCGTAAGCCACACCAAAGTGCTGCAGGATCTGCACCGCGTGCTGCATGGTCGCCCAGTCGCTGTTCGAGCCCATCACCACGCCCACTGAAACGCGGGCGCCGGGGGCGGCTGTGTGTGCAGATGACGGGGCGTGGGAAGTGACGGAAGTGGAGGTCATGTGAGCCTTGAAGGCCGAGCGGCCGGTCAGCGGGGAAAGGCGTGATTTTAAGCCGGCATGCTATCGTTTTGACTTTGGCGCCAACCGGCGTTGTCCAACCCTTACTTTTGCCCTTTCCATGATTGATGTCACGATTGCGAATTTTGAACAGGAAGTCATCGCCGCTTCCATGACCACCCCGGTGCTAATCGATTTCTGGGCACCCTGGTGCGGTCCTTGCAAATCACTGGGTCCCTTGCTTGAAAAAGTGGAAGTCGCCTACGCAGGCCGCTTCAAGCTGGCCAAGATCGACTCTGACCAAGAGCAGCAGCTCGGTTCGGCTTTTGGCATCAAAAGCATCCCGACCTGCATCTTGATGATGGGCGGGCGGCCTGTGGATGGTTTTACCGGCGCCTTGCCCGAAGGCAAGATCAAGGAGTTCCTGGACAAGCACCTGCCCGGCGAGAACGAAGTGCTGGCCCAGTCTGAGGCGAACGAGGCACAGGCCCTGCTGGAAAGCGGTGACGTGCAAAGCGCGCAGGACAAATTAGCCGAAGCCTTGGCCGCTGACCCGGCCAATGACGATGTGCGCTTTGGCTATGTCAAGCTGCTGATCGGTACCGGCCAGCTGGCCCCCGCCCAAAGTGCCTTGGCCCCCGCGCTAGTACAGATTCCGCTGCAACTGCGCTTTGAGGCGCTGCGCCAGTGGCTCAAAGCGCTCGAGTTCGTCAGCACCGACCCGCGCGGCCAGTGGCCTTATGAGCAATTTGACGCCCTGATTGCGCAAAACAAGCGCGACTTTGACACCCGCCTGGCCAAAGCCCGCGTGCTCATGAGCGAAGGCGAGTGGACCACCGCCATGGACGAGCTGCTGGAGATCATCATGCGCGACAAGCTCTGGGGCGAGGAAACCCCGCGCAAAACATTCGTCGCCATTTTGGAGTTGTTGACGCCGCCGCGCCCTAAAAACGCGCCCGGCACCACCGGCAAGACCGCCGCCGGCATCGAGCTGCTGGGCAAGGCCGTCGTGCAGGAAGACCCGCAGGCCGCGCTGGTCTCAAGTTACAGGCGAAAGCTCAGCATGATGCTCAACTGAGGCAAAGCCGAGCACGGAGGTTTCCGTTTCAAATATTTTTTTCGTGTAAATCGTGCACGAAAAAAATGCATTTGGCACCGAATTGGGGGAAAGAAGGTCAGCGCTAGCCTCTTTTAATTGGCATGGTTCTTGAATTTAAGAGTGCTGGGAAATCCATTAACTCTAAAAGAAAGAACAACATCATGAAACATAAACTCACCCTGGCGCTTTCAGCTTTGGCTTATGCTGGCGCTACATTTGGGCAGGCGAAGGCCCCTGAACCTGACTACACGCTGTCCTTCAACGCCAGCGTCGTGACTGATTACCGCTATCGAGGCATTTCGCAGTCGCGTCTGAAGCCAGCGGTGCAAGGCGGGCTAGATTTCGCGCACAAGAAGGGGTTTTATTTGGGCGCCTGGGGTTCCACGATCAAGTGGATTGAAGACTCGGGCGCGACAGACGGCAATGTTGAAATCGACCTGTACGGCGGTTTCAAGGGCGATTTGGCTAAGGATGTCGCTTTCGATGTGGGCGTGTTGCGCTACGAATATGTCAGGAACAAGCTCGGCGCCGTCTCAGGGTATGCCAACGCCAACACCACCGAGTTGTATGGCGCCCTGACTTATGGTGTTGTCACCGCCAAATATTCGCAGAGCCTATCCAACCTGTTTGGCAACATCAACAGCAAGAACAGCCAGTACCTGGACTTGAGTGCCACCTTCGACTTGGGTTCGGGCATGACTCTCACGCCTCATGTGGGCCGACAGCTGGTGAACAATAATCCCAACTATCACTATACCGACTACTCCATCACCCTGGCCAAAGATCTGGGCAACGGTCTGAGCGCTTCGGCCATGCTGGTTGATACGAACGCCAAGTCAAGCTCTTACACCTGGGGTGGCAAATATGTCGGAAAGTCCGGCGCCGTTGTCGGTCTCAAATACAGCTTTTAAGCACGGAGTTGTTGACGCTGACGCATCTTTAAACTTGGCGCCAACTTTTGACTGACCCACTGTTAGCGGATTATTTCTTGCGCCCAGCGCCAAGCTCATCAGCTCTAATGCATTTCCTGTCGGTGTGAGCTACGTGTTCTGATCGAAAACTTGAAAGGGTCATGCGCAGCCCTTTCGAATAAGAAAGCCCGCTGAACGCAAGTCCAGCGGGCTTTTTGTATGGTCTTTTATAGAAACTTCAGCCCATCAACCGCGCCAATGCTTCTTTGTATTTCTCGGCAGTTTTCAGCGCCACGTCGGACGGCAGTTGCGGTGCGGGCGGCGTTTTGTCCCAAGGCTTGCCATTGATGCGCACGGCTTCGAGCCAGTCGCGCACAAACTGCTTGTCGTAGCTGGGCGGGTTGTGCCCGGCAGTAAAAGCCGCCTGGTAGCCTTCGACCGGCCAGTAGCGCGAAGAGTCGGGCGTCAGCACCTCGTCCATCAGTGTCAGCGTGCCGTTCTCGTCAAGGCCAAACTCAAACTTGGTGTCGGCAATGATGATGCCCTTGGTCAGCGCAAAGGCAGCGGCGGTTTGGTAAATCTCGATGCTGATTTTTTTGATTTGCGCGGCGAGTTCAGCGCCAACAATTTTTTCGACCTGGGCGTAGCTGATGTTCTCGTCATGCTCGCCTGCTTCGGCCTTGGCGGCGGGAGTGAAGATGGGCTCTGGCAGTTGGCTGGCGTTTTTCAGGCCGACCGGCAGCGGCACGCCGCAGACCGATTGCGTGGCCTGGTATTCCTGCCAGCCGCTGCCGGCCAGGTAGCCGCGCACCACGGCCTCGACCGGGATAGGCTTGAGGCGCTTGACCAGCATAGAACGGCTCACCACCTGCGGCAATTCGGCAGCTGTGACCACACTCTCAGGCGCCTCGCCTGTCAGGTGGTTCGGGCAGATGTGGCTCAGCTTGCCGAACCAGAACAGCGCCATCTGCGTGAGCAGCGCGCCTTTGCCGGGAATCGGCTCGCCCAGGATCACGTCGAAAGCGCTGAGCCGGTCGCTGGCGACCATCAACAGGCGGTCTGTGCCGACGGCGTAGTTGTCGCGCACCTTGCCGCGTGCCAACAGGGGCAAAGATGTCAGGGTCGAGGTGTGCAGTGCTGCGGCCATGGGGTTCAGCGCACTACCTGGGCCAACTCGCCCTTGGCGTAGCGCGCTGCCACCACCTGCAGGCTGTCGCCCTTGATCTTGGCGGCCTGGCCTTCGCAGCCGAACTCGATGTAGCGTTGCTTGCAAATCGCCTTGGCGGCTTCGCGCGCCGGCTTGAGCCATTCGCGCGCGTCAAATTTTTCAGGGTTCTCCGCCAGAAATTTACGCACTGCACCTGTCATGGCCAGGCGGATGTCGGTGTCAATGTTGATCTTGCGCACGCCGAACTTGATGGCTTTTTGAATTTCTTCCACGGGCACGCCGTAGGTTTCTTTCATGTTGCCGCCGTACTGGCGAATGATGGCCAGCAGCTCTTGCGGAACGCTGGACGAGCCGTGCATCACCAGGTGGGTGTTGGGAATGCGGCGGTTGATTTCCATGATGCGCTCAATCGCTAGGATGTCGCCCGTGGGCTTGCGCGTGAATTTGTAAGCGCCGTGGCTGGTGCCAATGGCAATGGCCAGCGCGTCCAGCTGCGTGCGCTTGACGAAGTCTGCGGCCTGCTCAGGGTCGGTCAGCAACTGCTCGCGCGTCATCACTGCGTCGGTGCCGTGGCCGTCTTCCTTGTCGCCCTGCATGGTTTCGAGCGAGCCCAGGCAGCCAAGCTCGCCTTCCACAGTCACGCCCAGCTTGTGCGCCATGTCGACCACCTGGCGGGTGACATCGACGTTGTAGTCGTAGCTGGCGATGGTCTTGCCGTCGGCCTCCAGACTGCCGTCCATCATGACGGAGCTGAAACCCAGGTTCATGGCGCCCTGGCAGACGCCGGGGTTCTGGCCGTGGTCCTGATGCATGACCAGTGGAATGTGCGGATAGGCTTCGACCGCGGCTTGGATCAAATGTTTGATGAAAGGCTCGCCGGCGTATTTGCGTGCGCCCGCACTGGCTTGCAGAATCACCGGTGCGCCGGTTTCATTGGCGGCTTCCATCACGGCTTGGACCTGCTCAAGGTTGTTGACGTTGAAAGCCGGAATGCCATAGGTGTTCTCGGCGGCGTGGTCGAGCAATTCGCGCATGGAAACGAGAGCCATGAAGTGATCCCTTGGGGTGTGTTGGTGAGATGCGTAACCGGGCGGTAACTCTTTTGATTTTACCTGCCGTTGTTGGGGGCGGGGCCGGGTGCGGGGACCGGTGAGGGTCTGCGACGGCAGCCTCATGCTGGGGTACCAGAAATCGGCTGCCGCCGCAGACCCTCACCGGATGCAGGGGATGACACAAGAGGACGGGGAAGGATTCCTGCCCCCGATCAGGTCGAGGGCAGGCTCCGCAGGAATGACAAAAGAGGCAGTATTGACGGGAACAGAAAGGAAAACGGCGTCAGCCACAACATGGCGCAGTTGGGGTGGGGCCGGCAGCCGATTTTTGGTACCCCAGCATGAGGCAGCCGGCCCCACCCCCACAGCGCCTCCCCCAAACCGAGCCCCCCCCCCAACCCCAACCCGAACCCAGAGCGTCAAGCCACCCGGCAGATCTTGAGCATGTTGGTACCACCCGGCGCACCCATCGGCTCGCCGCAGGTGATGGCGTACACATCGCCGCTCTGCACAATGTTCCGGCGCAGCAAATGGCCTTCGGCCTGCTCCAGCGCGGTGTCACGGTCAGCGCTGGTGTCCATCAGCAACGGGCGCACATTGCGGTACAGCGCCATCTTGCGCTGCGTGGCCAAGCGCGGCGTCAGCGCATAGATCGGAACGCGAATATCGTGCCGGCTCATCCACAGCGGCGTCGAGCCACTGTCGGTCAGCGCCACGATGGCCTTGGCGCCCAAATGGTGAGCCGTGATCAGCGCACCCATGGCGATCGACTGGTCGATGCGCATGAAGGTCTTGCCGGTGAAATCGGCTTCCAGGTCAGCGTATTCGGTCTTCTCGGCTTCCACGCAAATCTTCGCCATCTCTTCAATGGTCTCCAGCGGAAAGCGGCCGGCGGCCGACTCGGCGCTCAGCATCACGGCGTCGGTGCCGTCGAGCACGGCGTTGGCCACGTCGCTCACCTCGGCGCGCGTGGGCACCGGGTTGTTGATCATGCTTTCCATCATTTGCGTGGCGGTGATCACCAGCTTGTCGGCAGCGCGCGCCATTTTGATCATGCGCTTTTGCAGCGCCGGCACCACCGCGTTACCCACTTCAATGGCCAGGTCACCGCGGGCCACCATGATGCCGTCGCTCACGCGCAAGATTTCTTCCAGCTTGGGGATGGCCTCGGCACGCTCGATCTTGGCGATCAGCCCCGGCGTGTGCTTGAAAGGCGCAGCGGCCACGTTGCACAGCTGGCGCGCCATTTCCATGTCGGTCGCGTTTTTTGGAAAGCTCACCGCCACATAGTCGGCCTGAAAGCTCATGGCCGTCTTGATGTCTTCCATGTCCTTGGCCGTCAAGGCCGGCGCAGTCAGGCCCCCGCCTTGCTTGTTGATGCCCTTGTTGTTGGACAGCACACCGCCCTGCTTGACGGTGGTGTGCACCTGCTCGCCACGCACGGCGTCCACCGTCAGCACGATCAGTCCGTCATTGAGCAAGAGCACATCACCGGCTTTCACGTCGCGCGGCAGTTCCTTGTAGTCCAGGCCCACGCCCTTAATGTCGCCCGGCTCAGTGCGCGAGGCGTCGAGTACAAATTTTTCGCCGCCCACCAGCATCACCTTGCCCTCAGCGAATTTGCCGACGCGAATCTTCGGACCTTGCAGATCGGCCATGATGGCCACCTCGCGGCCGACGCGTTGGGCGGCTTCACGCACCAGTCCAGCGAGCTTGATGTGGTCTTCGGCCGTGCCGTGACTGAAATTGAGCCGCACCACGTTGACGCCGGCGGCGATCATCTTTTCAAGAATGTCGGGCTGGTTAGACGAGGGGCCGAGGGTGGCAACGATCTTGGTGGCGCGGCTGGGCATAGTTTGTCTTCCGTGTAATTTAGTTTCCATTCTCACACGCGCGAGTTACCAAGCCGGTACATGGGCTTGACGGCCCCACCTTGCCCGGGGCTGCTTCAGCCCGCCGCGCGTTTTTGCAATATCTCAAAAGCCGGCAGCGTTTTGCCTTCCAGCACTTCCAGAAAAGCGCCGCCGCCGGTAGAGATGTAGTCCACTTGTTTTTCAATGCCGTACTTGGCAATCGCGGCCAGCGTGTCGCCACCGCCGGCAATCGAAAACGCGCTGCTCTCGGCAATGGCGCGGGCAATGCCTTCGGTGCCTTTGGCAAAGGCGTCAAACTCAAACACGCCGACCGGGCCGTTCCAGACGATGGTGCCGGCGGCCTTGAGCATGGCGGCCAGGCGCGCTGTGGTGGCTGGGCCGATGTCCAGAATCAGGTCGTCTTCAGCCACGTCAGCGGCGGCTTTCACGGTGGCTACGGCGTCGGCTGCAAAGGTCTTGGCGGTGACCACGTCGGTCGGAATCGGCACGTCGGCGCCGCGCGCTTTCATGGCGGCAATCACGGCGCGTGCGTCGTCCAGCAAGCCGAGTTCGGCCAGGCTCTTGCCGATGTTCAAACCGGCGGCCAGCATGAAGGTGTTGGCAATGCCGCCGCCCACGATGAGCTGGTCCACCTTGCCGGCCAGCGCCTGCAAAATCGTCAGCTTGGTTGAGACCTTGCTGCCGGCCACGATGGCCACCAGTGGCCGGCGCGGCTGGGCCAGCGCTTTGGCAATCGCGTCCATCTCGGCGGCCAGCAGCGGGCCGGCCGAGGCGACTTTGGCGAACTGCGCGATGCCGTAGGTCGAAGCTTCGGCGCGGTGCGCAGTGCCAAAAGCGTCATGCACAAAAATATCGCAGAGCGCGGCCATCTTGCGTGCCAGCGCTTCGTCGTTTTTCTTTTCGCCAGGGTTCACGCGGCAGTTCTCCAGCATGACGATCTGGCCGGGCTGCACGGTCACGCCCTCGGTCCAGTTGGCGAGCAGCGGTACTTCGCGCTGCATCAGCTCGCCCAGGCGCTTGGCGACAGGCGCCAGTGAATCGGCGGGCTTGAAAGCGCCTTCGGTGGGGCGCCCCAGGTGCGAGCTCACCATGACGGCTGCGCCGGCGTCCAACGCCATTTGCAGGCAGGGCACTGAAGCGCGGATGCGCGTGTCTTCGGTGATGCGGCCGCTGTCGTCTTGCGGCACATTCAGGTCGGCACGGATGAACACGCGCTGGCCGGTCGCCTGGCCGTTGGCGCAAAGATCAGAAAAGCGGATGAAGTTCATGGGTTTTGTTTGAAAAGCAGCTGAAAAAACAGCCGGATTGTAGGAGCCGGCGCTTACCAGCCCAGGCCCACATGCAGCGGCAAATACACCGCCATGCCGACGATGATGGTGCCCAGCAAATCATGCCGCCAGTAGTACCAGGCCAGACCGGCCAGCACGGCAAAAATGCGCGCGTCCTGCCAGGTGGCGATCAGCTGGCCTTGCGTCATGACCATCTCGGGCACGATCACTGCAGACAGCGCCGCAATCGGCGCGTAATGCAGGCCGCGCTGGGCCCAGCTTGGCAGCGTCCAGGGCTTGCTCGACAACAAAAAGAAGCAGCGCGTGAGCACCGTGACGCAGGCCATGCCGGCGATGGTGGCCACGGTGTAGAGATCGGTTTGGTTCATGTGCGTGTACCGTCAGTCAGGGTTGCCGGCGTGCTCTGGTCTGCGCTGCGGCATTTTTTCCAGCATCAGACAGACGGCCACGGCAGCGGCAATCGCCACCAGGATGTTGAGTTTGAGGGGCAGGGCAAAGGCGGCAACGGCCGCTGCGCCGGCGACGCCCGCCGAGACGGCACGCAGGAGCGTGGTGGCCAGCGAACACAAGATGCCCAGCAGCGCCAAAATGGCAGCAAAGCCCAGGCCCCAGGACAGCGGAATCGAATGCGCCAGCACAATGCCCAGCAGGCTGGGCCCAACCCAGGCCGACCAGCTCATGGCGGCATTGCCGGCCAAATAAGCTTCTTGTGCGCGGCGAGTCAGCGCTTCATCGCTGGGATGCGGATAGCGTTTGGTGAACAACACATAGCTCAGATCGGCTGTGAAAAAACCGCTGACCAGCCGCCGCCACAAAGGCTGGTGCATCAGGTAAGCGCGCAGATGGGCGCTGAAAACAATGAAGCGCAGGTTCACGCAAAACGAGGTGGCCAGAATCACCCACATGGGTGCGCCCGCCGCCAGCAGCGGTATGGCCGCCAACTGTGAGCTGCCGGCAAACACCAGCAAGGTCATCAGCACCGCTTCAAAACCACTCATGCCCGACTTGGCCATGGCGACGCCGGTCATCAGGCCCCAGGCCGCCAGGCCGGGCGCCACGCTGGCCATGTCTTTCAAGCCGAGGCGAAATTCAGGGTGTTTGAACAAGGCAGTCAAAAGGGGCTCACTTCAATGCGTCTGTGTGGTTTGCCGCCGCAAAAATCTGACCGGGGTGCAGCGCAAAGCCATGCAAAAAGTCGGCAGCCTCCAGCGCTTTGCCGCCTGCTTTTTGCAGCCGAGTGGCGCGCAGCACGCCTGACGCTGTGGCGATGTCGACACCTTCAGCACTGACAGCGATAACTTCCCCTGGCTGAGCGGGCCGTGAGTGCGGCGGCAGTGCCTGGGCGCGCCAGAACTTGATGGTCTCACCGCCCAGCACGCTGCTGGCGACCGGAAAAGGGTTGAAGGCACGCACACGGCGCGCCAGCGTAGTGGCCGGCTGCGTCCAGTCGAGCGCGGCTTCGCGCTTGTCGATCTTGTGTGCATAGCAAACGCCGTCGGCAGCTTGGGCCACGCCTTGCAAAGCGCCGGTTTGCGCCTGTTGCAAGGCCTGCACGATCAACCGGGCGCCCAGTGCAGCCAGCGCATCGTGCAGCGATTCTGTGGTGTCTTGCGGGCCTATGCGCAGCGTTTGCACCAGCAGCATATCGCCGGTGTCCAGCCCGGCGTCCATTTGCATGATGGTCACGCCGGTTTCTGCGTCACCCGCTTCAATGGCCCGGTGAATAGGCGCCGCGCCGCGCCAGCGCGGCAGCACCGAACCGTGAATGTTCAAACAGCCAAGACGGGGCAAGTCCAGCACCCACTGCGGCAGGATCAGGCCGTAGGCGGCGACCACCATCACGTCGGCGCGGGCTGTTTCGATGACGGTGCGGGCAGCGGCGGCGTCTTCAGGGTATTTGCCGTCCAGGCGCAGGCTGCGCGGCTGGGCGACGGGGATCTGGTGCGTCTGCGCCCACTGTTTGACAGCGGAGGCTTGCAGTTTCATGCCGCGGCCGGCGGGGCGGTCGGGCTGTGTCAGCACCAGGGCGATCTCAAAGCCGGCCTCGTGCAAATGCGCTAAGGCCACGCGGGCGAATTCAGGTGTACCGGCAAAGATGACGCGCATGCGTCGATTCTAGGTGGCCGCTCGGGTGCCGGCGACCACAAGACGGTCTTAGCCTGCAGCGTCGCGCTCTTCGTCTTTCTTTTGCTTGACCAGTTTGGTCTTGATGCGGTTGCGCTTGAGCGGCGAAAGGTATTCAACAAACACCTTGCCCATCAGGTGGTCCATCTCGTGTTGAATGCACACCGCCAGCGTGCCTTCAGCTTCGTAAGTTTGCAGCTGACCGTCCAGGTTGAGGGCCTGCACCTTCACCGCGAGGGAGCGCGCAACACCGTCGTAGATGCCGGGCACCGACAGGCAGCCTTCTTCGCCGAGCCGGGTTTCCTCGCTGCGCCACACCAGCTCGGGGTTGATCAACACCAAGGGCTCGTCGCGTTTTTCGCTCACGTCAATGACGATCAGGCGTTCATGCACGTCCACCTGTGTGGCCGCCAAGCCAATGCCGGCTGCTTCGTACATGGTTTCAAACATGTCACTCACCAGTTGTGACAGGCGTTGGTTGACATCTGCCACCGGTTTGGCGACGGTGTGCAGGCGAGGGTCCGGGTATCGAAGAATGGTCAGTTGGGTCATCGGGCGTGAAGTCTTAAAAAGCAGCGCCTATTTTCGGTCAGATTGGCGCGCTTGGCCGGCCAAAGGACGATTCATACTATTGGATTCATTTTTAAAGTTGTTGGCGCTTAAAAAGGAAATAAATTAACCTACAGGTATTCATTTGATTCGACCTGGGGATGCAGCATGTTTGGCCACCACTTGAGCAGCGATGAGGCCAATGAGTTAAGCGCCTGGCTACGGCTGTCCCTGACAGAGGGCGTGGGCAACGAAACCGCGCGGCAGTGGCTGGCGGCTTATGGCCTGCCGCAAGCAATTTTTGAAGCTGACCAGGGTGCTTTGAGCGCGCCGCCAAGCGAGCGCTTGCGCCGCGCCATCGAGACCGTGCCCGAGGCCTTGCCGGCGCTGTTGGCCAGTACCCTGGACTGGCTGGCGCAAGGGCAGGACCGCTGCATTGTGACGCTGGGTGATGCCCATTACCCGGCCTCTTTGCTCAACATCGCAGACCCGCCGCTGATGCTTTACATGATGGGCAGCCTCGTACCCCGGCCCGAAGCGAGCGCCAGCCAAGGCTTGGCCGGCTTGCCCTGCATTGCCATTGTCGGCAGCCGCAACCCGACGCCGCAGGGTCAGATCAATGCTGCGCAATTTGCCCAAGCTTTGGGCGCTGAGGGTTGGTGTGTGGTGTCGGGCTTGGCCATGGGCGTGGACGGTGCAGCGCACGAGGGCGCTTTGAACGCCGGGGGCTACACAGTGGCGGTGGTCGGCACGGGGCTGGACCGGGTGTATCCCCGCAAGCACTTAGCGCTGGCGCACCGCATTGCAGAGCGGGGCCTGATCGTCAGTGAGTTTGCGCTTGGCACGCCGCCACTGACAGCCAATTTCCCCAGACGCAACCGATTGATTGCCGGCCTGAGCCAGGGCACGCTGGTCATTGAAGCGGCGCCCCAGTCGGGCTCGCTCATCACAGCAAGGCTGGCCGCCGAGCAGGGCAAGGAGGTGTTTGCCATACCCGGCTCAATCCATTCGCCACTGTCACGCGGTTGCCACCTGCTCATCAAGCAGGGCGCTAAGTTGGTGGAATCGGCGCAGGACGTGCTCGAAGAGTTGCCCGCACTGCCGGCTAAGTTGCTAAGGCCAGAGATTGACGGGGCCGACCAGCCCCCGGACGGCACCCCTGCGCTTGACGCGCAGCCGGACCCTCCCTTCTTGCGGGCGCTGGGCTTTGACCCTGCCAGTCTGGACGAATTGCAGGCCCGCACTGGCTTGGCGACGGCCGCTTTGCAGGCGCAATTGCTGGGGCTGGAGATGGATGGCGATCTAGCCCGCTTGCCGGGTGGAAAATTTGTACGCATTGCCAAGGGCTGAATCGGCCGCATGTCAAAAACTTGCGTTATATTGAGGTCATATGTTTGAAGTGCTGGTGTACGTTTATGAAAATTATTGGCAAGGTGACGCTTGCCCGGCGCCGCGTCAGTTAAGCCGCAAGCTGATCGCCGCCGGCTTTGAGAGCGACGAAATTGAAGCGGCCCTGATCTGGCTCAACGGCCTGCAAGTCGCGGCCCACAACACCCGCGCCACGGACCCGAGCAAAGAAGACGCCGCCCCCCGCCCCGAGCACCCTGTTTTGCTGCAAGCGCAATCGGCCGACAGCATGCGTGTTTATTCTGTGGCCGAGCAAGACCACCTGGGCGCCGAGACCCTGGGCTTTGTGAGCTTTTTGGAGTCGGCCGGCGTGTTGCCGCCGCACATGCGCGAGATCGTCATGGACCGCGCCATGGCCGCCCCCGGCGACCCGCTGGACCTCGACG
>JBIKPY010000089.1:0-9196 GCA_044357185.1 Polaromonas sp.
CTTGGGCATCACTTACTTTTTGGACGGTTTGGGCCAAACTATATTCGGCTCCGATATTTACAAGATCGACATTGGCATGCCCAAAGAACCCATGATGCTGTTTGACACGGTGTTCGAAGGCGGCCTCATGGTCAGCCAAGAGGATCTGATAGCAGCGGGCATTTCAGCCGCCTTGGTGGCGTTGCTGACTTTGTTTTTCCAAAAAACCTCCACTGGTCGTGCCCTGCGTGCGGTTGCCGATGACCACCAGGCCGCACAGTCGATCGGCATCCCACTCAACCGCATTTGGGTCATTGTGTGGTGCGTGGCTGGGGTGGTGGCCTTGGTCGCTGGCATGATTTGGGGTAGTAAGTTGGGCGTGCAGTTTTCCCTTTCGGCGGTGGCCTTGCGGGCGTTACCGGTGGTGATTTTGGGCGGCCTGACTTCGGTGCCCGGCGCCATTTTGGGCGGGCTAATCATCGGTGTGGGAGAGAAACTCTCCGAGGTGTTTTTAGGCCCGTACGTGGGCGGCGGCATTGAAATATGGTTTGCTTATGTGCTGGCGCTGGTGGTATTACTCTTTCGCCCGCAAGGTTTGTTTGGCGAAAAAATCATCGATCGTGTCTGAAAGACGCGTGTCGAAATCCAAAGATTAAAAGTGAAGCGCAAACAATATGTTTTATAGAGAAAACGGCCAATTCAAAACCAGCTACTGGGCTGACCAACAAATCTTCCCTATTGCCCAGGACCGCTGGGCTATTTTGGCCTTGCTGGTGTTTGCCTTTGTTGGCGTGCCCTTGTTGGTGGATGAGTACCTTTACCGCGCCATCTTGATTCCCTTTTTGATTCTGTCCTTAGCGGCCTTGGGCGTGAATATTTTGGTCGGCTACTGCGGTCAGATTTCACTGGGTTCGGGTGGCTTTATGGCCGTGGGCGCCTACGCAGCCTACAACACTTTTATTCGCATTGACGACATGCCTTTGCTGCTGGCGTTGCTGTCGGGTGGTTTCTTTGCCACCTTGGTGGGCATCTTTTTTGGCATACCGAGCTTGCGCGTCAAAGGTTTGTACTTGGCGGTGGCTACGCTGGCAGCGCAGTTTTTTTGCGATTGGGCGTTTTTGCGCGTCAAATGGTTCACCAACAACACCTCATCGGGTTCGGTGTCGGTGTCCAACCTGCAGGTATTTGGTCAGCCAATCGACACCCCAGTTCAGAAGTACATTTTTTGCTTGAGCATTTTGTTGGTGTTTGCCTTGCTAGCCAAAAACCTGGTTCGCAGCGCGGTTGGCCGCGAATGGATGGCCATTCGCGACATGGACGTGGCCGCAGCGGTGATTGGCATTCGCCCGATGTACGCTAAGTTGAGCGCCTTTGCGGTCAGCTCCTTCATAGTGGGCGTGGCTGGAGCGTTGTGGGGCTTCATCCATTTGGGGGCTTGGGAGCCGGCAGCGTTCTCGGTAGACCGATCGTTCTCGCTGTTGTTCATGGTCATCATTGGCGGCATGGGCTCCATCATGGGCAGTTTTTTCGGCGCCGCTTTTATTGTGGTTCTCCCGATTTTTCTCAACCAAGCCATTCCCGTTGTAGGAGGGGTGTTTGGCCTTGAGGTTTCAACGGCCTTCATTTCGCATGCCGAGTACATGGTGTTTGGTGCCTTGATTGTTTGGTTTTTGATCGTCGAGCCGCATGGTCTGGCACGTCTGTGGAGCCTAGGCAAGCAAAAGCTGCGCTTGTGGCCCTTCCCGCATTGAGTTTTCCCCCGTTGTTTATTTTTTAAAGGAGACGTTGATGAGCTTAAAATTAACCTTAGCCGCTGGCTTGGCAGTGGCGGCATTGGTCACCAGTGTGGCTACACCGGCCTTGGCCCAGTCCAAAGAGCAGTTTTTCCCCATGCTGGTGTACCGCACCGGCGCTTATGCCCCCAATGGCGTGCCCTTCGCAAATGGCTATGCCGACTACCTCAAGTTGGTCAATGCTCGCGGTGGTATCAACGGCGTCAAGGTGTCGTTTGAAGAGTGCGAAACCGGCTATGCCACCGACCGCGGTGTCGAGTGCTACGAGCGCCTCAAAGGCAAAAACGGCGGTGCCACCGTGTTCCAACCTTTGTCCACCGGCATCACCTTCGCACTGACCGAAAAAGCCCCCGGCGACAAGATTCCTCTTATCACCGGAGGCTATGGCCGCAGCGAATCGGCCGATGGCCAGGTGTTCAAATGGAACTTCCCGCTGACCGGCACCTACTGGGGCGCTGCTGATATTTTGATTCAGCACCTGGCGGCCAAAGAGGGTGGCTTTGACAAGCTCAAGGGCAAAAAAATCGCCTTGGTCTACCACGACAGCCCGTATGGCAAAGAACCCATTCCTTTGTTGCAAGAGCGCGCTGCTATGCATGGCTTTGCGCTGACCTTGCTGCCCGTAGCCCACCCTGGCGTGGAGCAAAAAGCCACTTGGTTGCAAATCCGCCAAAACCGCCCCGACTATGTGCTCAACTGGGGCTGGGGGGTGATGAACTCCACCGCCCTCAAAGAAGCCGTGGCCACAGGCTTTCCGCGCGACAAGATGTATGGTGTTTGGTGGGCCGGTGCCGAGCCCGATGTGAAAGACGTGGGCGACGGTGCCAAGGGATATAACGCCTTGGCGCTGCAACACGGTGCTGAGCCCAATGCAGCGGTGGTCAAAGAAATTTTGGCCAAGTTGCACGATAAAGGCCAAGGCACTGGCCCTCGGAACGAGGTGGGTGAAGTGCTGTACATGCGCGGGCTGATAGCGGCCATGTTGGCGGTAGAGGGTGTGCGCGCTACGCAAGAACGCTTTGGCAAAGGCAAGTGGGTGTCAGGCGAGCAAGCGCGTTGGGGATACGAAAACCTCAACCTGACCCAAGCCAAGTTGGACGTCCTGGGCTTCAAGGGCGTGATGCGCCCCATTTCAACCTCTTGTTCTGACCACCAAGGCGCTTCCTGGGCGCGCGTACATCAGTGGGATGGTAAGAAATGGAACTTTACCAGTGACTGGATGCAACAAGACGATGCGATCATAAAGCCCATGGTCAAGGCCGCCGCTGACAAGTATGCGGTCGAGAAAAAGTGGACTCGTCGTACTGGTCAAGACTGCCAGTCGTAATCGGTAAGGCCTAGCCCTTGTGCGCCAAAGGCGTTCACGGGTCTGGCCGGGGGTTCCTTGGAGCCCCCAATCGCCAGGCTTGCTGTGCAGGCTTGGCGATTGGTTGAATAAGGCAAGACATGGAACCCAACAGCATCGTTCTCAACGTTAATGGCATCGAGGTAATCTACAGCCACGTCATCTTGGTCTTAAAGGGCGTGTCCTTGAAGGTGCCCAATGGCAAGATCGTCGCCATTTTGGGCGGTAATGGTGCGGGCAAAACCACCACCTTGCGCGCCGTCTCCAATTTGCTGCAAGGCGAGCGTGGCGCGGTCACCAAGGGCTCCATCGAGCTGCGCGGCGAGCGCATTGAAAACCTCTCGCCCGCCGACCTGGTGCAGCGTGGCGTGGTTCAGGTCATGGAAGGTCGACACTGTTTTGCTCATTTGACCATTGAGGAAAACCTGCTGACAGGCGGCTACACGCGCAAAAGTAAGGCCGAAGTGGCGGCCAACCTCGAGAAGGTTTACAACTATTTCCCACGCCTTAAAAGCCGCCGTACATCTCAAGCAGCCTATACCTCCGGTGGCGAGCAGCAAATGTGCGCCATCGGCCGCGCGCTGATGGCCAACCCCAACATGGTCTTGCTGGACGAGCCTTCCATGGGCCTGGCGCCGCAAATCGTTGAAGAAGTGTTCGAGATCGTCAAAGACCTGAACCAAAAAGAAAAAGTCACCTTTTTGCTGGCCGAGCAAAACACCAACATGGCGCTGAAGTATTCTGATTACGGCTACATCATGGAGTCCGGCCGCGTGGTGATGGACGGTATCGCCAGCGAGCTGGCCAACAACGAGGACGTCAAGGAGTTCTACCTGGGTGTGGGTGGTGGCGAGCGCAAGAGCTTCAAAGACGTCAAGAGCTACAAGCGCCGCAAGCGCTGGCTGGCCTGAGTCAACTCACTTATGAAATCATCATTTTTCGACGCGCTCGAACACCGGCCGCCGGCCGAGCGTGAAGCCGCCCTGCTGGCAGCTTTGCCTCTGCAAATTGCCAACGCCCAACAAAACAGCCGCGCTTTTGCCGCTGTGCTGAGCGGCGTAGATGCCGCCCAAGTGAACACGCGCGCGGCGCTGGCCCGCCTGCCGGTCACACGCAAACACGCCTTGCTAGAGCGCCAGCAAGCGGCGCGCGCTGCCGGCGGCAGCGTCGACGTTTTCGGGGGCTTCAGCGCGCTGCGCTTTGGCGCGCACATGCCGCGTGTTTTTGCCAGCCCCGGCACCATTTACGAGCCTGAAGGCACGCGCAAAGACTACTGGCGCATGGCGCGCGCCATGTTCGCCGCCGGCTTTAGGCCCGGCCAGCTGATCCACAACTGCTTCAGCTACCACTTCGTGCCGGCCGGCTCCATGATGGAAACCGGCGCACACGCGCTGGGCTGCACCGTGTTTGCCGGTGGCACCGGTCAGACCGAGCAGCAAGTCCAGGCCATGGCCGAACTGGCACCGGCCGGCTACATAGGCACACCCAGTTTTTTGAAAATCATTGTCGAGAAAGCGGCCGACATGCAGGTCGCGCTGCCCAGCCTGCAGCGCGCACTGGTGTCAGGCGAGGCCTTTCCCCCTTCGCTGCGCGACTGGCTGGCCGAACGCGGCATTGCCGGCTACCAGTGCTATGCCACCGCCGATCTGGGCTTGATCGCTTATGAGACCGAAGCGCGCCAGGGCCTGGTGCTGGACGAAGGCGTGCTTCTGGAGATTGTGCGGCCAGGCACCGGCGACCCGGTGCCTGAGGCCGAGGTGGGCGAGGTGGTGGTGACAAGCCTCAACCCCGATTACCCGCTGATCCGATTTGGAACCGGCGACTTGTCAGCCATCTTGCCGGGCACCTGTCCCAGCGGGCGCAGCAACACGCGCATTAAGGGCTGGATGGGTCGGGCTGACCAAACCACCAAGATACGCGGCATGTTTGTACACCCCGGACAAATTGCCGATATCGCCAAGCGCTTTCCCGAGGTGCTCAAAGCACGCCTCGTGGTCAGCGGCGAGATGGCCAATGATGCCATGACGCTTCAGGTTGAGACGGCCAGCCGCCCCGAAGACCTGCAGGCTCGCATTGGTGCGGCCATCCGCGATGTCACCAAACTGCGTGGCGACGTGCAATGTGTCAACCCGGGCAGCCTGCCCAACGACGGTTTGGTGATCCAGGACGCCCGCAGCTACAAATAAGCGTTTTGATAAGCTTTTTCTTATCGGACTTGCCCCTAGGTGTTTACCGCGGGGGAACATTTTGGCCTTGGCCTTAAAATAAGTTCTTCAACCATAGGAGTCTCTCTCGTGAAAAAACTTTTTGTTTTGGCGCTTGCTGCCACCGCCATCTTTGCCCAGGCTCAGACCTTTCCCGGCACCAAGCCTGTTTCATTGGCAGTGCCATTCGCTCCAGGCGGCCCGACCGACCTTGTTGCGCGTGGCCTGGCTGAAGCCATGCGCAAAGCCATGGGCGGCAGTGCCAATTTTGTCGTTGAAAACGTTGCCGGCGCCGGCGGCAGCATCGGCATGGCCAAGGTCGCCAAGGCTGCGCCTGATGGCCACAGCCTGCTGGTTCACCACATCGGCATGGCCTCTGTACCCGCCCTGTACCGCAAACTGACTTTCAACGTCGCCAACGACTTCGAGTACCTTGGCATGATCAACGAAGTGCCAATGACCTTGATCGGCAAGCCACAGTTGCCAGCCAACACTTACCGTGACTTCGAAAACTACATCCGTGCCAATGCCGGCAAGCTCAACATTGCCCACGCCGGTCTGGGATCAGCCTCTCACCTCTGCGGCCTGATGTGGCAATCGCGTCTGCAGGCCTCGGAAGCCATGACGACCATTCCCTTTGGCGGCACGGCCCCGGCCATGAACGCCCTGGTGGGCGGCCAGGTCGATATGATGTGCGACCAGACTACTAACACCACCGGTCAGATCGAAGCCGGCCGCGTCAAAGCTTTCGCGGTCACCACAGCCAAGCCCTTGAGCGGCCACAAACTCCTCAAAGACTACCCGACCCTCAATGAAATGGGCATGAGAGGTTTCAACCTGACCATCTGGCACGGCCTGTACGCACCCAAAGGCACGCCACCGGCCGTGCTCAAACAGCTCAACGACGCCCTGAAAATCGCCTTGAAAGACCCCGAGTTCATCAAAAGACAAGAAGGTCTGGGCGCTGTGGTCGTGGCCGACAACCGTGTTGAGCCTGCCAACCACAAAGCCTTTGTGGCAGCAGAAACCGCCAAGCTCAAGACCGTCATCGATGCGGCTGGTAAGTATGCTGACTGATCGCTAGCCAGTTAGCCCCCGTCAAACCGCTTGCACCTTCGGGTTCAGGCGGTTTTTTCATGCCCGGACACGCGCGCTACGGGTTATCCCACGCCCGCCAGCGCGCGCTTGGCGGTACAAAGACGCCTAGCGCTGCACCATGCGAATCAGTGCAGATTTTTTTCATCCCACATTGATCAGGAAAAGCCCATGCCAAGCACCTCCACACCTCGCCGTCTTTTGCTGCGCAGCCTGGCACTGGCCGGCTTGAGCAGCTTGGCGGCACTGCCATCTCTGGCGCAATCGAGCTGGCCCAGCAAACCGGTCAGGATCGTCGTGCCTTTTGCAGCCGGCGGCACCACCGACATCCTGGCCCGGGCTATTGCACCCGAGTTGAGCAAGGCCTTTGGTCAGCCTTTCGTCATTGACAACCGTGGTGGCGCCGGCGGCAACCTGGGCACCGACGTGGTTGCCAAATCCCCGGCGGATGGTTACACCCTGGTCATGGGTACGGTGGGCACGCATGGCATCAACAAATCGCTGTACGACAAGATGCCCTTTGACCCGGTCAAGGACTTTGCACCCATCACCCTGGTCGCGGGCGTGCCCAACGTGATGGTGATGAATGCGGAGAAAGCCCGCACGCTGGGTATCAACAGCGTGCCTGATTTCATCAAATACGCCAAGGCCAACCCCGGCAAGCTGAACATGGCCTCCAGCGGGAACGGCACCTCCATTCACATGGCGGGCGAACTCTTCAAGAGCATGACGGGCACCTTCATGGTTCACTTTCCGTACCGCGGCTCCAACCCGGCATTGCTTGACCTGGTGGCCGGCAACATGGACGTGATGTTTGATAACTTGCCATCGTCCATGCCGCACATCAAGAGCGGCAAGCTCAAGGCCTTTGCCGTCACCAGCAGCCAGCGCTCGGGTGCACTGCCGGATGTGCCCACGCTTGAAGATGTTGGCAAGCTCAAGGGCTTTGAAGCGAGCAGCTGGTTTGGCCTGCTGGCACCTGCCGGCACACCACCAGACATCGTCAACCGGATTCAGCAGGAAGTCGCCAAGTCGCTGAACACGGCTGCCATCAAAGAAAAAATGCTGGGGCAGGGAGCGATTCCGAGCGGCAACACGCCGCAGGAATTTGCGCGCCTGATCGATTCTGAAATCACCAAATGGGCCAAAGTAGTCAAAGACTCCGGTGCCAAGGTCGACTGAAAACCCGACTGATGAAGGGCGCTCAGACGCCCCACACCACGCTATCGCCCTGCCGGTGACATGCTTCTAGCATCTGCATGAAAGGCAGGGCGCGGTGGCGCAGTGCAATGGCGGGTGACTGACTCTTTTGCTCGGCGTTCTGCGCCAGCTGCTGCTGAGGCTCCAACAATTCTTCCTGTGCGATGGCCGCTCGCAAGGCCAGCAAAGCGGCGGGCATCTGTTCGGGCAGGATGATGCCTTGGGGTCCGGCCTCTTTGCCGATGATCTCCAGCACCTGCCGGCCGTGCGGCTCGAGCATGATGACATCGCCCGTATTTTTAGATTTGAACTTGTACAACATGGGCTGCTCCTTGCGCTTCGATTATGTTCTTTGGCAGGCGCAAAATAGCGGCTTATGTTCAACATCGCCACCACCCCCAAACCTGCCGCCCAGGCACTGCTGCAAGACGGCCTGAGTTTGCTGCAACCAGACGACTTCAAGGCCACACTGAGCCTGCCCGCTGCCGACTGGCAAAGCCAGTGGCCAGACCTGGCAAAAAGCTGGGATCGCTTGCCACCAGACACCCATTTGCGTGACGGCGGCCATTACCGGCATCGCCGTCACGCCTGCTACGTGCAGACCTTGGCAAGCAACACCTTGCAAGCGACGCCGCACAGGGCACACTGGCAACCCACCGATTACAACGCGCTGCATGGCGGCTTTGAGCGCTGGTTTGAACCGGTTGAGCCGGCTGTCAGCCAGGCAGCGCTGTGGACCGGGCTACTGCTGGCGCTGGGCCGCTTGTTTGCGCAAGTCAAGCCGGCACCGCAGTGGTCTATCGAGGCGCACCAATTCCGCATCGACACGGCCGGCGGGGTCGGCCGCCCCACACCGGAAGGCGCGCACCGCGACGGCGTCGATTTTGTGGTGGTGATGCTGGTAGGGCGCCAAGGCGTCAAAGGGGGCGAGACACGGGTATTTGATGCACATGGCCCTTCGGGTGTGCGCTTTGTCATGACCGAGCCACTGACCGCGCTGCTGCTTGACGACACCCGGGTCATCCACGAAACCACACCCATACAGCCCAGCGGCGAGCCGTCCGGCGGTTACCGGGACACCCTGGTTTTGACCTACCGGGCTGCCGGCTTTCAAGCACCCGGCTGAGTTTTCCTGAGGCCCTGGCGGCAAACCCCCTTGACGAATTTAGTTTAGACCTAAACAATCAACAGGGAATCAACCAGCCGATAGTGCCAATATGAATATTCTTTGCCTGGGCGGCGGACCTGCCGGCCTTTACTTTGCCGCGCTGATGAAGCTCCAAAACCCGGCGCACCAGATCACGGTGGTCGAGCGCAACCGCCCGTTTGACACCTTTGGCTGGGGCGTGGTGCTGTCAGATCAGACACTGGACAACCTCCGCAGCGCAGACCCCGTCAGCGCCAACATCATTGGCGATGCCTTCAACCACTGGGACGACATCGAGGTCTTTTTCAAAGGCCGCAGCGTGCGCTCAGGCGGCCATGGTTTTTGCGGCGTAGGACGCAAGCGCCTGCTCAACATCCTGCAAGATCGTTGCCTTGAGCTCGGCGTCGCGCTGGTGTTTGAAACGGAGGTCGAG
>JBIKPY010000090.1:0-8977 GCA_044357185.1 Polaromonas sp.
AAGCGCGTACCCAAAAATGTTTTGAGCTCCACGCGCACGCCGTCCCAGCCGGGCAGACCGGGGTCGTTGCTGCGCTGCAGGTGTTCGTGCCGCAAGGCCATGCGCAGCGCGCGCCCCGCTTGGGCCGCAGTGCCGGCAGATGCCGGCAGGCGCCGCACGCCTTGCACGCCACCACCTTCAAAACAAATGCCAGCACCGGCATCGGCCGCCAGCCGGCCTTCAACCCAGATGCAGCCGCCCACAAAGTCCATCACAAAAGCATGCGCCGGCTGCTGGTAAATCTCTTGCGGTCCGGTCAATTGCAGCATGCGGCCTTCGTGCATCACGGCAATCCGGTCGGACACCGCCAGCGCTTCTTCCTGGTCGTGCGTGACATACAGCGTGGTGATGCCCAGCTCGCGCTGCATCAGGCGGATTTCCTGACGCATTTCCAGCCGCAGCTTGGCGTCCAGGTTAGACAGGGGCTCGTCCATCAGCAGCAAGGTCGGTTCGATCACCATGGCGCGTGCCAGGCCCACGCGCTGCTTTTGTCCGCCCGAGAGCTGCGAGGCATAGCGCTCGCCGAGCTGCGCCAGCTGCACACGCTCCAGCGCCTTTTGCACGCGCTGAGCGATATCGGCTGCCGGCAACTTGCGCGCCTCCAGGCCATAGGCCACGTTCTGCGCCACGGTCATGTGCGGGAACACCGCGTAGCTCTGGAACACCATGCCGATGTCGCGCCGGTGCGGTGGCTGCTGGGTGATGTCCACGCCGTCCACCCAGATACGACCCTCGTCCGGCGTGTAAAAGCCGGCCAGGGCGCGCAGCAAAGTGGTTTTGCCGCAGCCCGAGGGCCCCAGCAGGGTGAGGAACTCGCCGTTCTGCATGGCCAGGTCAATCTGGTTCAAAACAGTCTGCGCTCCGAAGCGCTTGCTCACCTGCTGTATGTGGACTTTGGGATTCATGTCGTGCATTTGAAAAAGCCCCGCCGAATGATCGGCGGGGCTGGTGCTTGGGCGGTCTTCAGTTCAGCGGCGAACCAGTTGCTGGTAGCGGGTCATGAAGTCCTTGGACTTGGCCAGCGCCCAGTCCATCGGGTAGTTGTTAAGCGGCAGCTGTTCGGGCGCCACCGACTTGCCGGCGGCCGGCACGTCATTGCGGATAGGGCGGCGGCCCGAGGCCTTGACCACCACGGCCTGGCCTTCGGCCGAAGCCACATAGTCCAGCACGGCTTTGCCGGCGGCAGGGTTAGGGCCTTTGGCCACCAGCGCCATGGCGTCTGCCGAAGCGTTGATGCCTTCCTTGGGGTAGACGATGCGGATTGGGGAGCCGCCGTCAATGAAACGCTGCGCGTTGTCTTCCAGAGTCAGGCACATGGCGTATTCACCTTGCGCGGTGCCGCGTATCACGGCTGTGGAATTGCCGGTGATCACGAAGTTATTCATCATGGCGGAGAAACGCTCCCAGCCCTTTTGCTCGCCTTCGTTGTGAATGATTTGCAGCATCTGCGTGAGCGCTGAGCTCGATTTGTCAGCGCCGGCAAAAGCGACTTTGCCTTTCCATTTGGGGTCGGCCAGCTGCGCCCAGGTGCTGGGAACCTCAGCTTCCGGCACCAGCTTGGTGTTCACAGCCAGCACGGTCGGGATGGTCACAGAAAAAGCAGTCCAGTTGTTGCTGACTTTGTACTTGGGGTTGATGCGCGCCGCGTCTTTGACGGTGTAAGGCGTGAACAGGTCGGCATTCAGATCGACCACATCGCCGCCGGTGGAGATCACCACGTCAGCCAGCGGCTTGGCGCTTTCAGCGCGCAAGCGCTTGAGCAGCTCGCCACCGCCCGCGGACACCAGTTGCACGTCAAAACCGAGCTTGGCTTTGATGGCCGGCACCAAAGCGTTCTGGATTTCGGTGGGGGCGCTGGTGTAGACCACCACCGTGTTGGAAGACTGCGCCCAGCTCAAGGCAGGAGCCAGGCACAAAGCGGTTAAAAAGCGTTTTCTGTTGAGTTTGAGCATGCAAGTTCTCCTAAAAAAAGTCATTTTAGGGTGACTTTGTGACTGTTGAGTTAAACCCTGTGCGGGTTCAGCGCGGCAGACCCTGGGTCTTGAGGTAAATTGAATACAGCGAAGTCGTGCCGCAAATGAACAGGCGGTTTCGCTTCGGGCCGCCAAAACATACATTGGCCACCACTTCGGGCACCCGTACCTTGCCGAGCAGCGTGCCGTCGGGCGCCAGACAGTGCACGCCGTCACCCGCACCCACCCACAGGTTGCCTTGCACATCGGGTCTGAGCCCGTCAAACAAGCCAGCGCTGCAAGTCGCGAAAACCTGCCCATTTCCCACACTCAAGCCGTCTTGTGCCACCGCATAGCGACGCAGCAGTCGCGGGCCGTCGGCCACATGGGTGAAACCGGTGTCCACCACATAAAGCCAGCGCTCGTCGGGCGAGAAAGCCAGGCCGTTGGGCCGCACCATGTCTTGCACCACCGCCGTCACGGCGCCGGTTTGCGGGTCAATGCGGTAGACATTCGATGCGCCTATCTCAGAAACGGCGGCATCGCCCTCGTAGTCAGAGTCAATGCCGTAAGTCGGGTCGGTGAACCAGATGCTGTCGTCGGACTTGACCACCAGGTCGTTGGGCGAGTTCAGGCGCTGGCCATTGAATTGCGCGGCCAGCACCTTGCGGCTGCCGTCGTGTTCGCGGCGCGTGACCGCACGGCCCCGGTGTTCACAGCTCAGTACACGGCCCTGGCGGTCCAGCGTATGGCCGTTAGCGTTCCATGCCGGTTGCTCAAAGACAGACACCGAGCCGTCTGTCTCGTCCCAACGCATGACCCGGTCATTCGGTATGTCGGACCACAGCAGGTAGCGGCCAGCAGGTACGTAAACCGGCCCTTCAGACCAGCGACAGCCAGTGAAGAGTTTTTCTACATGCGCATTGCCCACGATCATGGGCTTAAATCGCGGATCGCAAATCTCAAAATCACTGGCTGGCATCGAGGCCTCCTTCAAAGTAATCGGGATGCAATGCCGCGATGCGGCGCGTCAATACATTGTTGTGCTGCACGTGCTCGCTGATGCAGCGCACAGCGGCCTCTACATCACCGGCTTGCAGTGCAGACAAAATTGCACGGTGGTCGTTCAGTGCTTTGCGGCCTGACTGTAATTCAGGCACGGCGATGGCCCGGACCCTTTGGTGCAGATCGCGCGCCTGCGCCACCACAGGCCAGACGCCCGGCATTCCACAAAGCGCCAACAGGCCGCGGTGAAAGTCTTGGTCGGCCAGCAGCGTCGCTTCAAGGTCTTCGCTTTGCAAAGCCTCTTCATGGCGTAGCAGGCACTCTTGCAGAGGCTGCCAGCGCGTGGCGTCCCCGCCCTTGGCCAACAAATGGCGAACGGCCTGGGACTCCACCGCTTCCCGCACAAACAGGGCATCTTGTATGCGTTGCAGACTCATCAATGAAACCAGGCTCCCACGTTGTGGCCAGACCTTGACCAGGCCTTCGCGCAGCAAGCGCTGTATGGCTTCACGAACCGGCGTGCGACTGACACCCAGGCGTTGCGCCAGTTGGTTTTCAGACATCGTCTCGCCCGGCCTGAGGCGTGCCATCAAAATGTCGGCGCGTAAGCGGGCATGCACCTGCTCTGCCAGCAGTGCGTTGGTACTTTGGCCAAGACCGTTCAAGGGTATGCGTGTGTTCAAGTGAGCGTCCGTTTGACTGCGTGACGCGCACGGGCCAGCACCGGTGCCATTGCGGCCAGTTTCGCGTCTGACAAATATCCGTAGCGGTTGATCCAGACCCGTGCACTGCCGCCAGACTGCGTGCACGATTGAAGGGCTAAATCGAAACGTGCGACGACGTCGTCCAGCGGTCCATAACTGTGTGTGTAGGCCACCACCGGCACCTGGCCGGCGAGGGCCTGGGCTTGCGCCAGTTTGTCGCGCTGACGCTGAGCGCCTACAGGGTGGGGTGTGTCTGGTGGCGGGTAGTGCATTTGGCTGCCGTCGGCAGGCGCATCACACACACCCAGAAAGTCAGCCATGGCGCCCGTCACTGCGTCCAGTTCAGTGCCGGTACTTGGGCCCAACAAATCCCGCGCCCAGTAGCGCGCCATCATGGGCCAGTGCATGGTGTAGAGCTTGACGCCCACCGCATCTGCGCTGCCTGCCAGCGCGTTCCACGCAAAACCTGACCATTGGCTCCATGGCGCGGGAAAGACTTGCGGCTGAAGACTGCGTCGCGGCCCGCTCACCTGGTCAAGTGCCTGCCGGTAGCTTTGCAGCAGGGTCGCCACGCTGGCGCGCTTGCTGGCCCATAAGGGTTCGCCGTCACCACTGGCGCCAAAAAATTCGTCCCACCCCGCCTGTCGCAGACTGTCGCGCACGGCCATGGCGCCATGCGGCGCTGCGTTGCGTGCAGCAGCCTGCCAACGGTCCAGGTGCTGCATAACTAATCGGCCATAGGCCTTGGGTTCGACGCCCTGCTCGCGCAATGCGGCGCACGCGTGGGTACTGAAGTCAAACAGGGCACTGCGCAAGTCATAGGGCGGGTACTCCGGCCAATCGATTCGCAGTCCGTTCACGCCGGGGTAGCGCTGGGCTAACTCGGCTAACAGTGCGCCGCCATAAGCTTGTACATGCGGGCTGGCCAAACTGGCGTTGCGGTCTACCCGCTGCGGGTGCAATTTTCCGTCGGGGCCCAGGCATTGGTCTTCGTTCAGTGCGCCGGAGAACTGCACGCGGTAGCCCGGTGGGCTGGCAGCCATGACCTGCAAATAAACTGCCATCCCGCGACCCCGTGCGGCCTTGATCACTTGGTCCATAAAGTCGGGCTGCGCCTGCGTCAGTGCGCCGGGCGGGCCGGGCTGGTAGCGCAAGCCTTTGTATTTTGAGAGGTCATGCGCAATGCAAGGGGCTGTGCGCACCCAGGTTTCGTGGCGCCCCCATAAGGCGCGGTCCAGCGGCCGCACGGTTCCGGCATCGCCGTCGGGCGGGGGTTCGCGGGCACCTTCCCCCTGAGGGGCAATTTCAAGCAGATAGGGGCTGGTGACCAGAGCGTCTGCGCCCAGTGCTTGCAGGCGGTCAAGCACGGCATCAATGCCTTCACATTGAAACCATTCGGGCATGACCGTCACGCCCAAAGAAATAGATGGACTTGATGTTGCGTTCATTGCCATGCTAGTATACAAGTTACTTTTGAAAGGATTCACCCCATGAACTCTCTATTGACCATGACCCGCTGCCTGAGCATCTTGGCGGTGGCACTTAGCTTGGGGGGCGTACAGGCCCAGGATGCCTTTCCTGACAAGCCCGTCAAGCTGATCGTGCCGGTGGCCGCCGGTGGCGGTGTCGACACGGCTTTTCGCACCATCGCCCCGTATTGGGGGGAGTTGTTGGGTCAACAGGTGGTGGTTGAAAACCGCCCGGGTGCCGGTCAGGTGATTGGCATTGACGCCGTGGCCAAGTCCAAGCCAGATGGTTACACCTTGGCGGGCGTTGGCGTGCCGATTGCCTTTAATACAGCCTTGGGTAAAAAACTTCCCTATGACCCGGTCAAAGACTTGTCCCCCATTGCTGAAGTGGTGACGCAGCCATTGTTGGTGGTGTCGCATCCATCGGTGCCGGTCGGCAACTTCAAAGAGCTCATTGATTGGGCGCGCAAGCAGCCCTCACCCCTGGCTTACACCAGTGGAGGCTCCGGCAGCTACGGACATTTGTGGTTTGAAATGGTCGCTGCGCAGCAACGTATCGCCGCACAGCATGTGGGTTATTCCGGTGTGGCGCCGGCCTTGCGCGACGTGATGGGTGGTCAGGTCCCGGTGCTCGTTGATGCCATCGTGCCAACCGGCGTGCAAGTCAAGGCCGGCAAAGTCAAAGGCCTGGCAATTGTGCGCAACAAGCGCTCGCCCATGCTGCCGGATGTACCGACCTTGCAGGAGATGGGGATCAGCATGCCCGACGCCGCACCGTTTTACGGTGTGGTGGGCCCCGCCGGCATGCCGCCGGCGGTGGTGGCCAAGCTCAATGACACGCTGGCGCGGGCGCTGCGCCAACCGGCGCTGCAGGCCAAGCTCTCAGAGATGGGTTTTGACATCGTCGGCGGAAGCGCCGACGACTACGGGCGCAAGATCCGCAGTGAGATCGCACTGTGGAGCCGCATTGTGAAAGACAACAATATCAAGGTCGACTGAGCGCGCAGGCGCTCAAGCTGCCTTCATCTCACACTCAACCGGCTTTGAGGCCGGCCGCTTGCACGCCGGCCATGCAGATGGCTTCATCTTCGTCACCGGTGCCGCCGCTGGCGCCTGCGGCACCCATGATTTTTCCATGGGCGTCCAGAATCAGCACCGCGCCCGGCTGGGGCAAAAACTTACCCTGTGAGGTGGCTGACAGGGTGGTAAAAAAATTAGGGTTGTCTTTGGCGCGCTGAGCCAGCACGCGGCTTGAAACACCCATGCCCACCGCGCCCCAGGCTTTGCCGGTGGCCACGTCCAGGCGGAACATGCTGGCACCGTCTTCGCGCTGCGCGGCCTTGACGTTGCCGCTCTCATCAATCACCACCACGCCCATGGGCTGGTAGCCGGATTTGGCCGATTGGGCCAATGCGCCGGCAATGATGGCGTTGGCTTGTTGCAAAGTCAGTGTGGTCATGCGTTTGTTCTCTGGAAAAAATAAAAAAAGTGAAAGAAGTTTACACAGTCAAAAATTTTAAAAACAAAGCTGTATTTGCTTTCCCGATTTCATTGGCTAGCTGCTTGTCTGCAAGGGCATGACCCGCAGATTCATCCAAACCGACCAGCGCTCACCCGGTGCCAGCAGGCGCGCGCCAGAGCCGGGCGTATTGAGCTCCGGCAGGCTCAGCGCCCCGGTGGCATGAGACACCGGTTCCAGACACAGCCAGGGCTGCCCGGTTCTGCGGTAAACCATCAGGTGCTTAAGCTCGGCGCTGGCCGTGATCGACAAGGTCATTTGACGGCGCGGGTGAGTCAGGCAAATTGGTTCGCGCCAGCCGGCGTGGCAATGGTCTTGCACAACTTCCATGGCCAGTCGCGGGCTGGAAAATTCAAATTCCGGCGCGCTACCGGCGGACAGGCTGGCAGTGGGCAGGCCCTGCCCGTCTTTCATCCAGACAGCCTCTGCGGCAAAACAAACTGTGCTGTCTTCGTCGATCGCAAACCAGGGGTGAAAACCCAGACCTGCGGGCATAGGCCGGTCTGAAAGATTGCGAAGACTCAGCTCAAAGTTCGCGGCATGCTCGCTCAAGCTGACGTGTTGCGTGCAGACATAAGTAAATGGCCAGTGGACGTCTGCTTCGTGATGGTGCAGTTGCTCGGCACTGTGGGCGTTCAGTTGGCGCGTTGACCAGTTGGCGCGCCAGCCCAGCCCGTGTACTGGCATGGGGTGGCGTGGATGGTTGCAGGGCAGGGTCAGCGCACCCTCGGGCGTGAGAAGTTGCCCTGCAAACAAGCGGTTTGAGTAGGGCACCAGCGGAAAAGAAGGCTGCTCAAAATGCTCTTGGCTTGCCTTGGAGCGCGGATGCAACAAATCGACAGCCCCGGAGGCATCGGCGTGCCAGCGCAGTGAGGTGCAAGCGCCACCCTGGCTGGACAGCGTCAGTGACATTGCCCCGCAGTGCAGCGACAGCTGCCCGGCCATCTCACCCAGACTGCTCATGTGGCGGCCGCCAGCATGCGCTCAGGCGGTGAGCCCGGCGGCCTGGGCAATCAGCCACTGACCGTGGGTGGTGGAGTCTGCGGCGCTGCGCTGCCAAGCCATATCGGCCAGCTCCAGTGCGATCCCGTAACGCTCACACAAACCATCGTCGCCGATCAAAGTGATGGGACGCTTGCGTGCCGCAGCGTCATCGCCGGCGCTGGCGCTGGCAACTTCCAATCCGATCAAAATGCCTGAGAGGTAGTCCGGCAGACCTTCCGGGGCGACTTGCCCCATCAGCCCGGCCGTGCGCGCCGCAAACACCACATGGTTGGCCTTGGCTTGATTGGCCAGACCGAGTTTGACCCCTGAGCGAAAGTCTTCCAGCCGTTCCTGGCCTTGCAGCATGAGCCTGCCCAAAATACCGTGCTTGGTGTGCAGCCCGAAAAGCTCGCCCGTCATCCAGGTTTGAAAAGACAGCACCTCGCCTTTGGCGCCCGTCCACGCCCATTTGCAGTGGGTGCCGGGCAACAGGCAGCGGCTGTCTGGCGCCAGGCGTGAACCCCAGATCTGGGTTTCCTCACCCCGCATGACGTCAAAGGCGCCACTTGATTCTTGAAAGCGCAGTCCGGGCGCAATGTGCAAGACGCGTTGCTGGCCGTCCAGTAGCTTCAGTGCTACTGGCGTTAATTGCCGGGCCGCCGTGCTGATGTCGGCGGGGCAGTCCAGATAGGGCGCTTCTTTCCAGCCCTGGCGACTGCCGATCATGCCGCTGGCAATCAAGGCGCAGTTGTGTTGGGTAAGCCAGTCGCTGCACAGGCTCAGCAGCGCTTGTTCAAATGCGCCGCCGACCACCGCCATCACGCCGCCCGGTGCGCTGCGATGTTCTATGGCCTGGCCCTTGGCGTTCAGCAGGCAGGCGCGCAGGTTGGAGGTGCCCCAGTCCAGGGCAATCAGTGCGACAGAGTTCAAAATTTACTTTCCGCTGTAGACATAACAAACTGAGTTTGGCAGGTCAATTTTGGGTCGAGCTTCCCTGTCTTATCGTAAAACGTGTGAAGAATCGGGTACACCCCGGAAAACCCAGCCATCATTGCTTTGCCTTCGGTCGCAAAAATTGCCAAACTGATTCGTTTGGTTCTGTGCCAAGCCCCGGGCCCTCGGGCAGGATGAATGCACCGGACTCACAGCGCATGCTGGTGTTGACGTACTGAAGATTACGGTCAAAGACAGAGTGCTGGTATTCATGCATCGGACAGTTCGGCAAAGCCGCAGTCGCGTGCAAACTGGCAGCCTGAAAAATACCGATGCCAATGCTGGCATGCGGAATCACCTTGACGTGAAAGG